>JBGOUV010000001.1:0-53338 GCA_041477815.1 Terriglobia bacterium | reverse complement strand
CGGAAATCGCCGGCCACTCCAGCCACGCGGAACAACGTCCCCGCCGGACCCAGCGACTCCACCTCCATCGCCCGCACCTCCGCTTCGTTCTCCACGCCGTAGGTCACCACCCGGCCGGGATGAGCGGCGGCAAAACCCCGCACGCGCTCATCGTCGGCGTTCAGCACGGCCACGCCGTCGGGTCGCAGGCTCTCGATCAACTCCCGTTTGGCCAGCGCAATTTCATCGACGGAAGCGAAGAACTCCAGGTGGGCGGCGCTCACGTTGGTCACTACGCCGACGTCGGGCTGGGCGATCGCAGCCAGGGCCCGGATCTCACCCGCGTGGTTCATACCCATCTCCAGCACCCCGACTTCGGCGGCGTCGTCCAGACGTAGGAGCGACAGCGGCAGTCCCAGATCGTTATTCAGGTTGCCGTCGGACTTGGCCACGCGGTAGCGGGTCCGGAGCAGCGCCGCCACAATCTCCTTGGTCGTGGTCTTGCCGTTGCTGCCGGTCACGGCCACCACGCGGCCGTTCCATTTCTCACGCGCCTGCCGTGCCAGTTGTTGCAGCGCGGTCTGGGGATCGGGCACGAAGAGCAGCCGGTCGCGCTGTCGCGCCAGGCCTCGGGCCACCACGGCGCCTGCCGCCCCAGCCGCGAGCGCCGCGTCCACAAACTCGTGACCGTCCCGCTTCCCGCGCACCGCGAAGAAGACCTCCCCCGTCCCGACGGTTCGCGAGTCAATCGAATAGCCCTCCACCCGGATCGGCAAGTTCTTCCCGGACGGCGCGTCGGCGCCGGTCATTCGAGCAATTTCTTCCCACGATAAAAGCATCAGGGGCGGTAGCCCAACTCCTCCAGCACCCGGCGGGCCACTTCGCGATCGTCGAAGGGAACGGTCCGGCCGGCGCACGCCTGGTAGGTTTCATGTCCTTTACCCGCCAGCAGCACGATGTCGCCGGCCCGCGCTTCACTAATGGCTTTGCGGATGGCCGCGGCCCGGTCGGCCTCCACCTGGTAACGCGCATTGGCGCGCTGCAAGCCGATCACGGCGTCATTGATGATATTGAGCGGATCCTCCGACCGCGGGTTGTCCGAGGTCAGCACCACCAGGTCGCTCAACGACCCGGCCGCCTCGCCCATCAGCGGACGCTTGGACCGGTCGCGGTCGCCTCCGCAGCCGAACAGCGTGATCACCCGGCCCTTGCCGGCGGCCAGCTCCCGGGCCGCCTGAATCACGCTGCGCAGCGCCTCGTCGGTATGAGCATAATCTACGGCCACCACGAACGGTTGCGTGCCCTCCAGGCGCTCCAGGCGGCCCGGCACCGAGCGGCAAGCCGCCACTCCGGTCGCAATCGCCTCGGCGGTCAGATTATATGAAATCCCGACGCCGATCGCGGCCAGGAGGTTCAGCACGTTGAACTTGCCCAGCAGCGGCGACCGCACGGCAAACCGCCCCACCGGCGTCGAGGCGGTGAACCGCACGCCTTCGAAATCCGAGACCACCCTGCCGGCGGTAATCGCGGCCCCGTTGTCCAGGCCATAGGTAAGGGGCTCGAAGCCGCCGAGTTTCTCCCATTTGCGTCCCCAGGGGTCTCCGTGGTGGATCACCGCATACCGCGGCGGCGGCCCCCCGGCGCCTTCGAGCAGCCGCCGCTTGGCCGCGGCGTACCGCTCCATGGTCCCGTGGAAGTCCAGGTGGTCTCTGGTGAGGTTGGTGAACACTACTGTGTGGAACGCCAGACCGTACACCCGCCGCAGCTCCAGCGCGTGCGACGACACCTCGAAGGTGGCATGGGCGCCACCGCGTTGCTCCAGTTCTACAAACATCCGCACCAGGTCGAGCGACTCGGGGGTCGTGTTTACGGTGGGACGCCTTTCGCCGGCGATCATCTGCTCGATCGTCCCGAAGTAGCCCGTGGTGAACCCCGCGGCCCGCAGCATGGCATCAACCAGATATACCGTCGTCGTCTTCCCGTTGGTGCCGGTGACGCCGGTAAGCTTCAGCCGCCGGTCGGGGTGGCCGTAGAAATTCAGCGACGCCAGGGCCAGGGCCACCCTGCCGTGAGCCACCTGCACCCACGGCACGGCGACACCGGTCTCTGGAGGCCGCTCGCTGACCACCGCGGCGGCGCCTTTCTCGATCGCCTGCGGGAGGAAGTGGTGCCCATCCACGCGCTCACCGGGAAAGGCAAAGAACACCTCGCCCCCCTGCAGTTTCCGCGAATCGTACTGCACCCCGCGCACCGGAACCGGGGGCACGGCCCCCAGCGTTTTCACGCCTGCGAGAACCTCGTCGAGCGTCATCTACCGTTCAAACTCGACGGTGACACGTGCTCCAGCCGTCAGGCGGCTGCCCGGAGGCGGCGATTGGCGGCGCGCCACGCCGCTTCCCCGCAGATCCACGTCCAATCCCAGGGCGATCGCTTCCTCCACTACGGTGCGCAGCGGCTTGCCCTGGAAGTTCGGCACCGCATCGGCCGACGCCAGCACCACGTTCGGAGAAGACGGAGAGGGGGCAGGGGCGCCCTCTCGACCCAGCGCCCCCTCCTCCTCCGGCGCGAACGCCAGGGGAAACTCGCCCACCCGCTCGTTCTCCGGGTTGAAATCGTTCACTTCGGCCAGCAACTGCGGATCGGGATTCGCCCGCCGGGCCCGCAGCGCCGGATCCGCCGGCACATCCTGCGGCACCTCCAGATACCGCAAGATTTCTCCAGCCACCCGCGGGAATACAGGAGCAGCCACGCCGCCGCCCGAGTGCAACCCGCGCGGGCCATCCAGAATCACGGCCACCACAATCGCCGGATTCTGCAAGGGCGCGAATCCGACAAACGAAGCCACGTAATCGGTCTTCGAATACGTACCCGTGCGCGGGTCGAGTTTCTGGGCCGTACCGGTCTTGCCGCCGGCGGTGTAGCCCTCCAGGCGGGCCAGCCTGCCGGTACCACTCAGTACGACCTGTTCCATCATGCGCTTCATCTGGATGGCCGTCTCCGGCGACAGGACCCGCCGCGCCGTGGGTCGCGGCACCGGAACCGGCTTCCCGCCCGGCTCGAAGGTCGCTTCCAGCACGTGGGGCGGCGCCAGCATTCCGTTGTTGGCGATGACCCCCACCGCCTGCACCAGTTGCATCCCCGTTATCCCGATCTCCTGTCCCATGGAGATGGCGCCGATCGAGATCTTCGACCACCGCTCGGCCGGCTTGGTCAGGCCCGCCGCCTCGCCCGGCAGGTCGAGCCCGGTGGGTTTTCCAAACCCGAAGCGCCGGATCCACTGGTACATCCGCTGGTCTCCTAGCCGCATCCCCAGCTTGATGGCGCCCACGTCGCTCGAGTGTTGCAGCACCTGCTCCACGGTGAGACGCCCGAACGCCTTGTGGTCCCGGATGCGATGACCGGCCACGTAGATCGCTCCCATCTGGCAATCCAGCACCTCGTCGGGCCGCGCCACCTTTTCTTCGAGCGCGGCCGCCACGGTAACCAGCTTGAACGTGGAGCCCGGCTCGTACATGGAACTGATGGCGAAGTTCCGCCGTTTCTCCAGCTCTTCCGCCAGCTCCTCTTTGGTTCTCCCGCGCGCCGGCTGGTTGGGGTTGAAGGTGGGATGGTTGGCGATTGCCAGCACGCCGCCGGTGGCAGGATCGAGCACTACTATGGTTCCCGCAACCGCCCTGGTCCGGGTGATGGCTTGGCCCAATTCCCGCTCGGCCACGTACTGGATCCTCTCGTCGACGGTGAGGACCAGGTTGAGTCCCGGCTCCGGCTCCAGGCTGAAGTGCCCGGCAAAGTACTTCTTCCGCGCGTCGGTCGAGAAGACCATGGTCCCCGGCCGCCCTTGCAGCTCCTCTTCGCGCGCCTGCTCCAGGCCCGCCGTGCCGATCTGATCCAACCGCACCACTCCGATCAGGTGCGCCGCCGTGGTCCCCTTGGGATAAAACCGCTTGCTCTCTTTCTGGATGTAGATACCTTTGAGGTTTAGCGCCTGCACCCGCTCCACCAGGTCCGGCTCCACCAGGCGCGCCACCCAGCAGAATCCCTTGCGCACGGCAAACTTCTTCTCCAGCTCCGGGCGCGAGGCTCCCAGTATCCGGGCCAGGATCTTCGCCGTCGACGGCGGATCGGCGATCTCGATGGGCATGGCGCAGATCGAGTCCACGGGCACGCTGATGGCCAGCTCCCGGCCCCGCCGGTCCAGGATGAAGCCGCGGCTGGCCCGCACCGGCAGCGTGCGCTCCTGCTGGGCCCGGGCCTTTTCCTCAAAGAAGGTGCGCCGCACTACCTGCAGGTAGACCAGGCGTACGAAGATCACCGCCGCCCAGCACGACACCAGGATTCCGAACCACAAGATCTTCTTCCGCGCCGGCCCCAGGTCGCTGCTGGGCCGGGCGGCGCGCGGCCCCTGGTCCAGCTCCAGCGCGGGCGGAAACAGATTCCCCTGGATCGGACGGCCCATCCGTCGCTACCTCCCCTCCCCTACGAATCGCGAGAGGTTTTGCGCCAGCAGGTCGGTCGGCTGGGAAGGCGCGTTGGCCCCATCGGCCCACACCACCTGGCGCGGCGTCGGTTTGGACATCCCCAGCCGCGTCCGCGCGATCTCGTCGATGCGCCGCGGATTCCGCAGTCCGGACTCCTCCAGTTGCAGCACGCGGCTGTGGTCCACCAGCGTTTCATGTTCTTTCTTCAACTCCTCGATGCGGTAGCCCGTCCGCAGCATCCACAGGTAGGGCACGATGTATCCCAAGGCTATGACAAAGGCGAACATACCCCCGGCCAGCATCTTGAGCAGGTCCCACCTGGAGTGCGGGTCCAACACCCGCACCAGCCGCGAGTTATCTATGGGCTTGACGAAAAAGCAGAGGTCTTCCATGGGCAGCGGCCGCACCGAGGCCGAACGCCGGGCCAGTCCCGCCCGCACCTCCCGCCCCGCCGCCACGCCGTCATAAAGAAACATATCCTGCTGTGCGGTGCTCACTGCCGTCATAGCCATTCATCCACCTTTCTTTCCGCCACTCGTAAGCGGGCGCTCCGGCTGGCGGGATTGCGGCTCGTCTCCGCTTCGTCCGGCCGGATCACGTGTTTGGTTAGTATCTGCAACAGGCCGCCACCGGCCCACCGCCGCAGCGCCTGCTTCACCAACCGGTCCTCTAAAGAATGAAAGCTCACCACCAGGAATCGGCCGCCCGGCGCCAGCCGCGGCGGCGCGGCGTCCAAGAGTCTCTGCAACTCGCCCAGCTCGTCGTTGACCGCGATGCGCAAGGCCTGAAACGTGCGCGTGGCCGGGTGAATACGGTCTCCAGGCGTTCGGGGCGCGGCGCGCCCAATGGCTTCCGCCAAGTGTCGTGTGCTTGTCAGCGGCCGCGCCCGAACGATGGCTCTGGCTATTCTTCGCGACCTCCTTTCTTCGCCGAACTGATAAATCAGGTCGGCGAGCGGCTTCTCGCCGTAAGTGTTTACAATGTCTGCCGCGGTCAGGGGCGCCTCGGGATCCATCCTCATGTCCAGCGGCCCTTCGCACGAAAAACTGAATCCGCGCGCGGGATCCTCGAGCTGGTCCCGCGAGAGCCCCAGGTCGGCTACGATGCCGTCGGCCAGGGTCCCCTCCAGAATCCGTTCCAGCTCGCCGTAGCTCGACCGCACGTATTCGATCCGCCCCCCGGCATCTCCAAAGCGCTCCCGCACCCGGGCCAGGGCCTGCGGATCCCGGTCGATCGCCAGCAGGCGCCCCGTGGTCAGCCGGCCGGCGATCGCCTCGGCATATCCGCCGGCGCCCACGGTACAGTCCACGTAGCTCCCCTCCGGGCGGACTTGCAGCCAGTCGAGGACGACGTCCAGTAAGACCGGGATGTGGCTCATGCACTCTTAGATGTTCCACTTCGACAGCCCCTCGTAGTCCTCGTCGGTAAAAGGGTTCCCCTGCACGCTCGCTTCGTGGCGCTCGGCGTTCTGAACCTCGATCCGATTCGAGATCCAGAGAAGGGTCACGTCTCCCTTCACCCCAGCCGACTCCCGCAGCTTGGCCGGAATCAACATCCTCCCCTGGTCATCCACGGCGGCTTCGGCTCCGTAGAGGTTCGTCGCATTCAGGAACTTGTTCTTAAGCTTGTCAAACTGCGGGACTTGTGCTAAACTGTCCTCGATCTTTTCCCATTCCGCCAGGGGGTAAATGAGAACCTTGTCCCCGGTCAAGCTGGTCACAAAGTATCCCGCTTGGGCCCCATACTGCTCGAAGAGGCGCTCCTTCACCAAGGAGGGCAGCTTGAGTCTGCCTTTGTCATCGACCTTGACCGCGTGTGTGCCTCGAAAGAGCATCCCACTGGGCTCTAGTTTAAGCCACTGCTGTCTACTTTAACCCACTTCAGGCCAGAGTCAAGAGAAAAAGTTGCGCGGAATGTTGGGGTTAGAGGCTAGCACTTCAACTACAACCTGTGGCGGTCCAGGCCTCTCGACCATCAATATGAGGTGGTTAGTTCGCTACCAGGCTAGGCTCGAGCGCGGAGAAGCTGAGCTCGGGCCTGGTATTCGGAAGCCATGCCGACCCGACCGGTCGCACGATCGCCGAACAGATTGCCCTGGGCCGGGGTGTTGCGGGCGATCCGGGCGACCTCGGGGTAGCTATCGAACAGATCGGGCGGAACCTCGATCGGCTCGCCCAGCAGCAGGTTGATTAGCTGCAGGCCGTTGACTACCGCTTTGCCTTCGAAGTGGTTGTTGGTGATGACGTACGTGGTGCGGGCCTGTCCGGCGACCTGCTGAATCCGGTCCCCCCAGGGAATCAACTCGGCCTCACCGTACAGGTAGTTGTAACGGGCGGCGACATCGTCGTCCTTCTCGAACCAGTGTTCGTAGTTGCGGCCGTGGAGCCGGACGTATCCGACCGGGGTGGTCACGACCGCCGACGGCGGCATGCAGTGCGAGAGCAGGGGCTGATCGATATTACAGAAGCCAATGTGGTGGTCGACCAGGACGCCCAACGCCTCGTCGGCCAGCCAGGAGTCGTGGCGCATCTCGGCTACCAGGGCGTACTCGGGGAAAGTCTTCTTCAGCAGGATCACGTAGTCGCGGTTCTCGCGGTTGAATCGGAACGACCACGGGAACTGCATGAGGACGCAACCCAAACGCCCGGCCTCCAGGATGGGCTGGAGGCCCTCCTGGTACTGGCGGACGTCGACCGGGTCGAGTTTGCCGTCGTGCGTAAAGGCACGATACAGCTTGGCGGTGAACTGGAAACGAGTGTTAAATGCGGTCTTGCGGACCCAGAGGTGCGCCAATTCCGGCCGCAAGGGCCGGTAAAACGACGTATTGATCTCGATTACGTCGAAATATTGGGCTAGAAACGCCGCTTCGTGGAAGTTGCGCGGACGCGCATCCGGGTAGACGATGCGCTTCCAGTCCTGATAGGACCAGCCGGCCGGGCCAACCCGTATATCATGGGTCCAAGGCATAACGGGAATCCCCTTATTCGCTTTTTCTTCGCCTCTAGTGTAACGCCGAAGGGGGGCCGAGGTCAAGAGGAAATTTTTTTCGAGATTCAGTAACCTCTCCGGCGCGGGGAACGCTTCTACTTCAAATCCCCGTTACAACGGCGGGCGCGCTCACCCCAAAACCCTTTCAACGCGCCCGCTACTTTTTTCAGAACCCACTCGGACGAATCCAGTAGCTTTCCTGCCAGGTCTGGCCTGCGGGGATGGTCTGGAGTTCCTTGTAGATGCCGCGATGCGCGAGGTTGAAGGCGTTGGTGGGGCCGGTCATGGGCTCGAAGCAGATGAAGTCCCGGTTGGGGCCGGTGGGGGCGTAGACCACCGCCACTTTGTACTTGGGGCCGTAGACTACTTCGATCTTCTGGGACTTGCCTTTCACCGAAAAGGTCGCGTTGTTCGCCAGGTCGCCGAAGACGTGGTCTAGGGCCATGCCGCGTAGCGACACATTGCGGGAATCCGGTAGGACCTCGGCGATGGGGCGCATCTGGCCGGTGGGGAGGAGTTGATCGTTGAGTAAGTACTGGGATCGGGCTGCTATCGACACCGTCCACTCGTCGCGGGGGGCGTCGGTGATCTGGAAATACGGGTGGTAACCGATTGACACGGGCATGGTCGCGGCGCTTTGGTTCTGGAGGCGGGTCTGGACCTCCAGCGCGCCGCCGCTCAGCCGGTACGTCATCTCGATGGTATGGGCGAAGGGGAACTGAGCCAGCCAATCGGGATGGCGCGCGAAGTCCAGACGGCTGGTGACCCAAGCGGCTTGGGCGTCGGCGCGTAAGTCGGTTACCTGCCACTCCGAGGTGTATACCACCAAGCCGTGGATGGGGTGCTGGAAAGTATCCAGCCGGACGTTGCCGAGCCCCAGGTTCAGGTTGTACTTCTTGCCGTTGGCGTAGAAGCCGTTCTCGTCGAGCCGGTTGGCCCAGGGCGCCAGCAGGGGGTTGCCGCAGAGCGTGGGATTCTTCTTGAAGTCCTCGGGCGAGGAGAAGGGGAACCAGAAGACGTTCTTCCCGCCGGCCTTCATCTCGTAGGCGATGTTGCCGACCGAGGGCAGGATCGAGACGCTGATACCGGTCTTACGCTCTTCCAGGCGGATCGCGTCGCCCTGGCGGGTGGCGGAATACTGGGCGTCGGCGGACATAGCAGTCAGGAAAAGCGCGAGGGCTTTCATGGGACCGGCAGTTCCTGCAGCTCGGTTTCGCCCTGGCAGCACATACAGCGACCGGGCAAGTGCGTGCGGATGGAGCAGATATCACACCAGTAGGTGGCCTTGTAGCGCTTGCCGTCCTTGATGGTGAAGATCTTCGCAGCCTCGAAATGGCTGGGCGAAGCGTAGCGGCCTTCCAGCTCGATCTCGCGGTCTTTGAGCTTGGGATCGCTCATCTGGCCGGTGGTGAACTGGTCGCCGGCGACGGTGTACTTCTTGCCGTCGGCCGTCTCAATGACCGGCGGCTGGCCGGCCGGCTGGCGCAGGCGGCCGCGCAGGACCTGGGACTGGTCCGAGGCCAGGACCGCGGCGGCAACCGCTAGGAAGACGAACAGGCGGCGCATGGTCTCTTTATTGTAGCGTGTTGGGATAGACCATGGTGAAGAAGGCAGTGATCCTGGCCGCCGGCCGCGGGACGCGGATGCAGACCCTGACCGGGTCGGTGCCCAAGCCGATGCTGGAGGTGGGGGGACGGCCGCTGCTCGCCCACGTGATCGAAAACCTGCGGGACGCTGGGCTGGAGGAGTTTCTCGTCGTCACGGGATATTTGGCCGCACAGGTGGAGTCGTGCTTCGCCGGGGCGCCGGGGATCGAGTTCCGCCGGCAGGAGGTACTGAACGGTACGGCCCGGGCGGCGTTGCTGGCGCGGGACTGGGTAGGAGCCGACGACTTTCTGCTGACTTTCGGGGACATCCTGACCGGGCCGGAGGTGTACGTGGCCCTGGACCGGAAGCTGGCCGGGCAGGAGGCGGTGCTGGCGGTGAAACACGTCGAGGACCCCTGGCAGGGGGCGGCCGTGTACGCCGAGGGCGACCGGGTGACCCGGATCATCGAAAAGCCGGCCAAGGGTACGTCCACCACCCACTGGAACAGCGCCGGGATCTACTGCTTCCGGGCGTCGGTGTGGGCCGAACTGGCGCGGGCGCCGCTCTCGCCGCGGGGCGAGTACGAGCTGACCGACGCCGTCCGGCTGCTGCTGGAGGGCGGGGCGCCGGTGACTTACTACGCCATAGCGGGATGGTGGCGGGACGTGGGGCGTCCCGAGGACCTCCGGGAAGTTCCCGAGTGACCCCGGACGGCCCAGAGACTATCTATTGGTAGAGCGTGGAGCTGAGGCCCAAAGGGGACGCTCTCGCGGCCGGTATAGAGGACGATGCCCCGGTGGAACCGCCGGCCCGCGATCTCGGCCAAGGCGCGGAGTCCTTTGAAGTCGTCGGCCGAGAGGCTGGCCGCCGCCTTCACCTCGATCCCGACTAGGCGGCCGGCGGCGTCCTCCAGGACCACGTCGACCTCGGGTCCGGCGTGAATGCGGAAATGGAGCAGCTTCGGCCGGGTCCGGCTCCAGCCGCTCTGTTTATGCAACTCCAGGACCACGAAGTTCTCGAGCAGCGGTCCCAGGAGGTTCCGGTCCTGGTCGAGACGCCGCTCGTCCAGCCCCAGCAGGTAGGCGATCAGGCCGGTGTCCGTCAGATAGAGTTTAGGGGACTTCACCAGGCGCTTGCCGATATTGACAGACCAGGGCGGCGAGGTCTGGATCAGGAAGGTGGCCTCCAGCAGATACCAGTAGCGCTTGAGGGTGGTCTGCGGGATGGCCGCGTCCCGGGAGAGATCCGCGAAGTTAACCGTTGATCCGACCCGGGAGGCCAGCAGCGCCAGCAGCCGGGGCAGGGAGCCGAAATCGACATTGGCCAAGTCCCGCACGTCCCGCTGCAGGATGGTGGTGAGATAGGAGCCGAGCCAGGCCCGGCGCCGGGCGGGGGTGGGGCGGGCGTGGACGGCCGGATAACCGCCCAGAAGAATGCGACTGATCAGGTCCTTGCAGCCCCCACCGGCGGCGGGCGCCTTGTTGGCAAACACGTCGTCGACAAAGTTGTCCTGACCGCCGGCCAGTTCCGCCTGAGAAAAGGGCCACAGAGTGAGGATCTCCAGGCGGCCGGCCAGCGAGTCGGCGATCCGAGGCAGGAGCATGACGTTGGCCGATCCGGTGAGAAGAAACCGGCCAGGCCGGCGGTGACGATCCACCTCCGCCTTCATGGCCAGGAAGAGATCGGGAGCGCGCTGTACCTCATCCAGGACGATGGGACAGTCGAGGCCGCGGAGGAAGCCCTCCGGGTCGCTGCGGGCGGCCGACAGCACGGAGACGTCGTCCAGGGTCAGGTAGCGCGAGGGTCGGGCTTCGGCGGCCACCCATCGGGCCAGGGTGCTTTTACCGCTCTGGCGCACGCCGTGGAGCAGCACCACCGGCGTGTCGGAGAGGGCCTCCAGCAAGGGGGCGGCCATGTACCGGTGCACCATGACTCATTATAGCCACGGGGTAGATGAAAATCAACTGTTTTGTGGATGAAAATCAACCACTCTATGGATGATTTTCATCCATTGGGCGGGGCTTCCTGCGGCCTCAGAACTCCAGCCGCAGCCCGAGTTGGATCACGCGAGAAGAGCCGTAGAGGTGCTCGGACGAGGTGGTCAGCTTGCCGAACTCGCCCGAGTTCATGGTCCGGTTGCCCGTGCGGAGGCCGAAGTTAGTGTGGTTGGGGAGGTTGAAGAAGTCGGCGCGGGCGCGCAGGGCGGCGCGGTCGGTGACGGCGAAGCGGCGCGAGATCGAGGCGTCCAGGTTTACCACGCCGGGGCCGTAGAAGCCGTTGCGGGGCGAGGTGCCGGGACGTCCGGGGGGGGCGCAGCCGTTGGGAATCGTGTTGGCGGAGGCGGAGACATAGCCGGGGCAGGAGCCCGTGCCGGTCTTGCCGAAGTACGGGGGATCGAAGAAGTTGTCGGGGTCGCCGCGGCGCAGGCTCAGGGGACCCGCGCCCACCAGGTCCGGCCGGTCGTTCAGCTGGTTGAAGCCGCTGAAGTCGCGGGTCTGGTTGGAGAAGACGGTGAAGGGCTGGCCCGAAAAGGCATTTATAATACCTGAGAGCTGCCAGCCGCCCAGCAGTTCGCCGCGGCCGGGGAGGTCGGCCACCCAGTAAGCGATGAAGCGGTGCCGCTGGTCGTTGGCGCTATTGGAGCGCTCCAGGTCGAGGCGGCGGCGGGTGTTGGGCCGGCCGACGTCGTCGTCGGAGCCGAAGATGGCGGAGTTGTTGTCGATGGCGTGGCCCAGCGTGTAGGACCCGCCGGCGTTGAGCCACTGGCGGTGACGCCACCGCCAGGAGGCGACCAGCCCGTGATAGATCGAGTTGGACTGGAAGGTGGTCAGGCTGATTCCGCTCCACCGCGGGTAGGGGAAGATCTGCTCGTTGGGGGCCTGGGCGCCGCGGTAGCCGGCATCGCGCAGGACCACCGCCGGCTCGTTGGCGTCGACGTTGACCGCCAGCTTGTGACCCGCCGAGCCGATGTAGCTCAACTCGAAGGCAGCGCCGCCGGAGAGGGCCTGCTGCAGGCCGAAATTCCAGTTGTAGGCGTAGGGAGACGGGGCGTGCGTGTCATAAGCGGTGTAGGAGAGCAGGCCGAGGGCCGGACGCCCCGGTTCCTGGGTGGTGCGGGCCACCAGGGGGACGCTCTGGTCGAAAGCCAGATCCCAGCGATACCCGGCAGCCGGCTGGGTGGTGCCGGCGCGCTGCGTGGTGGTGAGGGACCAGGGGGGATTGAGGGTCTGGTTGACCGGGACGTTGTGGAACATCTCGTCGTAGCCGACCCGGAACCCGCCGCGCAGGACGGTGCGGCTGCCGGGCGCGTAGGCGAATCCGACCACGGGAGCCAGGTTGTTGCGGTCGGTGGTGGAACCGGCGCGCGGCAGGGTGAAGGAAGCCGGGGTGTAAAAGAAGGCCGCCGGGCCGGACTTAGTGGGATCCAGGTTCAAGATCTGGTTGGTGCCGGCGAGCATGGGCCCGACGCCCTCGACGAAGTTGGTGGCGCGGTTGTTCTTCTCCACCATAGCCGAGGGGATCTCGTAGCGGAGACCGAGCTGCAGGGTCAGGTTGCGGCGGAGCTTGATGTTGTCCTCCAGCCAGAAGGCCCACGGGTAGCGGTACCAGTGACCCAGGGTGGAGCCGGTGCGGATGGTGGAGGAGTTCAGCAGCGAACGGCCACCGCAGGCGGCGCAGGTTCCGGCGAAGTCGGCGAAGGTGGCGAACACCAGTTGGCCGCGCATGGTGGCGTTGTTGTAGCGGCGCATCTCCTCGCGGCGTCCCTGGCCGCCGAAGCGAAGAGTGTGGCGCGAGAAGCCGCCCGGCGCGATCTTGGTGGCGGCCGCGCTCAGGTCATAGGTATTGGTTGTGCGGCCTTGGGGCACATTGGTGGCGGTACCCAGCGAGGCGTATCCGGAGACGAAGATGAAGGGCAGCCCGCTGTTCTCCAGGCCGTCGCGCGTGGCGTCGACCACGCCGCGCACGCCGGGAAACAGGGGGGCGGCGTTGAAACCGAGGTCCTGGGCGGTAAAGTCCTGGGTATTGCGGGCGAGACCGAGCCGGATCTCGGCCAGCCAGGTGGGCGAGAAGGCGTGGGTATCGGCTAACACGATCGACTGGCTGCTGGGGGTGCCATTGCGCGCGCCCGAAGTCGGGATGGCGCCGCCCACCAGGTTAGTACCACCGTTCCAGAGGTAGCGGCCGGTGAGACGGTTGCGGTCCGAGACGGCGTGGTCAAGCCGGACCAGGTGCGTGTTATCGAACGTGTTCTGGGGGATGTTGCCGATGAAGTTGGTGCGGCCGGCGGCGATGCTGGGGTCCGTGGGCAGGGGCCAGAACGAGAGGAGGCCGCGGGCGATGGGGTCGGTCACGGCCGCCCGCTCGGCGGCGGTGGGGACGACGCCCGAGGTGGGCACGGGGTTCTTCTGCCAGAAGCGCTCCCAACTATAGAAGAAGAAGGTGCGGTCGCGGCGGATCGGGCCGCCGGCGGTGGCCCCGTATTGATGGCGTCGCAAAACGCGCTTGGCGCCGCCGAGCTTGTTGGTAAAGAAGTCGGTAGCTTCGAGAGCATCGTTGCGATGGAGCCAGAAGGCCGTCCCGTGGAACTGGTTGCTGCCGCTCTTGGTCACGATGTTGACCTGGGCCCCGGAGACGCGCCCGAATTCGGCCGGGGCGACGGTGGTGGTCACGCTGAACTCCTGCACGGCGTCGGCGATGCGGAAGCTGTTCAGCGGTCCGTTGACCTGGGGATCGACATTACTGATGCCGTCCAGGAGAAACTGGTTGGACTGCGCGCGCTGGCCGGCGGAGGCGAAACCGCCGGTCTGGGTGCCGGGGGCCTGGAGAGTGACGCCGGGGGTCAGGGCGGCCAAGTCGAGGAACTGCCGGCCGGAGACGGGCAGGTGGCGGACCAGGGCCACGTCCATCACCACTCCGGTGGAGGACTTCTCCGGCTCGATCCTTGGGGCCAGGGGCTGGGTGACCTCGACCACCTCGGTGATCTGCCCAATTTCCAGGGCCACTTCCAGGGAGACGATCTGTCCGATCAGTACTGCGATATCACGAAGGGAGGACCTGCGGAACCCGCCGGCCTCGGTGTTGAGGTCGTAGCGCCCAGGGGCCAGTTGCAGGAATTGAAAGTATCCATCGGCGTTGGAGGTGGCGCGCCGGCTGAGTCCGGTGTCCGGACTGGTGAGAATCAGCACCGCACCGGGAACCATTGCCGCCGAAGGATCTTTGACATAGCCCTTGACCGCGCCCGACGGAGCGGCCAGCATCGAGGAGACGGCCAGAAGGGTGAGCGAGACGAGAAGGCGCATATGGTTTCTTTAGGTTGAGGCAAACAGGCGTTGCTTTTCAAACCGCTGAGGTTCTTATTTGTCTTCGGCATTTCGCCGTATTTCTAGAGTCATATGACCTAAGGTATACTCCGGGGTTATGCGAGAGCTGCGGAGGGGTATGGCTGAGAAGGCGGGGTTTACGCCGGAGAAGCTGGGTTCCGCCTGCCGGCTGCTGGACCAGGAGGTGGCCGACGGGAAGCTGGGTGCGGCGGCGTTGCTGGTGGCGCGGAACGGGATGGTGGCCGTAGAGCGCAGCTACGGAAGGCTGCGCCGGGATCCGGCCGCCCCCGAGTGCCGGCCGGACACCGTATTTCTGGTGGCTTCGATCTCCAAACCCATCACGGTCATGGGATTCATGAAGCTGGTGGAGCGGGGCCGGGTGCGGCTGGAAGACCCCGTGACGAAGTATCTGCCGGATTTCAAGGGGGACGCCCGGGAGAAGATCACGGTGCGGCAGCTCCTGTGCCATGCCTCCGGCCTGCCGGACATGCTGCCTGACAATCTCGAGTTGCGGAAGCGGCAGGCCCCTCTGAAAGACTTTGTAGCCGGCACGCTGCGGACGCCGCTGCTGTTTCCGGCGGGGACGAAGGTGTCGTATCAGAGCATGGGCATCCTGCTGGCGGCCGAGATCCTGGAGCGCACCACCGGGCAGAAACTGGACGCCTTTCTGCAAGAGGAGATCTTCGCGCCCCTGGGCATGAGCCGCAGCTCCATGGGACTCGGCAAGAACCGGATCGAGGATACGGTCCAGGTGGACCTGCCTCTGGTGGGCGATGTGCCGCAGACGGAGGCCGACCGGGCCTGGCACTGGAACAGCCCGTACTGGCGCACCCTAGGGACGCCGTGGGGCGGGATGCACACCACGGTGGGGGACATCGCCCGGGCGCTGGAAGCGATGCTGGACGCGGGCAAACCGGTCCTGCGACCCGAGACTGCGAAGGCCATGGTGAGCGACCAGAACAAGGGCCTGAACACCCCGTGGGGGCTGGGGTGGAAGGTAGGCGCGGGAGCGTTCTACGACGGGTCGCCGGCGGCGATGTTCGGCCACGGCGGGGCGACGGGGACGCTGTGCTGGGCCGACCCCGGCCGCCAGATCGTTTTCGTGCTCTTCACCAACCGGCCCGAGGTCAACGAAAAGACCGACTTCCGGAAGCGGGTGTCGGCGGCGGTGGCCCAGGCGGTGGCCTAGTTTCGTACTGGGTAGGCGCCCGGTTGGTACTGAGTCGCCAGAGCTATTGAAGAGGGGCGGCGGGTCGGGGCAGAATACAGATCTTGCTGCGAAACATCCGAGAGTCGCTGATGGTAGTGGGCCTGCTGGCGGTGATGTTTTGTGTCTTCTTTTGGGCGGGGTACTACGTCGGGAAGAGCACGGTCCAGGCGGGTGGGCCGGTGGCGCCCGTGGTGGAGCAACCGGTGCGAGTGAACCTGGCCAGAACGTAACCGCCGCAATTCACCACCCACGACACCAAGAATCCTGGTTTTCTTGGTGTCTTGGAGGTGAATTGCCCGGCCCCCCCCAACCTACGGCGGATCGCTCAGAATGTGCCGGTCGGCACCGCAAATACTGGCCGTCTCCGCCCGCCGCAGGACGTCGTCCGTCGCCCCGCAGTTCGTGCTTGGAACGCTGCGCGAGCCGCAGACCGGCAGGTGCGTGGAAGACGGCCGCATTTCATGGCGGTTCCACGACAGCACCGCCGTGTGAACCGGTTTCGGGCGCGACTCGCTCCTCGACCGGCCCCGCCGGTTGCCGGGTTTCCAGTTCCAGGTTCAGGGCCTCTGCAACCTCCGCGGCACGGTTGGATCGCAGGTCTTCGGCCATCCGCCGGAGAGCGACCCCGACGACATCCCGGTGATGCAGCCTGACCCCAAATCGATCGCTCAGCCCCAGCCACATCCGGTGGGCCAGTTCGACATCCTCGGGCCAGAGCCGGGGGGGATGCGGACCGAGGTTGTAGAATCGCGACGCCTCTCCCGGAGAGACGATCTCAAAGGAGAGCGCTGGGCGGGGCTCGGCGAGTCGTTCCCAGGCCAGTCCTACCAGCCGCGCCTGCTCATCCGCGCTCAGTTTGCCTGACCGGCCGGCCATGATCTTCGACGACTCCAGCCTTTGTGCAACCTGCACCAGGACCAGGTTGGGATCGGGGCCCGAAACCGTCAGCAATTTGACTGGCTTGCCTGCCTTCTCCGCGAGCGACACGACCTTGCTGAACAGCCGGGTTTCGTCGTCGGCAAAGAGCTGACCGGGGTGGAGGTCGTATTCGCCCGACCCCGCCGGATCGATCCGCCGGACCGCCAGCGCCACGAGGTCCACCTTGGCCGTGTCGGTCTTTTCGAGAGCCTGCCACAAGTGATCCAGCCGATGGGGATTCCGAACGCCGACCAGGACGTTGCCGGGCCTTGCTCCTACCGACCCGAGCGAGACACCCTCTGCCACCTCGACGCGGAACTTTTCCATTTCCGGTGCCCACGCCGACCGGCGCCGGCGGTGATGCCATTCCGAAAGCTGGAAAGTCAGGAAGAAAATCAGGGTAAATCCCAGCCCGGACAACGTCGCAGTTTTCTTCGTGAGCACGTTGATGGTGGCGAGCGCAAACAGAGCCGTGGTGATCAGTCCCAGGCCGACCGGTATCTCGAGGCTTCCCAACCGGAAGTTCAGCGGCACCTTCCATTCCCGCCCTTCCGGCCGTTTGTAGCGCAGGACCAGCACCGAGAGCGCCTTGAGGGCGAAGCTCCACATCACCCCGAAAGCGTAGGCCTCACCCAGCAGGTAGACATTGCCCCGGCTGATGAGAATGGTGGCGACTTGCAGAAGCGTGACCAGGTTGATCAACCGGTGCGTAGTTCCAAACCTGGAGTGCGGGTGGCGGAACCAGTCGGGCAGGACCCCATCCTCGGAGACCCGATTCAGCACACCGTTGGACCCGATGATCGACGTATTCACAGCGCCCGCCAGGATCAGAGTGCCCGCCAGCACCACGAAGCCATGGAACAGCAGTCGAAGCGGCAGGGGTCCGGCCAGGAACATGGCGAGTCCGCCGATGAGGTTGTCCAGATGCTTGCCGCGCTCCGCGTCTGGAATGATCATGACCGCGAAGAAGGAAACCAGCGAGGTGAACAGCAGGCTGTAGAGGAATATCACGAAGCCCGCGCGCTCCAAGTTCTTCAGTTTGGGGTGCGCGATTTCGCGGTAAACCTGGGCCATGCTCTCCTCGCCGCTCATGGCCAGCAGCGAATGACCCAGGCCGATAAGAATCGCAAGAGCCGGAATCAGCGGGGCGACAGTACCGCGGAGCCACCCCAGGGCGTTCTCGCTGAAGTGCAGGTGGGCCATTACCGGGGTCGGCACCGGCTGATATCCGTTCCGGAAGATGGTGAGCAGGCACCAGGCGATCAGTATTACAACCATGACCGTCGTGACCTGCATGATCTGCAACGCCTTCTGGCTGGACTCCGGGATGCCTATGATATTCTTCCGCCAGAAGTAGATGGTCACCACCACCGCAAACGCCACGGCGAAGGCCCGGGTCGGAACCTGGGCCGTGCTCAGGTGCAGGGATTCCGCCACCTCGTTGATCAGTCCACCCAGGTACAGGCCGGCGCTGACGGCGCTGATCGGACCTGTCAGGATGTAGTCAAACATGAGAGCCGACACGGAGAGCTTCGCCATGGTGCCGCCCAGGGCCTCCTGTACAACCCGGTATACTCCGCCCCGGACAAACATGCTGCAGCTTTCGATGTAAACCGCCCGCACCGCGTAGGAGAACAGCATGATGGCCAGGACAAACCAGGGCGCTGCTTTGCCGATCGCAGTTTCGGAGATCCCACCGATGTAGTAGGCCGTCGAAGCGAGATCATTCAGTACGATCGCCGCCGCGCGCCAGAAGGAAATAAAAGAGAGCATGACGGTCGTAGCGACCACGACTTTGGTCGTCATGCGCGCATCCGTGCTTGACATAGAAGTCTTCCTTTCCACCCTGTTTGGAGCAGGGTGACCTTCAAATTCGCCTGCGAGGTTAGCTGACGGGCTAGGGCTCGAAAGTACCCGGTCCGGCGAACCGGACTGCGCCCCGACTAACTTGGTTCCCCCGCCTCAATGGCTTGAGTTCGGCATTCGAAACCGCAATGTCTTCTTCTAGACTGCCTGGCTCCCACCTCCTCGTTCGGAAACAGCAAGATGACAGAATGACCAGCCTTCCACAGCCCGTGCGCCAGCCGCTCTTCTCGGGTCCGCCACCGAGACCGCCGGGCGCCGAGGACGACCACTGACCCAGCTATTAACGAGTCCTCCAGGGGCTGCCGCTGGTAGCGACACCGACACACCTGAACAGATGTCCTGACACCCACTTGGGATGCAGAAATCGCAACCTGCCCGGGAGAACGCGGTCACCGGCGGGCTGTTCAGGGACCGCGGGTAGCGGAACCACTCGGTGCACCAAGGCCGCCGGTCAGCTTGCCGACTGTTCGGAGCGCGGCCATGGTCACTTGGGCGGTGGCCAAGAGCGCGCAAACTTCCGTCTGACGCGGTCTCGCCTTGGCCTACACCAGCCGGCATACCCACCGGCTTCCCCCCGCGTCCGAGTACCACATCGCGCCCTTCCACATGGAGAACCCGTGCGGCTCGGGGTCGTCCTTCGACAACTGGACCTTGGCCAGCAAACGCCCGTCCTCGGGGTCCATCTTATAGATGGCCCGGTCGTTGGACTCGACGCACCACAGGTAGCCGTTATCCCAGGCGATGCCGTGGGGACGGTTGCCCGGGGCCGGGATGCTGCGGACGACCTTACCGGTCTCCGGCTCGATCAGGTAGATGGTGACCGCCGGGGGCACGGCGATCCAATACTTGCCGTCGACCCACTCCAGGCCGTGGGCGCCCGAGGGACGCGTCGGCTTGCCCCATTTTGGCAGGCCCGCGCCCGGCGTGTCGAAGGACTTCAAGGTCTGGCCCGTCTTGGGATTCACTTTGAGGGTCTTGAGTCCATAGGTCGAGGCAATCCATAGAGCGCCGTTGCCGTAGGTGATGCCGCTGCCGTGGATGGACTCAGTCTGGATCTCGGCCAGCACCTTGCCGTCCTCGTAGCGGACCTTGTGCGCCTTGTTGGGATCCTCTTGGTTGAGGATCCAGAGGCCGTCGGCCATGCACTGCAGGCCGTTGGGCATCTTGCCGGGCGCCTGGAAGGCTTTTTCCACGCGCTTGGCAACAACCGGGACTTTTTCTTTGTCCTCCACGGCTGCCGCGGCCAGGCGGGCAGCGGCGAGGGAGGCGAGAAAGTTGCGTCGGGTGATCATGAAACCTCCTATCGCTTCACGAATTTTTGGGCCCGCCAGTTGAGAATCTCGGCGGTGTAGATGTCGCCGCCCTTGCTGACGGCGAGAGAGTGGACGAAGGCGAACTGGCCGGGCAGCTTACCCGGACCGCCCAGGCTGCCCAGCACCTGCCCGTCCAGGTTCATCAGCAGGACGCGGTTGGCGTATCCGTCGGCTACGTAGAGCCGCTGGTCCGGGGTGATTTCCAGGCCCCACGGGGAACCCGCCTGCTTCCACTGGGCGAGGAACTTGCCGTTGGCGTCGAAGACCTGCAGGCGCCGGTTCTCGCGGTCGCCGACGTAGACACGCCCGCGGGCGTCAACAGCTACGGCGTGGACCAGGTTGAACTCGCCCTCCCCGGCGCCCTTCTGGCCCCACTCCTGCAGGAACTTCCCTTCTTTGGAGAACTTCACCACGCGCGAGTTGACGTAGCCGTCGGAGACGTAGACGTCGCCGTTGGCGCCAAAGGCCACGTCGGTGGGGCGGTTGAAGCTGACCTGGTCCGCCGCAGCCTGTCCCTTGCGCCCCAGGACCATAATGGCGCGGCCCTGGGGGTTCATTTTGACGACGAAATGCCCGTCCACGTCGACCACCCAGATGTTGTCGCTGCGGTCGAGCCGGATGCCGTGCGTGCGGACGAACATCCCCTCGCCGAGAGAACGGATGAAGGCGCCGTCGGCGTCGAACTCGACGAGCGGGTGAGGACCGCGGTTGAAGACGTACACATGACCGCTGGAGTCGAGCGCGACGCCGGAGGTTTCGCCGAAGTTCCAGCCGGGCGGGAGACGCGGCCAGTCGGGTACCGGCTGGTAGCCCAGGTCGGCCGCTCGACCCCACACGACCAGAAACAGGGCGAGGAACAACAGCCGGCGTGCCTTCATGGGTCCTCCTATCGCGGTGGTCGAATTATACAACAGGGTCCAGGGGATCGGGGCGATCCACTCCGCGACGCCGCCCCCGGGGCTGGTTGCGCCGTTCGAGGAGCAGATGCCGGCCTTCGCGCACCAAGAGCCACAAGGCCCCTAGGAGCAGACTGAGAGCGGGCCAGGTCTGGTTGTGATAGAAGAAGTACCAGAACCCGGTGATGACCACTGCGAAGCCGATGAGCCTGGCCACGGTCTCCCTCCGTGATTCCAACTTAGCGCCTCGCGGGATTAGTGGGTATGGGGCGAAGACCCTAGTATAATTGCCGGGAACGCCTGAGAGCAGTGGCCAATGGGAGGTGACCGTGAACCATGGGAAGTGGGTCGTCGGCTTGACCGCAGCCTTGTTGATGGCGGCCCAAACAGGAGGCCAGAAGTCCTTTTCCTGGAAGACCCAGACCTTGCAGTGGGCCGCCATCCAGCCTCCGGGGGCTCCGCCAGGTCTGATGCAGAAGCTGCTGCATGACCACAAAGACAAGAACACCATGACGGCGCTGGTGAAGTTTCCCAAGGGATACCGGGAGCCGCGCCACTACCACACCACCTGCGGGCACTCCATCTATGTTCTGAAAGGGAGACTGCAGTCGCCGGAGGGGCCGGCGCTGCCGGGAATGTTCTTCTATGCGGCGCCACACGAGCGCCACGGGCCGTACACCGCCGAACAGGAAACTGAGATCCTGTTCTTCACCGACGGACCGTTCGACTACCTCGTGGATGACCAGAAGTAAGGCGATCTTATTCACGATCGCGGCGAACGGGATCGGTCTGGGTCTGGCCCTGTTCGCCGCCGAGTTCGTGACGCGCTGGCGGGTCGAGCACGGGTGGCGGGCGGCCTGGCAGTCGTTGTCGGGCGGCACGCCCTTTTCCGAGTTCGGAACCGGCAGTCTCCTGGTCGCCGATCCGGAGTTGGGGTATCGCTTCAACCCGGCGCACCGGGGGATAAATTCCCTGGGTTTCCAGGGCCCCGAGCCCGGGCCGCCCGGAGGTAAGCGGCTGATCGTGCTGGGAGATTCCGTGGCCGCCCCGGTAGACGGCTTCGTATCCCTGCTGGCCAAACGGCTGGGCGCACGCTGGGAGGTGATGAATGCCGCCGTGCCCGGCTACACCACCTACCAGGAGCGGAAGCTGCTGGAGCGCGACCTGCTCCCCCTGCGCCCCCGCCTGGTGGTCCTCGAATACTGCCTGAATGATAACCACCAATTCCTGCACCGCTTCGACAGCCAGAGGCGGATGCTCTTCACCGAAGAAGCCCAGCGAACCCTGGTGGGCTCCTCGGGACTCGGCGGCTGGCTGGCGCGGCATAGCTATCTGGCGTTTCGGGTGCGCCTCTCGTGGCTGCGGGCTTCCGGCAAGAGCAAGGCGGGACAGTACCCCTGGGAAAATCAGCCGGACGTGGCTGTGGCCTGGCAGGACAATTCCTGGAAGCCGTTCGAGGCGCACCTGCGGGCCATCCGGGACGAGGTGAAGCAGGCCGGAGGGCGCCTGGCCGTGGTGATGGCGCCGTACCGGCCGCAACTCGATCCGGAGGTGCTGAACAAGGGGCCGTCCTATGTCCTGAAGCCGCAAGCCAAGATGGCCGAGATCTGCGACCGGAACCAGGTGCCGCTGCTGGACCTGTATCCGGCGATCGCCCAGCGCGGGGGAGCGGATCTGTTCACCGACCACTATCATTTCAATGCGGGAGGCCATGAGGTCGTAGCCGGCGCCTTGGCCGAATTCCTGGCCCGGCGGGGTCTGCTAGAATTGCGGTAGTGAGAAAAACCCGGTGGGCGCTGCTGGTCCTGCTGGCTGCCGTGATCGCGGTGGTGGTCGCGGGCTATTACGTTCAGAAGCAGCGGATGGTTCTGCTGACCCCCACCAAGCCGCCTCCCCTTCCCATCGAGCTGAACTCCCTGGCCAAGAACTGGACCTGGTCGCACAGCACCGAGGATCGCCCGCAAGTGGAGGCCAAGGCGGGCGATTTCCGTCAGGTGCGGGGTTCTTCCCGGTTTGAGCTGGCCGACGTGGAGCTGAAGATCTTCAGCAAGACGGGAGACCGGTACAACCTGGTGCGATCGAAGAAGGCGGAATTCGACCAGCCGGCGGAGCGCCTGTACAGCGAAGGCGAAGCGACCATCGTGCTCGGGCTGCCGGCGTCCGGGCAGCCGGAACCGGGTAAGCGCTATGTCGAGATCCGCACCTCCGGCCTGACCTACGACAACAAGACCGGAACGAGCGATACCGACGCGCCGGTGACGTTTCAATTCGACAACGGCGAAGGGCGCGCCGTAGGGGCGCGGTATGACTCGGCGAACCGGTACCTGTGGCTGAAGAAAGAGGCGGAGGTCTTGAGCGGGGGCGTGCGCATTCATGCCGGAGAGCTCCATTACCGGGAGGGGGAGAGCAAGATCGAGCTGCGGCCGTGGTCGCGGCTCGAGCGGGGCAGTCAGACCATTGAGGCGGGGCCGGCCACGCTGTATCTGGAAGCGGGTGAAGTGAGGCGGATTGAGGCCCAGCAGGGGAAAGGACGCGACCTGCGGCCGGGGCGCGAAGTGGAGTTCCACAGCGCCTCGATGGAGGTCTTTCTGACCCCGCAAAAGACCGTCGAGCTGGCGAAGGGACTGGGCGGGGCGGAGGTGGTGTCGCGGTCGGCCTCGGGCGTGACCCAGATGAGCGGGGGCCGCGTGGACTTGGAATTCCGCACTGTGGAGGGGAGCGCGGACAGTGAGTTGACGCAGGTCTGGGTGCGGGAAAAGGCGCGCGTGGAGAGCCGGCCGACGGACGCCTCCCAGACCCGCATCCTGACGTCGGAAATGGTCAAGCTCGTGATGCGGCCGGGCGGAGAGGACGTGCAGTCGATCGAAACCCAAAGCGCGGCGCGGCTGGAGTTCCTCCCCAGCCAGCCGAGCCAGTGGAAGCGGGTCCTGACGTCGGAGCGGATGTCGGCCCAGTACATGACCGGGAACCGCCTGGACACCCTGCGGGCGTTCGGGAAGGTGCACCTGCGCAGCGATCCGCCCAGGCAGGTGAAGAGCGCCGCGCCCCGGCTGACCTGGAGCGACGACCTGCAGGCCTGGTTCACCGAAAAGGGGGAGATGCGCGAGCTGCGGCAATGGTCGAACTTCCGGTACCAGGAGGGCGAGCGGCAGGCAGTGGCGAAGAGCGCCCGGTTCGACCTGGCCGGCAATCAGATCACGCTCCAGGAAAACGCCCGCGTGTGGGACAAGACCAGCCAGACCAGCGCCGATCTTCTGCTGCTGGACCAGAAGCAGGACCGGTTCGAGGCCACCGGGAAGGTCAGTTCGACGAACCTGGAGAAACAGGCGTTGTTTGAGAGCGACCGTCCGGTGCATGCGACCGCCCAGCGGATGGAGTCCCGCCAGGGCAACAAGGTGCTGGAGTACCGCGGCGGCGCCCGCATGTGGCAGGACGGCAACTCCGTGCGTGCGGAGCAGATCGTGCTGGACCGGCCGTCCAAGACCCTGCACGCCGCCGGCGGGGTAGTCAGCGTGCTGGTGGAGGGGGAGGAACCCCAGCAGCGGACCGCGACCATTACCGCCGATACGCTGGTCTACACGGACGAGGACCGCCGGGCGTTTTACAAAGGCAACGTCCGGATGCGGCGGGATAAGATGGCCGTGCGGGCCGCGGAAATGGAGGCCTTCCTGCGGCCGGCGAGCGAAACCCAGAAGGGGCAGTCACGGCTGGAGCGGGCTCTGGCGCGCGGCCGGGTGGAGATCCTCGAAACCGCGGCGACGGGACCGCGGCCGGGTCGGCGGAGCTACGCCGAGCAAGCCGAGTACCTCTCCGGCGAGGAGAAAGTCACGCTGCGGGGCGGCCTGCCCACCATCGAGCAGCCCGACCGCGGCTTCACCCGCGGCGCCGAATTGACCTACTACCTGGACGATGGTAGGCTGCTGGTAAGCGGCCAGGCCGGGGCCCGCTCGCTCACCCACCAGCGGCTGAAACGGAATTGAATGGGCGTCCTGCGCACGGAATCTCTCTGTAAGACCTACCACGGCCGGAAGATCGTCGACGACCTCTCGGTGTCGCTCAACCTGGGCGAGGTGGTGGGCCTGCTGGGACCCAACGGGGCCGGCAAGACCACGTCTTTCTTCATGATCGTCGGCCTGATCACCGCCGACTCGGGCCGCGTTCTGCTCAACGACGAGGACATTACCGAGCTGCCCATGTACCAGCGGGCGCGCCGCGGTATCAGTTACCTGCCGCAGGAACCTTCGGTGTTCCGCAAGCTGACCGTCGAGGAGAACCTGCTGGCTATCCTGGAGACGCTGCCGATCCCCGAGCACGAGCGCCGGGAGCAACTGGAGCATCTCATCGAGCAGCTCGGCCTGGAGACGGTGCGGCAGAGTAAGGCCTACCAGCTCTCGGGGGGCGAGCGCCGGCGCGTGGAGATCGCCCGCTCCCTGGTAATCTCACCGCAATTCCTCCTGCTCGACGAGCCGTTTTCCGGGATCGATCCCAAACAGGTTCTCGAACTGCAACGGATCATCGCCGGCCTGCAGGAATCGGGTATTGGAATCCTCATCACCGACCACAACGTCCGCGAAACCCTGTCCGTCACCGACCGCGCCTACATCATCAACAACGGGCGCATCTTCCGCTCCGGTCCCCCGGCGGAGCTGGGGCGCGATCCGGAAGTGAAGCGGGTCTATCTCGGCGAAGCTTTCTCTTTGCGGTAGGGCGGGCTTCAGCCCGTGCGGGGCTTCAGCCCGGCTTCTTCGCACTCGCCGGAAGCGGGGCTGAAGCCCGCCGTGCGGCGGCTTGGTATAATAATTGCAGTCATGATGGTGCAGCCGAAACTGCAACTCCGCCTGGCGCAGAAGCAGATCCTGACGCCGGGCCTGGTGCAGATGGTCACGGTTCTGGCCCTGAACAAGCTGGAACTCAAAGAAATGATCAGCCAGGAGCTGGTGGAGAACCCAGTACTGGAAGAAACCGCCGAGCAGGATACGGAGCTCGAAGAGCGCACTCCGGAAGAGATCAGCCTGGAGTTGGGCCTGGAAGGGGAGCGCCAGGGGGATCCGGCGGATCGGGAGATCCTGGACGCTGTGGACAGCGAAGGGGCCGCGCCCGAACCCGAGCTGTCAACCGATATGCTTGCCGGCGGCCAACCGGAGCCGGTGGCGGCGGAAGCGCCCGAGCCGGCCAAGGACCCTTTCGACGAGATCGATTTCGGGAGCTTTTTCGACGACTACCTGGACCCCGGGTACAAGTCCCCGGCCTCGGAAGTTGTTGAAAAACCCTCCTTTGAGACCTTCCTGACGACCCCCACCAGCCTGAGCGACCATCTGAACTGGCAGCTCAGTCTGCAGAACACCACCGCTAACGTGGCCGAGGCCGCGCGTCTTATCATCGGCAACCTGAGCGACGATGGGTACCTGACCATACCACTCGAAGAAGTTGCCGACGGCGCCGAAGTCAGCCTGCCAGAGGCCCAGGAGGCGCTGGAGGTGGTCCAGGGGTTCGACCCCTCGGGAGTGGGAGCCAGGGACCTGCGGGAATGCCTGCTCATCCAATTGCGGCACATTGGGGGGGAAGGGGGCGTGGCCTGGCAGATCGTCTCCGACCACATGCCCTTGCTCCAGAACCACGACTGGAAGAACCTGGTAAAGGCGCTGGGGCGTCCGCAGTCGCACATCGACATGGCCGTGGCGGTCATCAAGAAGCTGGATCCGCGGCCGGGACAGCGCTATTCGACCGAAGGGACCAAGGTCGTCGAACCGGACGTGGCGCTGGTGAAGGTGGGCGACGGCTACCAGATCATCATGAACGACGACGATATGCCCCAGCTCCGGCTCAACCGCCAGTACCGCTCGCTGCTGGAGCGGGACGGGTCGAGCAAGGAGGTCCGCAACTATGTCAAGGAGCGCTATAGCTCGGCCTTGCAGTTGATGCGCAACATCGAGCAGCGCAAGCAGACCATCCTGAAGGTGTGCCTGGCCATTGTGCGGCGCCAGACGGAGTTTCTCGACCACGGGATGGATCATCTGCGGCCCATGATGATCAAGGAAGTAGCCGAGGAGATCGGGGTGCATCCTTCCACGGTGTCGCGGGCGGTGGCCAACAAGTACGCGCACACCCCGCAAGGGGTGTATGAGCTGCGCTACTTTTTCTCCGAGGCCGTGCAGGGACCGGCCGGACAGTCGACTTCCCTGCTGAATCTGAAGCGGATGGTGAAACGGCTGATCGAAGAGGAAGACCGCTCGAAACCGCTGACCGACGATCAGATCACGCGGCTTCTGCAGTCGCAGGGCATCATGGTAACCAGGCGAACGGTGGCTAAGTACCGCGAGGACTTGAAGATTCCTTCCACACACCAGCGGCGCGTCAAGAACTGAGGCGGAGGCCAAGCCATGAATGTACACTATACGGGACGACAGGTAGAACTCTCCGAAGCCCAGAAGAAGAAACTGGAGTTGAAACTTCAGAAGATCCAGAAAATCCTGGGGAACCGGCACGAGCCGGAAGTCCACGTGATTCTTTCCCAGGAGCGGCGTCTGCACCACGCCGAGGTAACGCTGAATTTCCGGCAC
Source organism: Terriglobia bacterium (assembly GCA_041477815.1). Taxonomy (GTDB): domain Bacteria; phylum Acidobacteriota; class Terriglobia; order Bryobacterales; family JACQDG01; genus JBGOUV01. The sequence goes on along the minus strand of JBGOUV010000001.1, from coordinate 26,222 downwards.
CATACGATGGTGGTGGAATGCTCGGGGGCCGATCTGCCCACGGTGGTGCAGGAGGCGGCCGAGAAGCTGGAAAAACAGGTCCTGCGCAATAAGGACAAGTGGCGGGAGCAGAAGCGGCGCGGCAAATCGCTTCGCGACATTGCTCCGGAGGACGGACAGACGCCGGTGAAACCGGACCTGGGAGCCGCCGGCCGTCGTATCTTTCGCCACGTCACGCCGACGGGCAAGCCGCTGACCGTCGAAGAGGCGATCCTGGAGATGGAGCAGCAGGACCGGGACTACGTCTCTTACCGGGACGCCCAGGGACGCCCCGCCGTGCTGTTCCGCCGCCGGGACGGGAACCTGCAGCTCGTGGAGGCCTAGGGAACCGCGTGGGCAGGCGCGCGCAGACCCCGGGTACGGCCCGCTCCCTGATCATTATTACCGGGCTCAGCGGCTCGGGGAAGGGGTCGGTTCTCAAGGTTTTCGAGGACCTGGGATTCTACGCGGTCGATAACCTGCCCATCGACCTGATTCCGAAGTTTGCCGAGTTGTGCCGTACCTCGCGGGAAATCCGGCGGGCGGCCCTGGTGGTGGACATCCGCGAGGGGAGCGCTCTGGGACGCTTCCCGGCCATGCTGCGCACTCTGCGCGGCCAACTGGCCGTGAGCCTGGTATTTCTGGAGGCCGGCGAAGACGTGCTGCAGCGGCGGTTCAGCGAGACCCGCCGGCCGCACCCGCTGGGGACCTCCGAAACCATCCTGGACAGCATCCACGCCGAGCGCCACGCCTTGGCTAAGATTCGCCGCTTGGCCGATCTCATGATCGACACCTCCAAGTTTAACGTTCACGAGCTGCGGCGTTTCATCCGCGACCGCTTCAGCGGCTCCGCCACCGAAGCCAGCATGCTCGTCTCCATCACCAGCTTCGGCTACCGGCACGGCGTTCCCCCCGAGGCCGACCTGGTCTTCGACGTCCGCTTCCTTCCCAACCCCAATTACATCCCCGCCTTCAAGGAGCTGACCGGACGCCACCCCAAGGTGGCCCGCTACATCCGGAGCTTCCCCCAAACGCGCGAATTTATCGACCGGATCTCCGAGCTGCTCATCTACCTGATCCCGCACTACGCTCAGGAAGGCAAGAGCTACCTGACCATCAGCTTCGGATGCACGGGCGGCCACCACCGGTCGGTGATGATCGCCGACGCCACCAGCCACAACCTTACGGCGGCCGGCTACCACGTCAAGGTGAATCACCGCGATATGGCGAAGTAGCAAGAATTTGAGAATCTCAGACGAAGCTGCCGCTCCTTCACGGTCGCGGTGCGGTGCGGCCCCACAGGGTTATAATGGGGGTATGTGCAGGCGGATCTTGATTAGCATTCTGATAGCGGCGGCCGGGGTCGCCGTGGCGCAGAATCAGGGTATCTTCCACAAGGCCCCACCGGGAGTAGAAGAGAAGCTGCGGGCGCGGGTGATCGAGTTCTATACCCTTTACCTGCAGAGCAAGTTCCGGCAGGCCGAAGCGCTGGTGGCCGAGGAGAGCCGCGATCTCTACTACATCATGCAGAAGGCGCCGATCCGGACCTTCCAGTTGGAGCAGATCACCTGGGACGACGATTTTAAGAATGCGACCGTTTTGGTGGCCTGCCTGTCCGCTACACCGCGAACAGCGGCGGAAGGCCTCTGGGTGCCGATTAATGGCCGCTGGCGGCTGGACAACGGCGAGTGGTACATGGTCATCAAGCCGCGTAGTGCGACCACGCCGTTCGGCACCATGCATTTCGACGATCCCCGCAACTTCAAGCCCCAGCCGTTCCAGCGACCCACGCTGGAGATGCTCAAGGCGAATGCCTTTGAGGTGGCGCCGCAGAAATTGGCGTTCCCGGCCAACGCCACCGAAGCCGTAACGCGCCGGGCCACCATCCAGAACAACATGGCGGGGGTCCTGTCTGTGTTCCTGCAGGATCCGAAGCTGCCGGGTCTATCCGTAGTGCTCGCCGACCGCAACGTCCTGCCCAACACCGGCGCCACCCTGGAAATCACCTACCGTCCGGAGGTTGCCAAGATCACCGGGACCAGGGAGGTCAGGCTGTCGCTGCAGCCGGTCAACCAGGAAGTTGTAATTCAGTTGCAGTTCGAATAAATTGAAGCATCCGATCGTGGAGGCGGGAGAGCAGCGCCAGCGAGAGGATAGCACCGATGGCGGCGTAGAGCATGTCGGACTGGGTGTCCCAGACGTAGCCTTGGGTGCCCAGGAAGGCGTCGGCGCCCTCACCGGTGGCGAGGGCGACCCACCATTCGATGAATTCGTAGACGGCGCTGAGGGCAAGGCACACCGAGACGGTCAGGAAGGAGAGCCACTTGCCGGGGCGGAGCGGGGAGGTGCGCAGGAGGATCTCGCGGGTGAGGACGGCCGGGATGAAGCCCTGTGCGAAGTGGCCCACCTTGTCATAGTTGTTGCGGGCGAGGTGGAAGCCGTCGCGGATCCAGTTGAAGAGGGGAACCTGGGCGTAGGTATAGTGTCCACCCACCATTAAGATACAGGCGTGGATAGCGATGAGCACGTAGACCAGGTCGGTAAAACGGAAACGGCGGTAGGTGGCGGCCAGGAGGGCGAAGCCAAGCAGGGCGGGGGCGACCTCGAGGAACCAGGTAAAGTAGTCGTGGGGGCGGAGGCCGGACCATACGAAGACCGCGCCGACGGCGGCGAGGAGGGTCCGGTGGAGGCGGCTGGTCATGGCAAACTGGCGGCCCCGGAGTATTTGGTCCGTTCACAAGACTGCGGCCGGCGGCTACTACCAGGCGTCGGCGTAGCGCATTCCGTAGGGATCCGCCCCCGCTTCAATTACCCCCGTCTCCGCCAGGAAACGGATGGCCGTAGGGGCGGCGCCGTTCTGCCAGGCAGTGCGGCGCTCCACCTTGTGGCCGCGGGCGGCCAGATCGCGGAAGGTGGCCTCCGAGATACGCTCGTCGACCAGCAGGCTATTGGGGTACATGGCGTGGATGTCGAAGCTGGAGACGAGGTGGCGGGTCTGGATGCGCGGGGCTTCAATGGCGGTTTGGGGGTTGAAGCCAAACTCGATCATGTCGAGCAGGACCTGGAGCAGGCTCTGGTCCTGGTTGTCGCCGCCGGGGGTGGAAAGGGCCAGGAACGGCTTGCCCTGTCGCGTGACCAGCGTCGGCGAGAGGGTAATCCGGGGCCGCTTGCCGGGCGCCACCACGTTGGGATGACCCTCAATGAGCAGGAAGCTCTGGGCGCGCTGGGTGAGCGGGATGCCGGTGTCGCCGGCGATTACCGAAGGAAGCCATGCGCCCGAAGGGGTGGAGGAGAAAACCACGCCATCGCGGTCCAGGGCGTTGACACAGGTGGTGTCCTTGGCTGCGACCAGGCCGTCCCCCTTCGGTCCGGAGTAGTGGGAGGGATGCACGGGGAGCCGCAGGGAAATCTCGCCAGGGCGAAAATCGGGGTTGGAGGCGCCCGGGTCGATCAAGCGGGCCCGGGTAGCTGCGTAGGACTTACTAAGCAGCTCGGTCGGCGGCGGCAGGAACTTGGGGTCGGCGTAATAGCTGTCGCGGTCGGCGTAGGTGAGCTTGAGCGCCTCGGTCAGAATATGCAGATACTCGGGCGAGTTGAAGCGCAGTGCGGCCAGATCGTAGCGCTCCAGCAGGTTGAGGGTCTCCAGCATGACGGCGCCCTGGGACCAGAAGCCGTTCTTGTAAATCTCGTAGCCTTTGTAGGAGACGTGCAGCGGCTCCTCGGGCTCGAGGCGAAACGCGGCCAGGTCCTCGTAACGGAGCAGGCCACCGTTGTCTTTCGAGAAAGCATCGATCTTGCGGGCGACCTCGCCGCGGTAGAAGTAGTCGCGGACGGCCTGGATGCCGGCGGCGCGGTCCCCCTTGGCGCGGGCGGCCTTTTCGGCGGCGATCATGGAGCGGATGGTGCGGGCCAAGTCGGGTTGACGGAACACGTCGCCGGGACGGGGCGGCTGGCCGCCGGGCAGGAAGACCTTCTGGGAGGCCGGCCAGCGCTGGAAGAAGCGCACGGCACGGGCGATGGAATTGGCCCGCATCTCGTCGATGGGGGCGCCGTCGGCCAGCTCCAGGGCCGGCTGGATCACCTCGGCGAAGCTCTTGGCGCCGAAATGCTGGAGGGCGGTGAGGCCGGCGTCGACCATCCCCGGCACCAGGGCGCACAGGATGCCCGAGGACGGTATAGGCCCCTCGCGGTCCCCCTGGCTGCGGGCGGTGGCCAGCTCCTCCGGGGTAGGCTTGCGCGTGCGGAAGAACTCAGCGGTGGCCAGCTTGGGAGCGGCGCCGACACCGGCGATCGAGTAGACCTTGCCCTCGCGCGTCCGGATCAGGATGGGGCCTTCGCCGCCGAATCCGAAATGGGAGTACTCCACCACGGAGCCCGCGAACATGGCGGCGACGCCGGCATCGACCGCGTTGCCGCCGCTGTGGAAAATGCGCATCCCGGCCTCGGTGACCAGCGGCGTGCCGCCGGCTACGGCCCCCCGCGTCCCCCGCACCACCGGACGAAGCGGGCGAAAGCGCTGCTCCTCGCTGCGCTGGGAAGGGGCGGGAACGATCAGCAGGAACAGCGACGCCCCGGCGAGAACTACCGTACCGATCCGAAAACTCCGCATGGCAAGCCTCGCTAGGATTATAGCAGTGGTGTATAATCCGACCTAATAGGAGATGCTCATGGATCGCAGAAAGTTTTTGGCGGCGTCGGCCGCGACGCCGGTCTTCGCCGCGGCGAACAAGACTAACGCGGCATCGGACAGCATCTATGCCGAGCTGGGGGTCCGCACCCTGATAAACGGTCGCGGGGTGGCCACGCTCTATTCGAGCACCCTCATGGCGCCCGAGATACACCGGGCCATGGAGCGCGCCTCGGAGCACTACGTCGAGATCGTCGAGCTGCAGCGGGCGGTGGGGGCGAAGCTGGGGAAGTTTGCGGGGACCGAAGCGGCCATGGTGTGCAGCGGGTCGGCGGCCTGCATCGCCCAGGCCACCGCCGGGTGCATTGCCGGCGTGGATCCCGAGAAAATCACCCGCCTGCCCGACACCGAGGGTCTGAAGAACGAGGTGATCATCACCCACCGCAATGTCTGGGACCGCAGCATCGCCCTTACCGGGGCGAAGCTGGTGGTCGCCAAGAGCCTGGCTGAGTTGGAGCGGGCCATTAACGACCAGACGGCCATGATGGAGTACGAGTACGGCGACACCGGGCCGGTAAAGATGGAGGACGCGATTGCCGTGTGCAAGCGCCGCGGGGTGCCGTTCCTGCTGGACGCGGCGCCGATGTGCCCGCCCTTCGAGCGGCTGAAGTACCTGGCGGCGCTCGGACCCGATATGTTCTGTGTGAGCGGCGGCAAGGGTCTGGCGGGACCGCAGTGCGCGGGAATTCTGTTCGGGCGCAAGAACCTCATTGAGGCCGCTCTGCGCAACGGATCTCCTTACGAAGGGTCCATCTGCCGGCCGATGAAGGTGGGCAAGGAGGAGATCATCGGGGCGCTGGCGGCGGTGGAGTGGAGCTTCAAGCGCGACTACAAGGCCGATTGCAGGATGTGGGAAGCGCGGATGCAGCACATCATCAAAGAGGTATCGTCCATTCCAGGAGTGGAGGCCGAGCTGTACTACCGCAAGGTCGGCAACGAGGTGCCTCACGCCGCCTTGCGGTGGGACGAGAAGAAGCTGGGACTGACCAAACAGCAGGTAGTGGAGGCCCTGCGGCGCGGGGAGCCGCAGATTGAGGTGGTGGGCGGGCAGTTGCGCGAGATGGTGCGGCACGACGAGCCGCTGCCTCCCACCGTGAGCCAGGCGGCCGGGGAGCCGGCGCGGCTGATCTCGATCGTGTCGAGCACCTTGCGGCCGGGCGAGGAGAAGATCATCGCGCGGAGGCTGAAAGAGATCTTCAAGCACGCATGACCGGCCTATTGCTTGCCGCCGCGCTGGTGCTGACGCCCGCCGACCCGGCGGCGGTGGGGATGTCGGCGGAGGGACTGGCCCGCGCCGCCGCCCTGCTGGAAGCGGAGACTGCGAGCGGCCGGGTGCAGGCGGCGAGCATCCTGGTGGCGCGGGACGGCAAGGTGGTCCTGCACAAGGGGTTCGGCAAGGCGCAGCCGGATACCATTTTCCTGCTCGCCTCCATCACCAAACCGGTCACAGCCTGCGCCCTGATGCTGCTGGTGGAGCGCGGCCAGGTGTCGCTGGCGGATCCGGCGCAGTTGTATCTGCCCGAGTTGACCGGCGGGGCGCGGGCGGAGATTCGTGTCCGCGACCTGCTCAGCCACGTCTCGGGGATGCCCGACATGCTGCCCGAGAACACCGCGCTGCGCCGGGCCAACGCGCCGTTGAGCGAGTTCGTCAAGGGCGCCCTGCGGACCCCGCTGCTCTACCGCCCCCGCACCGACTTTCAGTACCAGAGCATGGGAATCCTGCTGGCGGCCGAGATCGTCGAGCGGGTGACCAAAATGCGGTTGCGCGATTTCGAGAAGCGCGAGATCTTCGACCGGCTGGGGATGAAGAACAGCTTCCTCGGAATGGGCGGCAGGAAGATCGAGGAGACGGCCTGGTGCCAAACTCCGGGGTCCAACCCGGAAGACCTGCGGCTCTTCGGAGCTAACAGCCCCTACTGGCGCGACATGGGACATCCCTGGGGCGGCATGCACTCGACTACCACCGACCTGGCCATCCTGCTCCAGACCTTTCTGAATGGGGGCTCTTACGGGGCCGTGCGGGTGTTCAGCCCGGCGACGGTGGCGGCCATGACCCGCGATCAGAACGAGGGCCTCCGGGCGCCCTGGGGACTGGGCTGGGGACTGGCGACCTCGCGGGTATGGGCGTACTTCGGAGACCTGGCCTCGCCCCGGACCTTCGGCCACAGCGGCGCCACCGGGACCGTGGCCTGGGCCGATCCGGAGCGGCGGCTCCTCTGCGTGATCCTGACCACGCGGCCCTCGGGTGAAGACAATGGCCGTCTGCTGCGCCTGGTCTCCAACGCCGTAGCCGCCTCCGTCACCGCCATCGAGCCGCGACCGTAGCCGCAAATGAAGAAGACCCATCGGGGCCGCGAATGAGATCATGGCGCTCCATCGCGACTGCGGTCCGGCGCAGCGAGGCGTTCTCCAAACCCATGCTACAATTGCATCGATGGGACCCCGACGGCAGTGGCGGTGATGATCCAGCGCTCGCCGGTGTCGCAGCGCGTGCACCCTGCGACGGGTGAACGAATCCTCAAAATCGGAAGGGTAAGCGCGATCGAGGGCGGGAGTGCGCGCCTCGCTGACCAAGGGTGAACACATGGACTGCCCGTTCAAGAACATCGAGCTGCGGGTGCCCGGGCAGCGTTTCGACAACTGGGAGCATTTCATGCGGGTGGCGCCGGAATACTCCATTGGGCTGGAAGTGATCGAGGACACACCGGGCCATAGAGGGCACTACGTGCACTTCGACCATCATGTGGGCGTGGTTCGGGAAGCCACGATGAGCGCCGCCATGCAGGCCTACATTGCGGTCCGTCAAGGCCGCCTTATGGAGAGATGGCTGGAAAGGCGGCGGCCGATCCCCGTATACGTATGGAATGCCGACCAGGACGTCTGCCTCGCCGCCTTCATACTGGAGTATCACGAGCTGCTCGAACGGCAGAGCTCCCCGCTGCTGCGATGGATCGTTCAGTACAACAACAAGATTGATGTGTGCGGCGGGTTGTATCCGGTGAACCTGGACGATCTTGTCGCCAGCCATTTCACCTGGGTGTTTGAGCCGTACATGCAGCAACGCATGCTGGGGAAGACGCAGGGAGATGAGGGTCTGATAGAAGACACGATTCGGCAGGTCTGCAGCCGTCTGCTGGATCTCCTCAACGGCAAGGCCGGCATAGCGCCCATCACAGCCAAGCCCGAGGCGCTGTACGTCTCGCCTTACAACTTCATCATCGCGGATGAAAAGGGCGACCCCAATTCCCGGCTCGTTCTGGCCGCGCAAGGACACCGGAATTTCATCAGCCTCGTGGCCACGCGGCCCAATGGAAGGTACACTTACAGCGTCATCCGGGGGTCGCCGTATGACGATGATGTCTTTCAAGTCCCGAAGCTCCTGGAGGCCTTCCAGGCGGCGGAGGACCTCCCTCACATCCGACTTTGGGGAGGCTCTAATCTCGCCGCCGGATCCGATAGCGAGTTAGGGAGCAGCCTGCACTGGACGAAGCTGAGAGACATTGCCGAGCCCATTGTTCGCGAGGCCTACTTGGAAAAAACCTCTCAACTCGCCTCCGTGGGAGACGCGCCTCGTTAGCGCCTGCAGACGATGCAATCACCACTCATCGTGCCAGAAACTGGGCTCGGCGACGGAGCAGTTTCTTAGGAGCCTGCCGCCACTTCCATGTTTACCTGGGTTTGTCCCACTTGCGGCCGGGAATATGACCTGGCTACCAAACAGTGCCCCCAGTGTGCGGGACAGGCGGCGGGGCCCTCCTCGCGCCCCCGCCCTGTCTCCGACCTTCGGTTCTGGGTGGCGATCGGCGTGGCTACCGCTGTGGTCGTGGTCATCCTGGTAGCTTGGGCCCGCCACCGGGCCCAGCCGCCTGCTCCTCGGGCGGCCGCTCCCAAAATCGAATTGGAACGCCCCGCCGAGGCCCCCGCCGCGGCACGACCGATCGAGGTGGCCGGCGTCCGCTTGTCCTATGACAACCAGAACCGCCCTCAGGTACGGGCCGTGGTCGTCAACCACGGGGAGGAGGTTCTCACGACAGGAACCTCCTTACGAGTAGCGCTGCGTCCGGCTCAGGCGGCCCCAGGCTCGCCGCCCCTGGCTTACTTCACCGTGAAGCTCACGTCCGCGATGGCGCCGGGCGACTCGCGGGAGGTCCGGGCGCCGCTCGACGCCCTGGCCACCTTGGCCGCCATCCCGCCATGGCAGCAGTTGCGGGTGGATATCGAATGACACCCCCGCTTGCAGCGGTTGGTTCGAGCCAGCCGGGACCATCCGCTCCCTTACAGTCGCGGCTCGCTGCAATCGGCCTTCTCTTCTGCCTCGCCCCGCCCGGGCAGATCCCGCCGGTGCGCGAGCAGGCCCGGATCCAACAGCAGTGGCTGGCCCGGCGTCTCAACGACGTCCTGCCCGCCCTCCTGCGCGCGCACCACGTCCCCATGTGGATTGTCATGATGCGCGAGTATAACGAAGACCCTGTCTTCCGCGCCCTGGTCTCGCCCACCACCTTCGCCGCCCGCCGCCGCACGATCTACGTATTCCACGACCGCGGACCCGCGGCCGGACTGGAGCGCTTGGCCCTCGGCGGCGGCGATCAAGGAGGCCTTTACACCTCCCTCCACGACGGGGAGCACCCCGACCGCGAGCTCTACCTCGAAGCCCAGATGACCGCCCTCCGCAAGATCGTCGAGGAGCGCAATCCCGCCCGGATCGCCGTCAATATCTCCCGCACCCACGCCTTCTCCGACGGTCTCTCCTCGGGCGAGCGCGAGGAGCTGGAGGCGGCCCTCGGCCCCTCCTTCGCCGCCCGGCTGGTCCGCGCCGAGCTCCTGCCGGTCGAGTACTTGGAAACCCGCCTCCCGGAGATGCTCCCCTACTATCAGGATATGATGCGCATCGTCCATGCCCTGATCGCCCGGGCCTTCTCGAGCGAGGTCATCACCCCCGGCAAGACCACCACCGCCGACGTGGTCTGGTGGCTCCGCCAGCAGGTGAACGACCGGGGTCTGGGAACCTGGTTCCATCCCTCGGTGGACGTGCAGCGCCGCGGCGGCGTGACCGTCGGGACCGGGTCGGGCGCGCTGGGCCGCTCCCCGGACGTCGTGATCCAGCGCGGCGACGTGCTCCACACCGACTTCGGCATCGTCGCCCTGGGCCTGGCCACCGACACCCAGCACATGGGCTACGTTCTGCGCCGGGGGGAGACCGGCCTCCCGCCTGGTCTGGTGGCCGCCCTCCGCCAGACCAACCGCCTGCAGGACATCGTTCTCCAGCATCTCGAACCCGGCCGCACCGGCAACGCCGCTTTCACCGCCATGCTTCGCCAAATGCACGCCGAGGACATCAACGGCAAGATCTACACACACCCCATCGGCGACCACGGCCACGGCGCCGGTCCCCTCATCGGCCTCTACGATCGCCAGGAACCCCTCGCCGGCCGCGGCGATGTCCCCATCATCGCCAACAGTTGGTACTCCATCGAGCTGAGCGCCACCCGTCCGCTTCCCGAGTGGGACGGTCAGCCCGTTACCATCTCTCTCGAAGAGGACGCCGGCCTGGATGCCCAAGGGAAACGAAGCTGGATCCTGCGCCGCCAGGAGCGCTTTCACGTCGTCCGCTGAACCAGTCCCGCGGCCGACCGAGGTTGATGGTCAGACCAACGTAGAGTCGATGGTCCACGCTTCCGCTGCGGAGGTTGAGGTGCTGGCCGACCACGTCCAGCTCCACGTGCTCGTTGAGATCCCAACTGCCCCCTTCAAACACAGATAACTCGCCCGTTGCCCCGGTCGAACGATCGTAGAGCGTGTTGCCGAACAGAACCAAACGAACCCAACGGTGGGCATAGCCACCGCCGGCCTCCCAGGCGCCGGCCGGGTTGGTGGGGGAAGGGACCGTGGCTCCCGTCCAGGCGGCGGTGCCTCCGAAGCTGTGGGGTCCGAGGTCGTACCGGCCAAAGGTGGCCGCTCCCACCCGGGTGCCGCGCTCGTTGCGGAAGAAGAAGGTCGTTTGGGGAGCGACGGCGATGGATAACTTCTCGTCGTCGTGCAACACGCGGGCGGCGATCAGCGTGATGCGGTCCGCCAACTGGGTGACCTGGTTACCACTCGATCCGTCGCTGGTCATGGTCTCGACGTGCGCGCTGAACTCGGTCCGGCGCCAGAGGGGATGGTTCCCGCCCGGAACGAACTTCAGCGTGGACGGCATGGAGTAAAACGACCCGGAGAACTGATGGCCCCACTCCACCTCCACCGTGCCGGCGTCCGCGATCAGGTTGTCATCGTGGAGGCGGCGGCGCTGGGAGGCCCGCGGCCCCCGGTGACGCAGCCGGATCCGGGCGGGGAGACTCGGGGCGAATATCGCCACCAGCAGAGCCGCCATCGCCAGTCGCCTCATTTTCCAAAGTCGGCGATCCGGATGACGCCGCTGCTGCGGCCCCGCGAGTCCCCGCCATCGATGGGCGCCGCCCGCAGGTCGACGTTGCCCGCTGGGGTGGACCGGCAGATCGGCAGGAGCGCCACTTTGCGTCCCAGGCGGGATAGAATGCGGTCGTGCCATATGGTTTCGCCGATCACGAGGGAGCCTGCCAGTCATTGTAGCCTATGCTCCCTACCGGCAAGCTCCCCCCGCCCTGCTCCAACGCCTCCTCGCCGGCCTGCCCCCCGATCCCCGGGTCCTGATCGGTGCTGCCTATGGAGAGGATGCAGCGGTCCTCGCCGGGTCGGGCGAGGAGTGCTGGGTAGTCACCACCGACCCCATCACCTTCGCCGCCGACCACCTGGGCTGGTACCTGGTCCAGGTCAACGCCAACGACATCGCGGTGATGGGCGCCACCCCGGAGTTCCTCACCGCCACCCTGCTGTTCCCCGCCGGCTCCACGACGCCGGAGACTGTCGAAGCCTGTTTCGACCAGATCCGCCGCGCCTGCGGCGACCTCGGCATTGCCTGGATCGGGGGCCATACTGAAATCACCGCTCCGTCACCCAGCCGGTGGCCTGCGGCCAGATGATCGGCCGCGTTCGCCGCTCCCGCCTGGTAACCTCGTCCGGCGCCCGAGCCGGCGACGACCTGGTGCTGGCCGGCCGGCTGGGCATTGAGGGTACCGCCATTCTGGCCCGCGACACCCAGCTCCTCTTCGACCCCGGCATCGGCATCACCCGCGCCGCCCGCCTCATCTGTGATACCATCCGCCCCCACGCCATGCACGACCCCACCGAAGGCGGTCTCGCCACCGCGGTGCGTGAAATGGCCCTGGCTTCCGGCGTGGGCGCCATACTGTTCGATCAGCCCCTGCCGGTTTTGGAGGTAACCCGCGCCGTGTGCGAACGGTTCGGTGTGGAGGTCCTCGGCCTGCTTTCCAGCGGCAGCATTCTCGTAGCCTGCGACCCCGCTGACACCCCGGTTCTGCTAGCCGCGGTACCCGCTGCCACCCATATCGGGCGCCTGGTACCCGCGTCAGGGGGATTCCAGATCGGTGATCGACCCCTGCCGTCGTTCGACCGGGATGAGGTTGCCCGGGTTACTGAAAAATCTTAGACACCAAATCAAAAGGCAAAAGGCAAAAATCAAAAATGGTGGAGTAGCGGGAGCGGGGCGAACAGGTACAAGCTGAGAATTTTTGATTTTTGCCTTTTGCCTTTTGATTTGGTGTCTAAGTTCTACTCTCTGGCCAGCGCTGTGATGATCTTTTGTAGTGACTCTATGTCGGCCAGGTCCGCGGTCTCGCCCGGCGAGTGCGAATAGCGCAGCGGCCAACCCAGCGGTACATTCACCGCCCCGCCCACCACAAACTTCGACCCGTCGTTGGCCCCGCTGGTGACCCCGTACTGCACCGGGATGCCGTGCTTCCGGGCCAGGTCGACCACCTGCTGCACCGCCGCTCGCGGCGTGATGCCGCTCGAATCGATCGCCCGCACGACAAACCCGTCTCCCAACCGCGCCCCCGCCATCCGCTGATTCTCCAGCGGCGAATCCGAGGAGACGAAGGTATCAATCGCGTACACCTCGCGCGGCCGCACCGACTCCGCCAGCGCCTCCGCCCCCTTCAACCCGATCTCTTCCTCCACCGTAAACACGAACCACGCCGGCCGCCGGATCTGCTTCGGATCGAGCGACCGCAGGGCGTCCAGCAACACCGCACATCCGGCCCGATCGTCCAGCGACCGCGCGTTTACCCGGCGCCCCAGCAGCGGCCGCACCTGTTTGCGCAGGCCAAAGCTGTCGCCCGCCTGGATCTCTCCCGGCTTCGTGCCGGTATCCACGCGCGCCCGGCCTCCAAAGCCCCCGCCTAAGAGGATGGCCGGCCATTGTTTTGGCCCGCTCTGCACGATCCCGGCGTGCCACTCGAAGAACTCGCTCGTCCCCCCGCCCTTCGCCTCCACCCGCAGCTTCCCGTCTCTCTCCGCCTCCATCACTTCGGAGCCCAACTCGTCCATGTGGGCCAGGAACAGCCGTTCCGGCTTCTCGCCGGCAGCGACAATCAGGTTTCCTTTCTGATCCACGCGCGACGACGCCTTCGCCCAGTCCGGCAGCAGCGCCTGAATCCTCTGCCGCACTTCGCCTTCCCGTCCGCTCACCCCGTAGACGCCGATAAGCTGCTCCAGCGTGGACGGGCGAGTGACGGCCGCTGCGTCCCCGCCGGCGCTGCCGAAACCGGCGGGACGCTCGACAATCCCGGCGAACTGGGCCAGCAGGCCGGCCATCTTGCCCAGTGCGGCGCTGGACACGACCTCCACCGGAGTCCCGGCATTCTCCACGCCCAGCGACAGAGTAGCGACCCGCTTCGGGTCTTTCCAGATTTCGTCCTTGGCAAAGGCGGGCACGGTGACGCGATCCGCCGTCTCGCGCTCCATCTCGAACTTCCGCCGCTCGGCCACCGCCAGCAGCTCGTCCGCCAGGGCCGGCTGGGAGTCCGACGCGGGTGAAATCGCCAGGCGGCCGCTTCCGCCCGACCGGAGCCACACGATCCTATCCGCCTCCACGCGCGCGGCGAGCCGGGCCAAGCCTCGGTTACCACTGTACTGCTGCGAGGCGAAGGCCAGCGTGACCGTTCCCTGGGGCGGCGCGGCGGCCATCCAGCGGGCCAGCTCGAGCAGCACCGCCGCCCCCGCCCGTCCCGAGATCCAGGGCGCGCTCACCCGCCCGTCCGCCAACCGGGTCGCGTGCTTCTCCAGGGTGACCGGATCCAGCAGGTCCACCCCCGCCTGCCGCACCTCCGCCCGGGACCGCGCCCCCAGGTCGACGTACAGCTCTTCCGGATGATCCACCCGGATCGAGGTCTGCCGCTCCGCCTGCAGATGCACCGACGGCGCCGCCATCACGCCATTAAGCGTCTTTCCCGCCGCAGTCGTCACCCGCACCGGCTGCGACACAAAGAAGTCTTCAAACCGGTGATGGGGCGGCGCCGACACCAGCCGCTGCACCCGCAGATACCCGTCGTCGGTGATCCCCGAAACCGCGTACCCCGGCTCGTCCAGCCCGCCGATGATCAGCGTATGCGGCTGGCCGGACCCGAAACTCGCCGTCAGCGACCCGGTATTGTCGACCTCCTGCCGCCCGCCCACCCGCTTGCGCACGTATTCCAGGACCGGGCCCTCGTAGCCCGACGCCCCGTCCAGCACGGCCAGACTCTCCAGGTCGTCGGCGCGCAACGCGCCCGCCGCAGCAGCCAGCAGGAGCCAGCTCCTAAATATAAGCAATGCAGTCGATCTCGACCAGGGAGTTGCCGGGGATTCCGCCCGCCGCCGCGATGGTCGTCCGCACCCCCGGCTGCGCGCCGAACCTGCCCGCAAACACCTCGTTCATCCCCTGGTAGTCCTTCAAATCGTTCAGGTAAACGTTTACCTTCAGCACCTTCTCCATCGACGAGCCGCCCAGCTTGAGGGCCTTCTCGATCTCGTCGAGGACGTGCTTGGTGTGGGACTTGATGTCCCCCTCGAAGTGCGCTCCGATGCCGGAGATGAACAGCAGGTTCCCGTAGGACACCACCCCGCTGAACAGCTTCCCGCCCCGCAGCACCTTCTTCACCGGGGCCTCCTGGGCCTGGGCCGGACGGGCCGCCAGCGCCGCAACGGGCGCCGCTACCGCCGCCTTCTTCAAAAAACTCCGACGACTCTTGGTTGTCATCATGCCCTCCATTTGTAGAAATAGAACGTTAACGGCGTCTTGCCGGTATTGGTGATAGCGTGCAGCCGCCCGGCCGCGCAATACATCATCGAGCCGGGGCCTGCCGGGGTGACCTTCCCCTGGAGCGAGATTTCTCCGGTCCCCTCGGTCACCAGCATAAATTCCTCCTCCGGATGCTGGTGCGGCGGGTGCGGCGACATGCCCGGTTTCAACACCAGGCTCCCGGCGGTCATGGCCTTGAGCTGGTCGGTGGGTCCGTCAAAATAGATGCGCAGGTCGCCGAACGGCTCCCGGGTCAGGTTGGCTTGGCCGGTTCCGAACACGTCGTTCGGAATCCTCGCCGCCGGCGCCGGCAACAGGGCGGCGGCCATCATCTTTACCGTATCTCTTCGATTCATCTGGATCTCCCCAGTTGGTATAAACCTCCGTCTACCAGGAGTGCCTCACCGGTAATACCGGTGGCCTCGGCGGCGAAGAACAGCGCCGCCTGGGCGACTTCGCCGACCGTGGCCAGCCGGCCCAGCGGCGTCACCTGGTGGCCCCGTTCGAACGCCTCGGGCGGCCAGCCGGCGAACCGCGTCTCCACCAGGCCCGGGCACACCGCGTTCACCCGAATCCCCGGCGCCAAGGCCCGGGCCAGCGATCGCGTCATCGTCACCACCCCGGCCTTCGCCGCCCCGTACACGATCGAGCTGCCCGCCCCGTGGAACGCCGCCCCGGAAGCAATGTTCACGATCGACGCCCCCGGCTGCCCCCGCAGAAACGGCACGGCCGCCCGCACGCAGTAGAATACCCCGCGCAGGTTCACGTTGATGGTGCGATCCCAGATTTCGTCGCTCAGGTCGTCCAGTTGCGCGTGCGGGACCCGGGTGCTCCAGCCGGCGTTATTGACCAGCACGTCGAGCCGTCCCCAGCGGTCCCGGGCCGCCTGCATCATGGCCCGGACTTCAGGCTCGCGGCTGACATCGGCCCGGTACGCCACCGCCCGGCCCCCCGCCGCCTCGATCTCGCGCGTGACCTCCTCAGCCGCCTCTTGCGATTCGCGGTAGTTCACCACCACCGCCGCCCCTTCGCCGGCGAACAGCAGCGCCATTGCGCGGCCCATTCCCGTCCCCGCACCCGTGATCACGGCCACTCGTCCTGCGAGTTGCATAAGGTCCCTCAGTTTACACCGGCCAAGCCCGCCACCACCTCGTAGAAAATACGCAAACCCTTCTCAAACTGGGCCGTGGGGATCCTCTCGGCGTCCGAGTGCATCGACATGGCCTCCTCGGCTGACATCACCACCGGAAAAAACCCGTACACCCGCCGGTCCGGCCGCCGGAAATGGTTGCCGTCAGTGCCAAACGGAGTCAGATACGCCACCACCCGCGCCCGGGGCGAGTGCCGCGCCACGGTCGACTCGATCAGCCGGAACAGCTCAGTATCGGTCGGACTCGGCGTCGCCGTCGGCGAATGGTGCGCAATCTCAATCTTGAGCTTGGGCTCGGCCGCCGTCCGCCGCACCCACTCGATGAACTCCGTATGCGACTGGCCGGGCAGCAGGCGGCAGTCGATCGACGCCGTCGCCAGCGACGGGATTACGTTCTCCTTGGGCGGTTCTCCCACCCCCGCCCGCAGCGTCGTCAGCGAGATGGTGTTGCGGCGGATGGCGTTGGCGAAGCGGTTATCGGCCAGTTTCCCCAGCCGGGACTCCATAGCGTCCAGTATCGGCTCGGCTCGACGCGGCGTCTCCGCCTCGGTGATCCGCGTCAGGGCCCGCGCCAATATGCGCGGCGCGTTGTCGTCGGTGGGCTGCGACCCGTGTCCCGCCGTCCCCTCGACGGTCAGGCGCAGCCACAATACCTGCTTCTGGGCCACCGACACCGCGTGCACCTCGCCCTCCTCGGTGAACAGCCGGTTCGCCGAGAATCCCCCTTCGTCGAAGACGTACTCCGACTCTACCTTCAGCGGGTGCTTGGCGAGCAGGAATTTTACGCCGGTGTCGCCGCCCGTTTCCTCGTCCGCGGTGGCCGCAAAAATCACGTCCCGATCCAGCCGTACTCCCTGCCTTTGGAGCAGCAGCATGGCCATCAAGTGGACAATCCCGGTCGACTTCATGTCCACCGACCCCCGTCCCCACAGCCGGTTGAGCCGGATCTCCGCTCCGAAGGGATCCGTCTGCCACCGGCTGCGGTCCGCCGGCACGGTGTCCATGTGATTCAATAGCAGCACCGGACGCTTCCGCCCGCTGCCCTTCAACCGCGCCAGGATGTTCACCCTGTCGTTGGGAACCGCGTCCAGCCGCTCGACCTTGATCCCGCTCTCCTCCAGAATCCCCGCCAGATATGCCGCCGCGACCCAAGTGTTCCCCGGTGGATTGGAGGTGTCGATTCGCAAATAGCCCCGCAAGTGGCCGATGGCCTCCGCCGCGGCCTTGGACCAGTCGATTTCCTCGCCGCGCACCACCGCCGCGCCCGCCATCCCGAGTAACACCTGTCGCCGCGTCATCCGGTTCATTGTACGAAACTCTTGCGCTTCAGCCTTCCGGGGGGCATAATGAAATTAGCACCACCTTAAGGTGGTGCTTAGGAGTTGCGCGATGTCTACAGCCACTCTTGCTACCGCCGTCGAGATCTCCACCGACTTTCTCACCCTCGACCAGATCCTCGCCGTGGCCCGTCATGACCAGCCGGTCCAACTGACCCCCGACCCCGCGGTCCGCGCGCGGCTGGAGCGTGGCCCGGCGGCCATTCGACGCCTCCTCGACCGGGGAGAGATCCTGTACGGCGTCAATACCGGTTTCGGCGGCAACGTGAAGCTGATCATCCCCGACGGCGAGCTGCGCCATCACCAGGAAAACCTCCTCGACGTCCTGACCTGCGGCGTCGGCGACCCCCAACCGCGCGAAGTCGTGCGGGCCGCCATCCTCTTGCGGGCCAACGCCCTGGCCCGGGGATACTCGGGCGTCCGCCCGGTGGTCATCGAGCGCCTCCTCGACCTGCTCAACCACGACATCACCCCGGTAGTTCCCCGCTACGGCTCGGTCGGCGCCTCGGGCGATCTCTGCCCGTCGGCTTACATCGCCCGCGTCCTGCTCGGAAAGGGCGAAGTGATCTACGGCGGCGCCCGCGTCCCCGCCGCCCAGGCGCTCGCGGCCGAAGGTATTCCATCCCTTCACCTCGAGCCCAAGGAAGGCCTGGCCCTGCTGAACGGCACGACCATGATGACGGCCATGGCGGCGGTGGTGGTCAGCGAACTCGAGTACCTGCTCCGCGCCTCACTGGCGGCGGTAGCCCTGGCCGTCGAAGCCCTGCGCTCCTCGCCCGACTACTACCACCCGCTGATCCATATCGTGAAGCACCATCCCGGCCAGTTCCGCGCCGCCGAGATGCTCAACTCGCTCCTGATGGAGAGCCGCCTCGCTGTGCCGCTCGACGACATCCGCCACCACGTTTCCGAGGAGGCGGCGCATCCCGCGGGCGTGGTGGTCTCCCAAGAAGCGATCCAGAGTCCGTACTCGCTGCGCTGCGCCCCCCAAGGTCTCGGTCCGATCTTCGAAACGCTCGATCAAGCCCGTACCACCATCGAGCGCGAGGCCAACTCGGTTAACGACAACCCCCTCATCGATCCCGACCAGGACCGCGTCTTCCACACCGGCAATTTCTACGGCGGCCACATCGCCCGCGTCCTGGACGGCCTCAAGCTGGACATGGCCAACCTCGCCAACTGGACCCACTCGCTCATGGCCCTTCTAATGGACGAGCGCTTCTCGAACGGCCTGCCGTCGTCGCTCAGTCCCCACCCCGGCGTCTACCAAGGCTTCAAGGGAATGCAACTGGTTCACACCAGCCTGGTGGTGGCGTTGCGGCAGATGTCGGGTTCGAGCCTGATCCACACGCTGCCGACCGAGCAGTTCAACCAGGACATCGTCAGCCTCGGGTCGCACGCCGCCCTCACCGCGCTCGACATGCTGCGCCTGCTGCGCGACGCCGTCTCGATTACGCTGCTCTCGGTCACTCAGGCGGTCGACCTGCGCAAGGGCGCCGACCGGCTCGGCGCGGGTACCGGCCCGGTCTACCGGGCGGTTCGTGAGCGGAGTGCTTTCCTGGACGCCGACCGGCCGCTGGATGCCGACATAGCCCGGGTTACCGGCGCCCTGGCCCAACACCAGTTACCTGTGTTGCACTGAACCCCGACCATAAGGGAGTTCCCCATGGCCGCCGGCCACAACGATGGAAGAAAATGTGCGCGTCCCGCCTGGCCGGCTTGGGAAAGGTAGGCCGGGCCAGGGGGCCGCCCCGCATTTACTGGGGGGCGGCTACCGCCCCACTGGAGCGCGCAAGGTTGCGATCAACACCAACGCCACCACCAACAGCCCCGCGGCAATATCAAAGGCCGAGGTGTAGCTCCCCAAACGGTCAAAGATACCGCCCCCCAGCTTCGGCCCGATGATCCCCGCCATCCCGTACGCCAGAAACACCAGCCCATAATTCGCCCCGACGTTCTTCGTCCCGAAAAAGTCCGCCGTCAACGACGCGTAGAGCGAAAGCTGCGTCCCAAAGCAGTAGTAGACCGCTGCCAGCACCACCCACAACAGCGCTACTTCCCGCAGCCGGCCCAGCGCCGGCAGCACCACCGCCGACACCAGCACCATTAGACACAGCGTCCGCACGCGGCCGAAATGATCCGACAGCCACCCCGAAAAGATCCGTCCGCCGGCGTTGCCCGCCGCCCCTACCAGCAATGCCGTCCCCGCCAGCGCCGCCCCCAACTGCGGCGCCACGCCCCGCATGAACGGCATCACCTGGCTGATCACCATCAGGCCGGCGCTCGTCCCCAGCGCGTAGCCCGCGAGCATCCGCCAGAATTGCGAGGTCCGCAGCACCTCCTCCGGCGTGAAATCCCGGCCCGAGGTTGCTGCCTGGGCCGTCGCCGGATTCCACCCGGGCGGTTTCCAACCCGCCGGCGGATTCTTCAGGAATTGGGCCCCGGCGAGCGTCGCCACCAAGTAGATCGCGCCCAGCCACAGCATCACCGGCCGCCAGCCGTGGGCCGCGATCAGACCCGGTACCAGCGGCCCGAGCAGCGCCGATCCGCCCCCGAAGCCCGCCACCATCAGCCCGATCACCAGCCCGCGCTTGTCGGGAAACCACTTCGACGCCACCCCGATCGGCGTCACGTACCCGAACCCGCACCCCGCTCCTACTACCACCCCATAGGCGCCGTACATCTCTCCCAGCGTCCCCGCCCGGCTCGACAACACGTAGCCCAACCCGACCAGCACGCTGCCCATCACGGAAACGATGTACGGTCCCTTCTTGTCCTGCAACCGGCCGCCCGCCAAAAAGCACAACGCGAATACCGCAATGGCCAGCGAGAAAATATTGGACGCCTGTTCCCGGCTGAGCCCCATCTCCTTCTGGAGCGCGGGCACAAACAGACTCCACCCGTAGAGCGAACCCAGCGACAGATTCATCAGCAAACCGCCGACTACGCGGAGCCAGCGGTTCACCCCGTCACCTCGGTAACCGCCCGGATCGCCCGCTCGACGTCTTCCATGGTGTTGTAGACGTGGGGGCACAGCCGTAACCCGCCCGTCCCCGCCCCGCCCACCCCGTGCCGGGCGTAGATCTGTTGATAGATCTTCTGCGCGTCGGAGCCCTCAAACCGCGTGATCACCACGCCCCCGCTGAGCCGGGGATCCATCGGGGTGACCAACTTGGCGCCACGGATCTTCGCCAGCCCCCGCTTCAAGGCTGCCGACAACTCCATCACCCGCGCCTCCACGCGATCGAATCCGATCATCTGGTGGAAGTCGACCGCCGTACCGACAGCCGCCAAGCAGGCGTCATCCCGCTGCCCGAGGGTCTCGAACTTCCGCGCCCCCTTAGCCTCGGTCTCGACCTTGTTCCCCCACCCCGGCGCGACAATGCTCGGCCAGATCTGCGCGATCCGTTCTTGCCGCACGTAGAGCACCCCGGCCTCCTTCGGTCCCATGAGCCACTTGTGGGCGCTCGACGAGAAGGAGTCGCAGCCGATGTCCCGCAGATGGAGGTTCAGACATCCCCACACCTGCGCTCCGTCCAAGTGCGCGTAGATCCCGCGCCGCCGCGCCAACTCGCACAACTCGCGGGCCGGCAGCCGGATCCCGGTCGTGTTCGAGACATAGGTAATGGACAGGACCCGCGTCTTCGGGGTCAGGGCCGCCTCGAACAGGCGCACGATCTCCCCAGTGTCCTTCACGGTGGACGGCACGGCCACCCGCTTCACCGCGTACCCGAACCGGGCCGCCCGTACGTCCCAGGCCACGTTGTTGGTGGGATGGTTCTGATCGAAGAGTACGATCTCGTTCCCGACTTCAGGCTCAGACCGTTGTTGATCACGTTGTTGGCTTCGCTGGTATTCCGCACCAGGGCGATTTCCTCGGCCGCAACCCCCAACTGCTCGGCCACCTTGCGCCGCGACTCCTCCAGCGTGGCGTGAAACTTGTCGCGGTTCTGGAACGACACGTCGGCGTCCAGATCGCGGGTCAGTTCGGCCACCCGCTCGGCCACCGACCGCGGCGACGGGCACAGGTTGGCCGCGTTCATCGGGATCTTCCCCGGCCGCAAGGGGAACTGCTCCTTGACCAGGTTCCAGTAGCTGTCTCCGCCCGCCACCGCCGCCAGCATCGGTCGCAACTGCGCTACCGACGCCGCCGCCGATCCCAGGTACGTCAAACCTCTCAAAAACGAACGCCGTGTTCCTGCCGTCTGCATGATCGTCCCTCCTTGGGCGTCATGATATCATCGTGCCCATGAAATTCCGAGTATTCCTTTTGGCCCCCCTTCTGGCACTCGCCCTGGCAGGTTTTTTGTTCGGCGCCGACATGGTGGGCGAGGTCACCATTACGCCCATCCATCACGGGAGCCTGATGCTGCAGTTTGGCGGCAAGGTGATCCACATCGACCCCTGGAGCGAGGGCGACTACTCCTCGGCCCCCCGCGCCGACTACCTCCTGATCACCGACCTCCACGGCGACCACATGGACAAGGCCATGGTGGCCAAGCTCAAGAAGGAAACCACCGTAGTCATCGCCCCGGCGGCGGTGGCCAAGACCATCCTCGAAGCTCAGGTGATCAACAACGGCGAGAAGAAGAAGTTTGGCGACCTCGAAGTGGAGGCTGTCCCCATGTACAACCTCCAGCGCGGTCCCCAACCCGGCGCCCTCTACCACACCAAGGGCCGCGGCAACGGCTACATCCTCACCCTGGGCGGCAAGCGTATCTACATCTCGGGCGACACCGAGGCCATCCCCGAGATGCGGGCTCTCAAGAACATCGACGTAGCCTTCGTCTGCATGAACCTCCCGTACACCATGACCCCCGAGGAAGCGGCTGCCGGCGTGAAAGCCTTTCGGCCCAAGGCGGTCTATCCGTATCACTACCGAGGCAGCGACCTGAAGGTCTTCGCCGAGGCCCTGGCGAGCGAGAAGGGCATTGAGGTCCGGCTGCGGGAGTGGTACTGAATCACGAACCCACGTAGTTTGGTGTGCCGTTTTGATACCATAGGGTCGTGCGCTCAAACGGCAAGACCCGCCAGGCGGTGCGACCGAAGGAGCCGCCCAAAGTCCGCAACGTTGCGCCGCTGCTGACACCGGAGCCGGGTGCCGGGAAGCCTGCCTGGAGTTGATCAACACCGGCTGCGGGATTAGAGGGTGGGGTGGGTAACGGGACTACATCAAAATTAGGATTTAATACTTTTTGATGTAGGCACTTTTTGTGATATACTATGGTGGAGCAGGTATCCTGGACCTTCTATGGCTACCAAACGCCAGCGGGCGGCAAGGAAGTTCAGGAGTGGTTTGACGGCCTGCTCAAAGAGGAAAGGGACGAGGCCAGCGACACCATGGGATACCTTCAAAAGCTCCCGGTTGACCAGTGGAGGAAGCCGGAGTTTGCCCCGCTTGGCGATGGACTGTCCGAGATCAGGCTGAAGGTCAACACGGCCAACAAGGTTGTCCGGATCTACGGTTTCTTCTGGCCCAAGGGTCACCGCTTCTCGTACTCGCTGTTGCTGGGCGCAGAGAAGAAGGTGAAGAATCCGAGGCGCGATGTGGCAGAGGCGAGGAAGCGCATGAGCAGGCTTGAGAGGGGCGAGGCATCGGTTCATGAATTTGAATTCTAGACAGAAGCTAGTGGCTCGGTTGCGGCGTGGTCGAAGGGCGCGTCAGCAATTTGTGGAGTCCCACCTGAGCAAGGGAATTGCGTACCAGATCCGCGCAACCCGCGACAGGCTGGGATGGAGCCAGGAAAGGTTGGCGCAGGAAGTCGGCATGAACCAAAACGCCATATCGCGCTTGGAGTCGTCCAACTACGGCAAGCCCACAATCACGACGCTGAAGCGGATGGCGGCCGCACTCGACGTCGGGCTGATTGTGCGGTTCGTTCCGTTCAGTGAAATGATTGATTGGATGAGCGGAACGCCACATGTTAGCAAGGGCCTATCAACCGAGGCTCTTGCTGTTCCAGACTTCGCGACAGAAGAAGCAAGGGGGACCTTTGAGGCCAACGCGCGAGTCGCGGCCGAGAGCTTGGCGCATTGGGCCCAAGGCTTCTCCAACGGCCTAGGTGAACCGTTCACGCTCGTTGGTCGGGGCACCAGGGAGAAATGGGTGTCCCTTGCCGCTCTGGGCGCCAGTCATTCTTCGCCGGCTGCGATGTTTGCGAAAGTAGATCCCAAGCCCCTCCGTGCTGATTTGTCGCTGCCAGCCACTCCACGGCACGCGATGAGGATCGACGTTAATCCCAAACAGGAGGAAGCAGGCGCGGGAGCGGATCTCCCTGCCTTTGTCCTCTCTCAGATGAACGCGCCTAACCCCGGTTGGCTGCAACGAATCTCATAAGGAATCTCCATAGAGGACATATGCCCTCAGAACAAACACCCGCATCCCAATCGCAGTTCGAGCGCGACGAGGATTTTCTTGCCGTGTACGCCAACAACGTTCTCTTTGAGCCGAGCGTCTGGGACCTAAAGATGATTTTTGGCCAGCTCGATCAGAGTGAAGGCAGAGCAGTTGTCGAGCAACACACGGCTGTGACGATCCCCTGGGCTCAAGCAAAGGTGCTGAGCTACTATCTTCAAGTCAATCTCACCGCTTACGAGATCGAAAACGGAAGAATCGCAATACCAAGCGGAGTGCTGCCACCTGAACCCGGCCCCATTCCTCCAGAGCTCGAGGGTAATCAACAGGCAAAGGCGATTCGGGAAGCGGCTATAAGGTTGCGCGAACAATTCTTGGCTAGCCTGTAGGTGTGGCGCGCGCGACCGCCTAGGTCGCAACCGCTCCGTGTTACATTGAAAGCTCCCCCATGCCCGGCGAAGCCTTCACCCGACTTGTCGAGATCATGGCCCGGCTGCGCGGCCCCGGCGGCTGTCCCTGGGACCGCGAACAGACTTTTGATACCATCAAGTCCTACCTGCTCGAAGAGACCTACGAGGTCATCGACGCCATCGACCGCCGCGACTGGCAGGAGCTGGCCGGCGAGCTGGGCGACCTGCAGCTTCAGGTGGTCTTCTTTTCCCAGATGGCCTCCGAGCAGAACCTGTTCCGCGTCGACGACGTCCTGGAGCGCATCTCGTCCAAGCTGATCCGCCGCCATCCGCACGTGTTCGGCGACGAATCGGCGGCTACCTCGGGCGACGTGCTGAAACGCTGGAACGAGCTGAAGGCGGAGGAGAAGGGGCCCCAGCCGCTGCTCGACAGCGTACCCCGCTCCATGCCCGCGCTGCTGGAGGCCTACCAGCTCACTTCCCGCGCCTCCCAGGTGGGCTTCGACTGGCCGCGCTTCGACGACCTGCTGGACAAGCTCGCCGAAGAGCTCGCCGAGCTGGCCGAGGCCCGCCGCCAGGGAGATCCGGCCCACGTCGAGGACGAGGTGGGCGACCTGCTGTTCATGATGGTCAACATCGCCCGCTTCCTGAAGTTCGATCCGGAGCTGGCTCTCCGCAAGACCAACCGCAAGTTCCGCGAGCGCTTCGCCCATGTCGAGCAGGGCTTGGCCGAGCGCGGCAAGACCCTTCCCCAAGCCAATATCGAGGAGATGGAAGAGCTGTGGCAGCAGGCCAAGAACAGGTAACCACCGAGGTCCGCACTCTCAGCGAGTATCCGGATCTTCTCGAGGCGGTCCGGCTCCAGAAGGTAATCTGGGGCTTCTCGGACCTCGACCTCCTTCCGCCCCGCATGTTCGTCGTGGCCCACAAAATCGGCGGCCAGATCCTCGGCGCCTACGACGGAGACCGCATGGTCGGCTTTTGCCTGGGCATCCCGGGGTTGAAGCCCGGGGGCAAGTACTACCTGCACAGCCATATGCTCGGTGTCCTCGAGGAGTATCAGAATCGCGGCATCGGACGCCTGCTGAAGCTCGCCCAACGCGAGGAGGCCCTGGCCCGGCCTCTGGAGCTCGTGGAGTGGACCTTCGACCCGCTGGAGATCAAGAACTCCCACTTCAACATCGCCCGGCTGGGCGCCATCGTGCGCCGCTACGTACCCAACCAGTACGGCATCAGCTCCAGCCCCCTGCACGGCGGCCTCCCCACCGACCGCCTGATCGGCGAGTGGTGGATCGGGAGCCCGCGCGTCCGGGCCCTCCTCGATGATCGCCGCCCGCTGCCCATCACGGTGGAAGCCCGCATCGAGGTCCCTCACGAAATCGGCGCCCTCAAAAAAAGCGACCCCCAGAGGGCCCGCGACATCCAATCCCGTATCCGCGAGGAATTCCAAACCTGGTTTGACCGGGACTTGGTCGTCGTCGGCTACGAGATGGCGCCCCAGGCCGGTGTGTTCCTCCTGGGACCCTACGAATGAAGATCGACCGCCTCACTCTCCGCGAGATTCGCATGCCGCTGGTCCATTTCTTCGAGACCAGCTTCGGCCGCACCACCGAGCGCCGCATGGTGCTGGTGGAGGTGGAATCGGACGGCGCCTCCGGCTGGGGCGAGGTTACCGCCGGCGAGAATCCCTTCTACAACGAGGAGTGGACCGAGTCGGCCTGGCTCATCGTCCGCGACTATGTCGCCCCCCAGGTTCTCGGCCGCACCATCGCCAACGCCACGGAAGTCTCCGATCTCACCGCCCATATCCGCGGCCACCAGATGGCCCGGGCCGGCCTGGAGGTCGCGGTGTGGGACCTGGAAGCCCGCCTTCACGATCGCCCGTTGTGGCGTCACCTCGGCGGCACGCGCCCCGAGATCGCCTGCGGTGTGTCGATCGGCATTCAAAACTCCGTCGACCAGCTCCTCGAGAAGATCGATACGGAAGTGCGCGCCGGCTACCAGCGCATCAAGATCAAGATCAAGCCCGGCTGGGACGTGGATGTGGTCCGCGAAATCCGCAGAATATTTCCGTCCATCCGCCTGATGGCCGACGCAAATTCCGCCTAT
>JBGOUV010000090.1:0-18664 GCA_041477815.1 Terriglobia bacterium | reverse complement strand
CTCGCCGATAGAGCCCGGCGTGCCCAGCCCGACGGCGTCACCCATGTCGTCGTTGGTCGCGCGGACCAGGTATCCCGTGTATCCTTCTTCGATCAGCTTGGCGACCGTGCCCGACGCGGAGAGGGGAATGTCATCGGAGTGCGCCTGGACGGCCAGCAGCACCTTGCCCTTATGCGGCGTCCCCGTCGCCGCCCGTTCGAGGAAGGGGCTGCCGGGGGTCTGCTGGGCCCGCAGCAGGGCCGTGCCGCTCAGCAGAGTGGTGAGAAAGTCGCGTCGTTGCATGGCGGTATTCTAACAACTTGCTGTGGTAGAAAGGAGGACCTATGAAGCTGGCGGAACTGCTGCAGTCGGTTCAGGGCGCCCGGGTGTACGACCTGGGCCAGCCCTACTATGTCGGGATGCCGCATCATCCGCTGCATCCGCCGTTTCTGTTCAGCCTCTCGAAGAAGCATGGGGACCAGATGCGGGCGGGGGGCGTCAGCTCGGCGGCGGAGGCGATCACGCTGGGTGGGCACGTCGGGACCCACATCGACGCGTTGTGCCACTTTTCTTGCGGGGGGAAGATGCACGGGGGCATCGAGGCGGAGGCGGTGCAGTCCTACGGCGGGGGATTGGAGAAGCTGTCGGTGGATACGGTGGCGCCGATCTTGCGGCGGGGGGTGTTGCTGGACATCGCCGGGCAGCAGGGGGTGGAGGTGCTGCCGGCCGACTTTTTGGTGACGCCGGAGCACCTGGAGTCGGCGGCGCAGGCGCATGGCGTGGCGGTAGGAAGCGGGGACGTGGTGCTGCTCCGGACCGGTTGGGCGCGGTATTGGGATAACGCCGCGCGGTACATCAACGACGTGAAGGGACCGGGGCCGGAGGAGCCGGGGGCGCGGTGGTTGAGCGGGCGGGGGGTGTTCGCGGCGGGGTCGGACACGATCGCGTTCGAGCGGGCGCCGTCGTCGCGGATGCCGGTGCACGTGCATCTGCTGGTGGAGAGCGGGATCCACATCCTGGAGGCGCTCGACATGGAGGAGCTGGCGGCGGCGCGGGTGTATGAGTTTCTGTTTGTGGCCACGCCGTTGAAGATTCGGGGAGGGACGGGATCGCCGATCCGGCCGCTGGCCGTGGTGGTATGAAGTTCGGCGTCGCGTTCGTCGGGGCGGGCGCGGTGGTCGAGGAGCGACACTTGCCGGCGGTGGCGGCCTTGGGGGCCCAGGTGCGGGCCGTGTATGACCCGAACCCGGCGGCCGCGGCGCGGGTGGGGCCGGTGGCGCGGTCGCTGGAGGAGGCGGTGCGGGCGGAAGGGGTTGACGTGGTGACGGTGGCGTCACCAAACGTGTTCCACCGGGCGGGGGTGGAAGCGGCCGCGGCGGCGGGGAAGCACATCCTGTGCGAGAAGCCCATCGCCACCAATCTGCGGGATGCGCGGGCGATGCTGGAGGCGGCGGAGCGCGCGGGGGTGGCGCTGCAAGTCGGGTTTCATCACCGGTTTTCGAGCGAGTTCAAGCTGGCGAAGCGGATCGTGGAGTCGGGGGCGATCGGACGGGTGCGGGCGTTTCAGGCCATGATCTCCGAGCCGCTCAGCCTGGTGCCCGGCGGAGGGGACAACTACCGGTTCGACGCCGAGGTATCCGGAGGGCTCAGTTTGATTGACTTCGGGTCGCACCGGATCGACCAGTTGCGGGCGCTGGTGGGGGAGGTGGCGGCGGTGGAGGCGCGGCTGGGCTGTGTGGGGACTCATGGGCTCGATGACAACGTGGCGCTGCTGGTGAAGACGCGGGACGGGGCGCTGGGCACTTTGAACTTCCACCGGTTCTCGCGCGGGGCCGTGTCGCCTACATATCTAATAGGGGACAAGGGGACGCTGTGCTTCAGCGCCTACGTGGTGAATCCGTTTCACGCGGCGCCGGTGGCGGTGTACAGCGAGGAGCCGCTGCCGGCCGATGTGCGGGTGTACGGGCGGGGGCCGGACTGGTGGAGTCCGCCCGGGCCGGGTTGGACGGCGTTGTGGCCGCCGGTCGAGAACACGTTCGTGGGGCAGTATCGCGCGTTCTTCGCGGCGATCGCGGAGGGTCGGAAGCCGGAGGTGGGGGGCGAGGAGGGGTATCGGGGGTTGGAGATCATTATCGCGGCGTACCAAGCCTTCGCGGCGGGGAGGGTGGTGGAGTTGCCGCTGGATCCGGAGGAACAGGCGCCGGTCCCGCGGTTTTGAAGCAACCGCTCCCTAACCCGGACGAGCCGGAACCAAACAGGACCAGTTTTGGAAAAGTTGGGGGCGCTGCCGAATTGCCCCCGCAGGCCCGTAAACATTGGTGCAAATGCGCATCGCGAAAAATATTCTGCCAGTTTCAGCACGAATCCGACTACGTAGGTACTCACGGGCGCGGTTCGTTGCACACAGCCCACTGCCGGGTCTTCGCGGAGGTCTCCACAGCTTCCAGCACTTCTTGCACGCGGAGCGCGTCCTCGAAGTTCGGGTGGACCGGCTCGTCCTTGTCCAGCGCCGACAGAAAGTCGGCCAGGGCGCTGGTGAAGGTGTGCTCGTAGCCGATTACGTGGCCGGGCTTCCAGTAGTGGGCCACGTAGGGATGACCGGGACCGGATATCAGCAGGCGGCGCGGGCCGCGCAGCGAGGGGTCCTGGGCGGCGTCGGTGTATTCCAGGTGGTTGAATTCTTCCAGGTTGAAGCGGAGCATGCCCTTCTCGCCGTGGATCTCGAAACCGTTGCGGTTGCGGCAGCCGACGGCGAAGCGGGTGGCCTCGAAGTAGCCCATGGCGCCGGAGGCGAAGCGGGCCAGGGCGGCGGTGGCGTCGTCGATATCGACCTGAAAATCGCCGCGCTGCGGCACGAACGTCGTCATCAGGGCGGAAACTTCGGTGATGGGTCCGGCCAGCCAGAGGGCCGTATCGACGAGGTGCGAGTTGAGGTCGCCGTTGGCGCCCGACCCGGCCTCGGCGCGCGAGAGTTTCCAGGTGATGGGACGGGTGGGGTCATTGCCCCACTCCTGCAGATAGGTAGCGCGGTAGTGGAACAGGCGGCCGATTGCGCCGCGCTCGATCAGGTCGCGGGCGAAGGCGATGGCGGGGACGCGCCGGTAGTTGAACCAGACCATGTTGGCGACGCCGGCACGGCCGACGGCGGCGGTCATGACGCGGGCGTCGGCGAGCGAGGCGGCCAGGGGCTTTTCGCAGAGGATCATCTTGCCGGCGGCGGCCGCGGCCAGGGCGATCGGGGCGTGCAAGATGTTGGGCGTGGCGATGTCGATCAGGTCGATGTCGGGGCGGGTGACGACCTCCTGCCAGTCGGTCGCGACCTCGTCCCAGCCCCACACGCGGGCCAGTTCCTCGGCGCCGGCGCGGTGGCGCCCGCAGACCACCTTGCGGCGGATTTGGAACGGCGGGTCGAAGAAATGACCGACCTGGCAGTAGGCGTTGCTGTGGGCCCGGCCCATGAAGCCGTAGCCGATGAGGGCGACATTGAGGGTGCGCATGGAGGTAGCCGCGCATCGAACCTGGTTGCAAATTTGCAACCAGGTTCGATTGGCGGCCCTATTCTAACGCCAGCAGCCGGGCCGGATTGCGCCGGGCCATCAGATCGATCTCGGCCTGCGTGATGCCGGCCTGGCGCAACCCCTCCAGGTAGGCCTTCCAACCCACGGTGTGGACGGGGTTTACAGCCTGCCCCAGGTCGCTCGACAGGATGCAGTGCTCGGCGCCGGCGGCGCGGATGGCCTTGACGTAGTCGGGGAAGGTGGGGTGGTTGGGGCCGGCGGACGGGAGCAGGGCGTTGTAGACGAACTCCAGGTAGGCGCCGAGCTGGGTGGCTTCCTTTTGTTGTTCGAGGGACATGCTGACCGGCGACAGCATGGCGTGGGTCACGACCATGCGGGTGACACCGGCCTTGCGGCCCTCACGCAGAAGCATCAAGCCTTCCTGGGGCGAGGAGTGGCCGGTGGCCAGCGTGAGTTTCTCGCGGGCGAGGATGGCGATCACTTCGCGGACCTCGGGCAAGAGCTGGCCCTGGCGCGAAACCGAAACGTACGGCCGCTTCTCGCCGGAGACCCGTACCTGGTTCTCGGCGTCGAAGGTGGGCATCCAGACCACGCGCCCGCGGCCGCCCTTGAACCTGGCAAGCTGCTCGACGGCCGCCGGGTTGACGCCGCCGACCGGGCGGTTGAGGACAATGCCGCCGTAACACTCGATGCCTTCGACGGCGCGGCTGGCGATGTAGGCGAGCTGGGCGGTGGGAGCGAAATGGTTCTTGAGCAGCAGGGCCCGCATGCCTTCCTGCTTGGCCAGGCGGGCGGCTTCCAGGGCGTCGATGGAGCGGGGGACGCTGTCGGGATCGGAATGGGCGTGGATGTCGACGATGCCGTGCAGTTGGAGGAGGAAGAGAAAAACCAGAGGGTGCATAGGGTCATTCAAGCATAAAATGTGAACCACAGATGAACAGATGGGCGAGCTTCGCGGTGGTCTACCTGGCGCTCGGGGTCTTCTTCGCCTCCGCCGCGCGGACGCAGATGTCGCGGCGTCCGGTGACCGCCGCGGCCGCGCTGGCCATCTTCGTATGTTTGTTCTGGCTGGTCGGGCTGGCGCTCGCGCCGGGGTTTGGGGTGCGCGGTCGCCGGCTGGGAGGGTGGATGGTGGCGGTATTCCTCCTGCCGTATGGGATCTACGCAGCAGGGACGGGGGACTTTCGGGCGGCGTCGCTCGCCAGGCTCGCGGCCCTGGCCGTCGTGCCGCTGGCGCTGTATCAGGTGGCGCCGGTCGGGCGGCGCCGGGGGATGAACTGGCAGGACGGGGTGGTGCTGCTGTGGCTGGCCGTGCCGGTATTTCTCGGCTGGCTTCACCGGATCTGGACCGTGCCGGTGAACCTGGACTTCATGACCCGGCTGTACGTGCTGGCGGTGGGAGCGTGGGCGTTGGTGGTGTTTCGAGGGCTGGAGGACACGGGCTACGAATTTCAGTACTCGTGGCGGGCGCTGCGGGACGCCCTGGTAAATTTTGCGGCGTTCTCGGTGCTCGCGCTGCCGCTGGGTCTGGCGCTGCGGTTCATCGCCTGGAATCCCAACTGGCGGGGGCCCGGACCGTTCGGGTTCGACCTGCTCACCATCTTCGTCTTCATCGCGCTGCCGGAGGAATTGTTCTTCCGGGGGGCGCTGCAGAACCTTCTGGAACAAACCTGGTCCTCGCGCTACCGGGCGCAGGCGGTGGCGGCGGTGGTGTTCGGGTGCAGCCACATCCTGCATGCGCCGGCGCCCAACTGGCGGTACGTCCTGCTGGCGTCCATCGCGGGGTGGTTCTACGGGTCGGCCTGGCGGGGGACGCGGAGCCTGATGGCGTCGGCGACCACGCACGCGCTGGTGGACGCGATGTGGCGGACTTGGTTTCGCGCTTGAGCGTTGGCAGTCAGGGCCTGGGCTAATGTAGTACTCTCGTCGAATCCTTCACTGACATTCACAAGCCCACATCCGATTGGGTCCAGGCCGGCTACAGGAATCTGGGGGAGCACGGAGCGACGTTTTCTGCGCACCGTCGTCTAACAGTCATGGGCGAACTACTTCAGGATTTGCGCTTTGGAATTCGGACCCTGCGAAAGAGTCCGGGGTTTGCAACGGTCGGAGTCTTGACGCTCGCCATCGGAATCGGCGCGAACACGGCGATTTTCAGCTTTGTGAACGGCGTCCTCTTGAAGCCACTTCCGTATGGCGAGCCCGAACGGATCGTCCGGGTGCTGGAGAAACCTCCGGGCGGGGGCCGCAACGGCATCTCCACACTCAACTATCTGGACTGGCACAAGGACAACACCGTCTTTGAGTACATGGCCGCTCAGACCGGCGGCTCGGTTACGCTTACGGGCGTGACCGAGCCAGTTCAGCTCCGTGGATCGCGGGTATCCTCACACTATTTCGACATCTTCGGCATCAAAGCAACCCTGGGCCGGACGTTCGCGGCCGACGAAGATCAGTTGGGGAAGCACCGCGTGGCAGTCCTCAGTCACGCGCTCTGGGCTTCGCAGTTCGGCGCCGATCCCAATGTGATCGGCCGGTCCATTACGCTGGACGGTTATCCGCATACCGTAATCGGCGTACTGCCGGCGAGTGGCGCGTTCGACCGGGCCTTCGCGCAGATCTGGCGGCCGCTGGCGTTCGAGCCCGAGAATATGACGCGCAACTTTCATTGGTTCGGCGCTTTAGCCAAGCTCAAACGGGGAGTCACTTTGAAGCAGGCCGCGGCGCAAATGGATGCGATCGGCGCACGAATCGCGCAGGACTACCCCGATTCGAATAAGGGATGGGGCGTGACCATCGACCCGTTCGCCGAAACCGTGGTAGGGACGCAGCTGCGTCAATCGCTCTATGTTTTGCTATCCGCAGTTGGAATGGTGCTGCTCATCGGTTGCGCGAATCTGGCGAACCTGACCCTGGCGCGAGGTACTTCCCGTGAACGAGAAGTCGCGATACGCGCCTCGCTCGGCGCCGGCAGAGGGAGGCTGGTGCGCCAATTCCTGACGGAGAACGTGCTCCTGTCTATCTGCGGCGGCGTCCTCGGGCTGGGATTGGGGTTCGCTCTGAAGAAGGGTCTGGAACTGCTCATTCCACCGTTTTCGCTGCCCCGCGAAGCGGATGTAGCCATCGACGCGCGCGTATTGCTCTTCACTCTCGCCGTCGCGATACTTACCGGCGTGATCTTCGGTCTGGCGCCGGCGCTACAGGCCACGCGGCCGAACCTGGCCGGCGGTATGAAAGAAGGGGGCCGCGGCGCTAGCGCCGGCGGACGGCACAAGGTCCGCGGCGCGCTGGTGGTGACGGAAGTGGCGCTGGCTTTCGTGCTGCTCACGGGCGCCGGGCTATTGATTCGCAGCTTCTTCAAAATGCAGCAGGAGGACACGGGATTCGATTCGACCCATGTGCTCACCGCAGGATTGCCGATACCCGACAAGCGGTTTCCCGATCCGCAACAATTGAATGCCTATCTGCGGCAGGTGGTCAGCAATGTGGAAGCCCTGCCGGGAGTGCGGGACGTAGCGCTGACGTCTGCTCTGCCGATGCAGGGATGGGGCTATGGCATGCCGTTTCAGAGGGCTGAAAAGCCGATGGTAGATCGGGCTAACCGTCGCGCCTGCTTCTTCAAAATGGTGAGCCCGTCGTATTTCCGCGCGCTGGGCATGACCTTGCGGAAGGGCCGGGTACTTGGCGAACACGACGTGAAAGGCGGACCTCCCGTAGCGGTCATCAACGATACTATGGTGCGACTCTATTTCAAGGACGAAGACCCGATCGGAAAGCGGATCCTGGTGCAGGAGATCGTCCCGGGCAAGACCCAGTTGGGACCGGAGATCCCGTGGGAAGTGGTCGGCGTCGTGGCCGACGAAAAAGTAAACAACATTGATAGCCGGGGCGATAATCCCGGGATGTATGTGTCGAACGCTCAGAGCCCCGTGTTCTTCCAGGCGCTGGTCGTACGCGCGGCCGCGAATCCGGCAGCATTAAAGCAGGCGCTCAGCACGGCAGTCCACGAAATTAACAAAGACCAGACGCTGACCGACGTGAAGACACTCGACCAGATCAAGGCGGAATCGATGGCGTCAAACCGGTTGCGGTCACTGCTGCTCACAGTGTTTGCCTCCATCGCCGTTCTCCTGGCGGCGATTGGGATCTACGGCGTGATTGCATATTCGGTCGAGCAGCGGACGCAGGAGTTGGGGATCCGGGCGGCGCTGGGAGCATCGAGGGGCGATCTGCTGCGTCTGGTTCTGCGCAGCGGTATGCTGATGGCGGGACTCGGGCTGATGCTCGGCTTCGCTGGTGCATTCGGACTGACGCGACTGTTGGCGAACCTCCTGTTCGGTGTCGGCGAGCGCGACCCCATGACGATCGGTGCGGTAGCGGCCCTACTCTCCTGCGTAGCGTTGCTGGCGTGCTACATTCCGGCGAGGCGGGCGACTAAGGTGGACCCGATGGTTGCGCTCAGATACGAATAGTTCACTCTGATGTGGCGACGAGCGGCTCTGCCGCGAGGCTTAGCGCCATGGCCGCCCAGCTCGTGCCGGCGGCTGAGATCCACTGGTTCTTGCCATGGGGAAATCCACTCTCCCGGTACGGCTGAATGGGAAAAGATCGGGAGCGCACCAGCCAGGAGCCGTCCGGCAGTTGGGTGCGCAGCAGGAAGTCCACGGCCCGTTGGCAGGCTTCATCGGAGGGTTCCAGGACGCCCGCCGTGTGGAGCGCCACCAGCGCTTGACCAGTGGCATAGGCGTCCGCTTCCAGGGCGCCGGTCTGGCCCCATCCGCCCTCCGGGCGCTGTTCGGCCAGCAAGGCCCGCGCACGTTCCCGAACGACCGCCTGGCCGGCTTTCGCCCAGGAGAGCCCGAGGATCTGCATGGCCTGATCTTCGAGCGTGCGTGGTTCTTGATTCGAGAGCCACGTGGCGGCACGCGCAATCCGCTCCTGGTCGCCCCCGTAGAGTTGCAAGGAGCGCAGACTGAGAGCGGTAGCCGTGAAATCGCTCGCCTCTAAGGGCGGGCGCCGTATGAAGGAACGCCAACCGCCGTCCGGGCCTTGAAACTGGGAGATGAATCGAACCATCGCCGCGGTGGTTTCGTCGGCCGGGTAGTTGGAGGCGGCCAGACCGACCAGACTATAGGAGACGACAATCGGCGGGTTCGGCACGTTCACCGTGCCTCGGAGCAGGTCTTGCGGCAAAGGTTTCCACATGGCCATGACGGTCTTCACCTGCCGCTCGGCGAGGGACTCATCAAAGTCGATCCCGCGCTCGCGGGCCAGTCCCATGGCCATGGCCGGCAGGTTCTGGTGATGGCACGAAATGCAGCCGGATACTTTCACAAACTGCGGAGCGCTCCCCTGCAAGAGCGCGATCGCCTTGTGTACCGCCCCGCGGAGGAGCGGATCGCGTGAGGCTCCGGCCCGTTCGAGCAGTTGCGCCACCGGCCTATTGCCGCTGCGCAGGGCCCAGGTCAGCGCCGTGTCTCCGTTCTTGTCCCGGGCGTTGACGTCCACGCCGGCTTTCAAGATCGACGCAGCGAAAGCGGGGTCGCCAGCACTGTTGTAAGCGGCCCACATGAGAGGCGTCGCGCCGGAACCGCAACGCGCCTGCAGATCGACGCGGGCGTCGAGGAAGGCCTGGAACATCTCACGGTTCTGCATCATCAGGGGAAAGGCCACGGGGACCAGCCCGAAAAAACAGCCTTCATTCGGGTTGGCGGCGGCTTGGAGCAGCGCTTTCACTTTGGCGGTGTCCCCGGAAGCAGCGGCGCCCAGCAGCGGCGTCGCAGGCGTCAAATCGGGAAACTGCGCGTCGGCGCAGTTGCCGGCAAGCAGCAGCGACATTGCCGCCACGGCGCGCCGGATGGTGCGCGCTCTGGCAATGTCAGGAATCGTCGGATTGGTTGGTCGCATGAGGTAGCTCCTTATCTAGGCGGTAGCCTTTTCACTGGACAGCTCTTTGGCCGTTTTCACAGCCAAGTGGTCCCGAATGCGGTCGAGAACATCCAGCAGGGTCTGCATCTCGGCCTTGGTGGTGGGGGGGAATTTTTCGAACACCTCGTCCACGACGCGATCCAAACGGGCGAGGAGTTCTACGCCTGGAGGGGTGATCGAGATGACGACGACGCGCCGGTCCTGTCTGGAGCGGACGCGCCGGGCGAGTTTCTTGACCAGGAGTTTGTCCAACAGCCGCGTGATGTTGGGACTGCGGGAAACCATGCGGTCGGCGATTTCGAGGGTGGGCAGTCCGCTGTCTCCGGCGCCCCGCAGGATCCGGAGGACGTTGAACTGCTCCACCGAGATGCCAAAGGGAGACAAGGCCCTCTCCACGGCATGCTGGACGACGTCAGCGGTGCGCACGATGGTGAGGTGGGCTTCCTGGCCGGGCACGCGGAACGGCTTGGTTTGTTGGATCTCTTCGTAGATCTTGGCCATAGAGCGTCAGCTCCGGGGCGGGAGAATGGCTTCCCGGGAATTAACAGCCACGGATATAGTTGCCATGGATAGTATCTTTACACCCAGGGCGGCCAGTTGTCAAGAGTTTTTTTTCAAGGTATGCGCGCGGGGGTTGTCCCTAGGGCAAGGGGTCCGCTTGCAGCGTGTTCTTTTTGAAGGGGTGAAACGGAAGGCAGCGATCACTCACTATAGGGTATGACGCGCTTCGAGCGGTCGCGCGCGCCGGACAGCCGAAGATAAGAAACTCGGAGAGGAAGCTATGTCCAAACTAAAGAACGTGCAGGCGAAAGTGGAGAATCATCCGGAATACAAAGTGCCTCGCCGGATCTTTGACATCGCATCGAGGCCGAGCCAGGAAAAGCCCGAAAAGATTGCCCGCCAATTTCTAAAGAAAATCGCTTCGAGTCTGGGCGTGCGGCCGGATTTGTCACAACTGAAGTTCGACAAGGTGAAGGAAAGCATTCTCGGCTGCCATGTTTTTTATCAGCAGTATCACGACGGCAGACCGGTGACCGGAGCGTGGGCGAAAGTCGACATCGACAAGGAGGGCCGGGTGTTCAACGTCCAGAACAGCCTGATTCCGGCGTTGATGGCCGCCAAATCGAAGAAGGCCGGCGCTACGAGGAAGGCGATGGCGGCGCCGGTCCTGTCCGAGGACCAGGCCGGACAACTGGCTTTGAAGGCCCTGGGAACCGGAAAGGCCGCAGCCACGGTGCTGGAGCAGGAACTGGTGTCCTATCCGCACCACGGTGCGATCACCGCCGCCTGGAAGGTGATCGTGCAGGCGACGCGCCCGGCCGGGGAGTGGAAGCTGTATCTGGACGCCTCCAGCGGCGAGGTTCTGGAGAAACGCGATCAGCTCAAGCGGCTGCAAGGAGTCGGCCGGGTGTTCGACCCCAACCCGGTGGTGGCGCTGAACGATACCACGCTGGAAGACACCTCCCCGATTCCGGACGCGGCCTACACGCAAGTGACGCTGCCGGACCTGAAAGCGGGCGGCCGGCTGGACGGCCCGTTCGTCAGCACCAGCAACACGCCGCAGCGCGTCAAGAGCAAGAACGGCCAGTTCCTGTTTCGCCGGAAGGATCGGGGGTTCAAGGAAGTAATGGTTTACTTTCACATCGACCGCGTGCAGCGGTACATCCAGGGACTGGGTTTCAACAACGTCATGAACCATGCCATCCAGGTGAACGTGAACGGGAAAATCAATGAAGACAACTCGTTCTATTCGCCGCAGACCAAGGCGCTGACCTTCGGGCGCGGCGGAGTGGACGACGCCGAAGACGCCGAGATCATTTTGCACGAATACGGCCACTCGATCCAGGACGACCAGGTGCCCGGCTTCGGCGCCAGCGAGGAGGCGGGAGCGATGGGGGAAGGCTTCGGCGATTATCTGGCGGCGAGCTTTTTCGCGGACTCCAAGCCCGCGAAACTGCGGCCGTGCGTCGGCACCTGGGACGCCGTTTCCTATAGCGGCGCCGATCCGCCCAACCTGCGGAGGCTGGACAGCAACAAGAAGTTTCCTAAAGACGTGCGAGGGGAAGTGCACGACGACGGAGAAATCTGGTCGGCCTGCCTGTGGGGATTGCGCGGGCAACTGGGACGCAAAACCACCGACCAACTGGTGCTGGCCCATCATTTCCAGATTTCACGCGCGGCGACTTTCGAGGATGCCGCCAACGCCCTGGTCACCGTAGACAAGGTCCTGAATCAGAGTCGTAATGAGGCGGTTATTCGGGACGTCTTCATCCGCCGGGGGATCTTCCGCAACCCCAAGCGGAAGAATAAGCGGGCGGGCGTCGCGTTCGAGGACACCGTGCCAAGCAAATGAGAATCGTGCTGTTCGACCTCGGCCACACGCTCGAGAGGGAATGGCGCGGAGCTTCGTGGCCGGCGAGTCGATCCGGAGAAAAGGCCGCTTAGCCCCCGATGCTCACGGTGACGGTATTGGCCGCCTTGCCGTCTACGGTCAGGACAACGTCGACTTCTCCTCTCCCGATCAGCCGGCGCGACAGGCGCACATTCACCTGATCCAGCCCGACGAATTGCCCCTGCGGGCCGGCTCCCACCACCTCGGCGGCCTCGCCTCCGATAGTGGCGCGGACGGCGGACACGCTGCTCCGGCCGCGGATCCCCGTCCCGAATAGCTGCAGAAAGACTTGATCGCTCTCCGCTCCCAGGTCGACAGGGACCGGAACGCAACTGCCCGGCGCGGCGCCGCAGCGGAAGGCCGTCTGAGAGGTCTGGGCGCCGTCCGCACTGACGCGCAACGCCAGGGCCGCCGCCACACCCCGCCCGCTGGCGTTAGCCGTAAACAGCCCCGGGACCACGGCGTCGATCGGCAACGAGCCGGCGCCCACCACCCGCTCCCGGCTGGTCACGGTGATGGTTGCAGATCCCAGCCGGGTACCCTCGGGCACGAGGTAGTTCACCTGACCCGGGGAGACGAAGAACAACGGCGCCAGCCGCTCGACTCCCGCGCTGTCCTTCACCTTGACGGCGGTTCCCGCCAAGGAGGTCGGAAGCGGCAGCACGGAGGCGGCTTCGGTGCTCCCCGCCAGGCCCTGGCCGAAGGCGCTGGCGATGGCCTCCGCAGCCAGGGCCGAACCCCTCACGAAAGTCGCCGCCGACACGCTCGTTACCGGGGGTACGGGGTCGACCGTCGCCGTGACCGTCACATTCGCCGCCACCGCCCTGGTGTACACGATAACCGCCAGGTACCAATCGCCGGGGAACGCGCAGGAGGTAGTCGGCGGGGTGAGGGGGATCGCTGCGTACCCGGAGGAGGGTCTGGCGCTGTTTCCGCAACGCGTGGAGATCTCCGAGAAGCCTCCTCCCAGCAACCTCAGCCCCACAGGGTCCCGGGAGGTGTAGAGGTCCAGGGTCACATTTGGCGTCGTTAGCTCCAGCTCCACTTTCAACAGGGCCGCTCCGGCGGGCACACTGATCGACCAGTTGCCAAACAACGTGGTTTCGGATACCGGCCCCAAGGTGAACCTGACGGGCACGCCGGAGGTAAGCCGCCCTCCCTGGAGAGTCGGCGCCTGGGCGGCGGCGGTCGGCGCTAGAGCACCCCAGGTGAAGCTCATGAGAATGGCAAAAAGCACATGTTGGAGGCCGGACAAAATCCAGATCTGGTAGTGTTTCGAGATCCTGATAATCTGGGAAGGCATGATCCCTCGCTGAGTCAGGGACATGGTGCATAGATGATACTCCTGGATGATACTCTTCAGCAGCTTTCGGCACAAGCCCCAATTGCATCCGTGGCCTCCATTGGCCGGCCTTGGCTCAGCCCGGCAGATGGGGAGTATGGTCCTCCGACTACGCCTGCTTGGCTGGGGCGATCCTCCACGCCAAGACTGATCCCGGTGGCCGCCGCGCCACTTTTTACTAACGATTCGGGCGTTCAGGGGCTTTGTTTTCCGCGTCGTTCCGCCTGCAAGGCTTTGTTAGATAGTGCTGATCTCTATCCAGGCAATCCGCCGCAAATCCGCAGCGGCGTCGCCCGCGCGGCGCCTCGCCCCGCTGTTTCCACGCCCGCAGCCGTCCACCATCCGGGCGCCAGCGGCTCATTGTCGATGGGGCCGCAAGACGCGATTTCGGAGGGTCGGTGACGGGCCGGACCGCCGGAAACTGCCCCCTACCCGCCACCGGGCTGATACCGGCTAAACTCAACCTATGCTCGCTGCCCAACTGCTCGGCGTCCGCGACCTTCGCGTCATCGACGTTCCTCCTCCCCCCGACCCCGC
Organism: Terriglobia bacterium; assembly: GCA_041477815.1. Classification (GTDB taxonomy): domain Bacteria; phylum Acidobacteriota; class Terriglobia; order Bryobacterales; family JACQDG01; genus JBGOUV01. The sequence continues at coordinate 4,968 of JBGOUV010000090.1, read as the reverse complement.
CCCCGGCGAGGTTCAGGTCCGCGTGGAGGCCTGCGGCATTTGCGGATCCGATCTCCACAACTACTTAGAAGGCTCCATCGGCGATACCCCTTGCCGCTACCCCATGGTCCTGGGCCATGAGCCGGCCGGCCGCGTCCTGCGCGCGGGTCCCGGCGTCAGCGGCTTTGTCCCCGGCCAGCGCGCCGCTCTGGAGCCCGCGATCTACTGCGGCCGCTGCGAGTTCTGCCGCTCCGGGCATCACAATGTCTGCGAGCGCATTCGTTTTCTCTCCCAACCGGAAGACCCCGGCTTCTTCCGCGAGCTCGTCAACCTGCCCGCCGAAAACGTCCTGCCGCTGCCGCCCCAAATTTCTTTCGCCACGGCCACCCTGTACGAGCCCCTGGCCGTCGCGCTCCACGCCGCCCAGTGGGCCGCGCTCCGCCCCGGTGAATCGGCGGCCGTCTTCGGAGCCGGTCCCATTGGCCTGCTGACCATCGCCGTGGCCCGTCTCTCCGGCGCCGGGCGTATCTACGCGGTCGACCGCATGCCCGCCCGCCTCGACCTGGCCCGCCGCTGCGGCGCCGACGGCGTTATCGACTTCTCCCAGGCCGATCCGGTCCAGGCTATTCTGGCCGACACCCGCGGCCGCGGCGTCGACGCCGCCTTCGAGGCCGCCGGCAGCCCCGCGGCCATCAATCAGTGTCTACGCGTGGCCCGCCACGCCGGCCGCGTGGTCCTCATCGGCATCCCCGCCGGCGTCACCGTCGACCTGGAGTTCCACCACATGCGCCGCAAGGAACTGGCTCTCTACAACGTCCGCCGCCAGAACCACAACACCGCCACCGCCCTCCACCTGCTGGCGGACGCGCGCCTCCCCTTCGGCGACCTGGTGACCCACACCAAGCCCCTCCAAGCCATCGCCTCCGCCTTCCAGCTTCTGGAGAATTATGAGGACGGCGTAGGAAAGGCCGTCATCCGGTCAGATTGATACCTTGCGGGTCTGTTCGAGGTACCGGGTGGCCTTCTCGACCGCCGCATTCTCGGCCTCTTCCCGGGTCTTCCCCTCGGTCCGGGCCACTACCGCGCCCGGGGACACGTTATCCACCGAACAGTGGTAGGTATCCCCGAGCTTGTACGAGGTCACCCGGGCTTTCCACCCGGCCAATTCGACCTCGCGTGTAGAATACTCCTCGGCTTTCATCCTGCCTCCTTTAGGCGCTCGCGGCCGCCGCGCCTCTCTCCACCGGCGCGCCCACCAGGTTGCCCCACTCCGTCCACGACCCGTCGTAATTGGTCACATTCTGGAGCCCCATCAGGTACTTCAATACGAACCAGGAGTGGCTGGACCGTTCTCCGATCCGGCAGTAGGCGATGACCGGTTTGGTCCCGGTGATCCCGGCCTTGGCGTAGAGCTCGTGGAGCTGGCCGGCGGTCTTGAAGGTGCCATCCTCGTTGCAGGCCTGGGCCCACGGGATGTTCCGCGCTCCCGGAATGTGACCGCCCCGCTGGCAGGTCTCCGGCAATCCCGGCGGCGACAGAATCTCTCCGGTGAACTCCTGCGGGCTCCGCACGTCCACCATCTCGGCGCTTCCCGACGCCATGGCCTGCTGCACCGCCGGCAGGTACGCGCGGATCGAGAAATCCGGTTCCTTCGCCGTGTAGCCCACGGTCGTCACGGCCGGCACGTCCTTGGCCAGCTCGCGGCCCTCGGCCAGCCACTTCTTGCGGCCGCCGTTCATGATTCGCGCGTCCTTGTGCCCGTAGATCTTGAGCTGCCACAGCGCCCAGGCGGCAAACCAATTGTTGTTGTCCCCGTAGAGCACGACCGTGGTGATATTGCTGATGCCGGAGGCGGCCATCAGCGCCTCGAAAGCCGGCTTGGGGATGATGTCCCGCCGCACCGTGTCGCACAACTGGGTATTCCACGCCCACCCGATCGAGCCGGGCACGTGCCCCTCGTCGTACGCCTTGGTGTCGACGTCCACCTCAATGATCCGAACCGCCGGGCTGTTCAGGTTCTGAGCCACGTAGTCGGTCGAAACCAGTACTTCCGGATGTGCATAGTCGGCCATAGTTTCCTCGCTGAAAGGGAGTAAGATTCTCATTTTACTATACTTCGGCCGGGGGGCAAGGGGTATCCTGGGAGCCGAATCCAAGCTGCGCGGCCAACTCGCCGGGCGAGGTTACCGGCTCCTGGCGGGCGTAGTTGCGGCAGACGTACGCCGTCGGACGGCCGTCCCTCAGGAGTAGCCGGGTCCGCTGCCTCGGCCCGGACCACAAGCTTGTTGGGCAGGTAGCCGCGGCGGAACCCATGAATCGGCGGTGGGGCGAGGTCACTTATGCAGGAAAACCTTACCTACCTCTTCTAGCTCAGACCGCCCCTGCCTGGCCTGGAGCTCGATTTCCTCCAGCAATCGGACGGTGCGACGGTCATAATACCGCTCCCCGCAGGTTTGGCAGACGGGAACCTTGACCGGCACATAGACAATGTCGTTGGCGATCTTTAGCTCCTCTCGAACGTCGGACATCTGGATCTGCTCTCCGTGACAGACGACGCATTTCATAGCTTTCTCCTGCGGTAGTCGTCCCACCGGTTCGGGTCAGGCTCGTAAACTGTAACCACCACGATTTGATCACCTTCTTTATCATACGCGCAAACTACAAGGGGCGATTCTCGGCGGTCAAGCCGACCATCAATACGCTCGGGTGCGGCCGGTCGTCCGGATACGCTGGCACAACTTCTCCCCGACTCATCGCCTCGCCAACCTCCTGGTCGCTGATCGTGCCGTACTCCTCGTCACGCATTTCACGTCTGGCGTGAGTGGAATACAGAACGTGCTCCGTATCGAAACACCGTCGAATAGTGTCAGTCCAGTTCACACACTTTTCGGAAGTAGATCAGGCCGCTGAGGCGAATCCAAGCTGCGCGGCCAACTCGCCGGGCGAGGTTACCGGCTCCTGGCAGGCGTAGTTGCGGCAGACGTACGCCGTCGGACGGCCGTCCACCAGCGTGCGGCCGGCGAGCAGGGGCAGCCGCTGATCCGAAGACTCGACCCGGACCACGATCTTGTTGGGCAGGTAGCCGCGATAGACGGTTCGGACCAGCGCGCGGGTGCCGGGGTCGGCGGCGGGTCCGAGGATGACGATCTCGGCGAAGCCGTCATGCCAGGAGTCGATGCCGGCCAGCAGGCGGTCGTAGGCGAAGGGGTGCTGCTCGACGGCGGCGCCGAAGACGCTCATAATTTCGGCGGCCTTGTCGCGGAGGTCCGGGCGGTTGAGCAGGATGGCCAGTCGCTGGAGGTTGTGGAGCATCACCGAGTTGCCCGATGGGATGGCGCTGTCGGTTGAGACTTTGGTGCGATGGATGAGGGCCTCGTGGTCGGAGGCGGTGAAGAAGAAGCCGCCGGCTGCGGCGTCCCAGAAGTATTCGATGGCGGTGTCGGTGAGGCGGGTGGCTTCATCCAGGGCCCAGCGCCAGTCTCCATCGTACTCGTAAAGCCGGAGCAGGCCTTCGATCAGGAAGGCGTAGTCGGTCAGATACGCGTTGTGACGGGCGCGGCCCTTGCCCCAGGTGGCGAGCAGGCGGCCGTTCTGCTGCATGGTGCCCAGGATGAACTCGGCGGCGCGGCGGCCGGCGGCGGCGTAGCGCTCCTGGTCGAGCACCGCCGCGGCCTTGGCCAGGGCGGTGATGACCAGGCCGTTCCAGCCGCAGAGGATCTTGTCGTCGAGTCCCGGACGGACGCGCTTCGAGCGGGCCGCCAGCATCCGGCGGCGCATCTCGACGAAGCGGGCTTCGAGGCCGCCCGGGTCGAGGCCTTCCAGCCTGGCGATGGTCTCGACCGGACGCACCACCTGCAGGATGTTCTTCGGCCCGTGGGGGACGTGCTCGTCGCCGGGATGCTGCCAGTTGCCCCACTCGCTAATGTCGTAGTGGGAGGCAAAGAACGGCGCGTCCTCGGCGCCGAGAATCTCCTGCACTTCGCCTTGCGTCCAGATGTAGAACTTGCCCTCCAGGCCCTCGCTGTCGGCGTCCTCGCTCGAGTAGAAGCCGCCCTCGGGGCTCTGGAGGTCGCGGAGGACGTAGTCGAGGATGCCGCGGGCGCGGTCGGCGAAGAGCTGGCGGCCGGTGACCTGGTAGCCGTCCAGGTAGATAGAGCTCACCAGGGCCTGGTCGTAGAGCATCTTTTCGAAGTGGGGGACCAGCCAGCGAGCGTCAGTGGCGTAACGGTGGATGCCGCCGCCGAGGTGATCGTAGATGCCGCCGTGGGCCATGCGCTCGAGCGTCACCTCGACCGCGCTCAGCAACAAGTGGTCGCCGTTCTGGCGGTGCTGGCGCAGGAGCAGGTCCATGGACATGCTGGGGGGAAACTTGTTGCCGCCGCCCGAGGGCAGGCCGCCCAGGTCGAAATCGTAGCCCTCGGCGATGCGGCGGGCGAGGTGGGCCAGGCGGTCCGGTCCGAGTATGTCGGACTTGGATACTGTCTGCATGGCGGCGATGGATTCGACGATTTGCTGGGCCTGGGTCTCGAGCTCGGGCCGGCGGTCCTTCCAGGCCTGCGCGATGGCGCCCAGGATCGACTTGAAGCCGGGACGGCCGTAGGCGCCGTCGGGAGGGAAATAGGTGCCGGCGTAGATGGGCTTCAGCGAGGGAGTAAGCCACACGCTCATGGGCCAGCCGCCGTGACCGCCGGTGTAGAGCATGGTAGCAGTCATGTAGATCTCATCAAGATCCGGGCGCTCCTCGCGGTCCACCTTAATGGCGATGAAGTGGAGGTTCAGCAGTCCGGCCACGTCGTCGTTCTCGAAGCTCTCGTGCTCCATGACGTGACACCAGTGGCAGGCGGCGTACCCGATGCTGAGGAAAATGGGCTTGTCCTCGCGGCGGGCCCGCTCCAGCGCCTCCGGACCCCAGGGGTACCAGCTCACCGGGTTGTGGGCGTGCTGGAGCAGGTACGGGCTGGTCTCGTGGATCAACTGGTTGGCGGCCAT
>JBGOUV010000547.1:0-3486 GCA_041477815.1 Terriglobia bacterium | reverse complement strand
TGCCAGTCCTGGTCCTGCGAGTAGTAGAAGCCGAATCCGAGGCCTCGCTTTGCGCACGCGGCCGAGAGTTCCTTCATGGGGTCCTTGCCATAGGGCGTGGCAGCGACAATGTTGTACTGCGACGCCCGGGAGCCGTACATGGCGAAGCCGTCGTGGTGCTTGGAGGTAATGACCAGATAGCGCATGCCCGCGTCCTGGGCGAGCTGCGCCCACTCTTCGGCGTCGAATTTCACCGGGTTGAAACGCGTCGCCAACTGCTCATACTCTTGCACCGGAATCCGGGCGCGAAACATGATCCACTCGCCGATTCCGCGAACGTATTGCCCTTTCCACTCGCCGGCGGGAAGGGCGTAAAGGCCCCAGTGAATGAACATGCCGAACTTGGTGTCGTCGAAGTTCCGCAGCGCCCGCGCGGTCGAGTCTCCGGAGGGATGCTGGGGCGCGCTGCCGCACGAGGAAAGGAGAAAAGCAATCAGAACGATGACCAGGCTCGACGGAGAGCGGCTGAGTTTCATGGCCCTCATCTTACCCCTCGAAGGGCGGCTTTTGCTACAGTGGAACCATAGTCGAAGGAGAGCGCGGCGCGAATGTCAACTTTGGCGAAGGGATGGGAAGCCGATGCCGATCTGATCGCTCGGTTTCAGGCGCTTGTCGCGGAATGGAAGCGTGAGGTCGCCTGGACCTCCTCCTCCAGCGAGATGGCCATGCATCCCGCCTATCAGCAGATCATTGGGATGGGGCAGGTTGCCGTCCCGCTGCTGCTTCGCGAGCTGGAGCAGCGTCCCGATCACTGGTTTTGGGCCTTGCGAGCTATCACCGCCGTCGATCCGGTTCCGGCAAATCATCGCGGGAAGCTGCCCGAGATGGCTAAGGCCTGGCTCGATTGGGGCCGGCTGAACGGCTACACCAGGTAGCCGGCGGTGTTCACGGTCACGAGCCCGGCCTCGCCCGTTTACAACTGTATTGCCTGGGCCGCGGGCGACGCGACTCGTTGGTGGTGGCCCGACGCCTTCGGTTTCTATTACTGGCCGGATCAGACTTCAAGATCGGAAACCCTGGATGCCTTCACCGCGATGTTCCGTGGCCTTGGCTACGAGATATGCGAAGGCTCTCGCCTGGAAGCGGGCTTCGAAAAGGTGGCGATCTATGTAGATGGTCGTGCCCGACCGACGCACGCCGCCCGGCAGTTGGATAATGGGAACTGGACCAGCAAGCTCGGACAGGAGGTGGACATCCAGCACGATGGTCCGAACGAGTTCCCTGCCACCTGCTCCTATGGAGTAGTTGCCCGATTCATGAGGCGGCCGAGCCTGCCGGCCTGATTCGCGCCACCGTCGCTCCCATCGTCCCTCCGTACCGCTCGATCCTCACCCGCGCCGTGAGGGCGTGGGCCGGCAGGTTCTCGAGGAGACACTGCCGCTCGGTGACCTCGGCGGTTTCCACGCTGGCCTCCCTGGTCATCCGCTGATAGGTGCAGGTCTTCAGAAACTTCCCCACCCAGACACCGCCGCTGTAACGCGCCGCGCGGCTGGTGGGCAGGATGTGGTTGGTCCCGATGGTCTTGTCCCCGTAGGCCACGGTGGTCTCTTCGCCGATGAACAGGGAGCCGTAGTTGGTCAGGTGGGTGAAGAAATAGTCGCGGTTGCGCACGTGCAGTTCCAGGTGCTCGGGAGCGTATTCGTCGCTCAACCGCACCGCCTCCTCTTCGCTCTCGGCCGCATAGACAATACCGTGGTCGCTCCAGGAGAGCGAGGCCACGTCGCGCGTGGGCAGCACGGCGAGCTGCTTCTCCAGCTCGGCGATGGTGCGGCGCGCGAAATCCTCGCTCAGACAGATGAGACACTGCCCGCTGGCGGGATCGTGCTCCGCCTGGCCGAGGATATCGCAGGCCACCAGCGCCGGATCGGCGGTGTCGTCGGCGATGACCGCAATTTCGGTCGGCCCGGCCAGCAGGTCGATGCCGCAGCGCCCGAACAGTTGGCGCTTGGCCTCGGCCACGAAGCGGTTGCCCGCGCCGCACAGCACGTCCACCGGGGCGTTGCCGTCCAGTCCGAAAGCCATCAGCGCCAGCGCCGGCACCCCGCCCAGTACATAGATCGCGTCCGCGCCCGCCTGGTGGATGGCGTTGATGGTCGCGGGATACCAACCCGCCCCCTTCACCGGCGGCGTGCAGGCGATGACGCGCTGCACCCCCGCCACCCGCGCGGGGATGATGCTCATCTGCGCCGAGCCGAACAGCGGGTAGCGCCCGCCCGGAATGTAGCTGCCCACCGCGTTCACCGGAATGTGCCGGTGGCCCAGGATCACCCCGGGACGCAACTCGACTTCCAGCGGCAGCAGGGTGCGCAATTGGGCCTCGGCAAAGCGCCGCACGTTGCCCTGGCAGTAGGCGGTATCGGCCACCGCCTGCTCCGTGAGTTGGGCCACGGTCTCTGCGATCTGCTGCGCGGAGAGGCGGAAAACGGGCGGGTCCCACTCGTCGAACCGGCGGCTGTACTGGCGCACGGCGTCCATGCCGTTCTTCTCCAGGTCCAGAAGCATGCGGCTGACGATGGCCGCCGTTTCCAGATCCTGCTCGAACAACCGTTGGCAGCCTGGTTTGATGATCTTCATGTCCGGAATCATACCTGATGCGGGTCGCCGAGAAGGCGGGAACACCGCATCACTCCGCGCGCTCTGTCCGGATCGTTCCCGAACCTTTACAGGAGCGAGTTACGGGATCGAGCTTTGCCCGGCTCCGCTAACGGCGGGGCGGGGGGCCGGGGGTCAGGACGGTGGGACGCCCGCCGCCGGCGGGACCGAAAGGCGAGCCGGGCAGGCCAGGCTGGGACGGGTTGATGGGCCCCATAGGCCCGCCCGGCTGGCCAAACGCGCCGGGTTGTTGTCCGAAGGCTCCGGGCTGCTGGCCGAAGGCGCCGGGCTGTTGTCCGAGCATGCCCGGCTGCATCCCGGGCTGCATGCCCTGCTGCATACCCGGCTGCATACCGGCCGCGCCCATAGCCCCCATTACCAGTGGGTCCTTCCGATAGTCATAGACAAATTCCCACTCGTTGTAATTCTCGCGCTCGTTGACGATCTTGATGCCTCGCGCTTCCGATTTGCTGGCGACCCCGGCGATACCGCCGCCAAATGACGCCCCAGCGCCGGCCATGCCGCCGGCCGGTGTACCGAACAGGCTGCCCGGCTGGCCGCCTGGAACGCCTTGCAGCCCGCCGGGTCGGGGCGTGGTGAGCAAAGAGCCGATGATGCGGGCGGCTTCGCTGCCCAAGCCCGGCGACTGGCCGAAGGCGGACTGGCCCGAGCCTGGGACCGGCTGGGGGACCGGCTGTCCGAAAGCACCGGGCTGTTGCTGTCCGAAAGCGCCGGGCTGTTGCTGTCCGAAGGCGCCGGGCTGTTGCTGCCCGAAAGCACCGGGCTGTTGCTGTCCGAAAGCGCCGGGCTGTTGCTGTCCGAAAGCACCGGGCTGCTGCTGTCCGAAAGCGCTCG
>JBGOUV010000519.1:0-3892 GCA_041477815.1 Terriglobia bacterium | reverse complement strand
GATGGACTCAATGTCGAGGTGGTTGGTGGGTTCGTCCATCAGCAACGCGTCCGGCCGACCGAGCAGGACGCGGGCGAGGGCGACGCGCATCTTCCAGCCACCGGAGAGCGCGCCGACGTCGCCATCGATCTGGTCGTCCTTGAAGCCGAGTCCGTGCAGCACCTCACGAGCCTGCGCTTCCAGCGTATAGCCGCCGAGATGCTCGTACTCCTGCTGTACCTCGCCGAAGCGCGCCAGGATCCGATCCATGTCGTCCGCCCGCTCGGGATCTTCCATGGCCCGGTGAACACCCTCCAGCTCGTGGTGCAGGTCGCCGACCCGCCCGCTGCCGGCGATGGCCTCATCGAGCACCGACCGGCCCTGCATCTCCTCCACGTCCTGACGGAAGTAGCCGATGGTCAGCTTCTTGGGAACCGAGACCTCGCCCTCGTCGGGCGCTTCCTCGCCGACGACCATGCGGAACAGGGTCGTCTTGCCGGCGCCGTTGGGACCTACCAGTCCTACCTTCTCACCAGGGTTCAACTGGAAGGAGGCGTCGACGAAGATCAACTGCCGGCCGTACTGCTTGTGGAGGTTCGAGAAACAGATCATTCGAGGAGAAGCTATTAGCCCTTAGCTCATAGCTATCAGCAACCAGGATCACGCTGAATGGCTGATAGCTTCACTTCGCCTCCGGAATCTGCCTCTTGGCCGGGACCTTCGGACGCTTGTCGCTGGCCGCCAGATCCCAGCTTGTCTGATACACCAGCTTCGTGATCCGCTCCATCTTCCCGTACTCGATCCGTTCCGGCCGGTCCTGCGTGGTGTGATAATCCGGATGCAATCCCGTGTGAAAGAACACCGCGGGCACATGGTGTTGCAGGAACGGCCACTGATCGCTCCGCCTCACCAGGTTGGAGCGGTTGTTGTCGTAGTCCATCCGTAGCGTCAAGTCGATCTCGCGGTTGGCCTGCCGCACCATCTCAGCCAGCTCGGGATTGAAGCTGTAGCCCATAATATGGACGCTGTTCGCATTCTGCGCCGCCGTTTGCACCTTCAGCCCCGTGAACCGCCGGCCGCCCCCTTCCGGCACCTCCTCATTGCGTCCGATCATGTCCATGTTCAAGGACGCCACCGTCTTCTCCAGCGGCCACAGCGGATGCTCCACCCAGGCCCACGACCCCAGCAGGCCGCGCTCCTCCGATCCCCACACCGCGAAGATCACCGTCCGCCGGGGACGCTGGCCTTGCCGCGCCGCCGTCACATAAGCCTCGGCGATCTCGAGCACTGCCACCGTACCCGAGCCGTTGTCGTCGGCGCCGTTGAAAACCTGCGCGCCGTCAGCGCCATTATGATCGTGATGGGCAGAAACGATCACCGCCTCCTCTTTCAGCTTCGGATCGGATCCCTCGATCTTCGCCACCACGCTGCGGTCGGGAACCACCGCGCGCGACACTGAGGTCACCATCTCGACCGGCAGGCTGGAGGCGGCAAACACCGCGCCACCCGCCCCGTTGGCCTGCTTACGCAGCGGCTCGAGCGACGCGCCCAATATATGTTCCGCCAATGCCTGCGAGACTTGCAGCGCCGGAATTCGTATCTGCTCCGCATTGCTGGCCAGTTGGTACCGCTCGATTCGCGGCGCGCTCTTGGGCCAGTAGGACGGCCCCGCTCCCGCCAGCGAGCCGCGGGTGCTCACCACCAACACCGCCGCCGCCCCCTGCTCCTGCGCCGTCAGCGTCTTTCTCCAACTGTCGGCGTACTGGGAAGTCACGAGGCCATCGAACACGCTCTTGGGATCGTCGGCCCCGGGGTCGCCGTCGAACACCATGACGATCGCGCCCTTCACCTCGCGCCCGCGATAGTCGTCCCAATCGCGCTCGGGAGCCTTGATCCCGAACCCGCACAGCGACACCCGCCCGCGCACTTCGCCGTTGGCGCTGAAATGGAGTGGATAGAACTCCTCTCCGATCTTGGCCACCCGCCGCGACTCCGGCGCGCCCATCTGCAAACGGTTCCCCTCCCCGAGCCGCGCCGTCACCAGATCGAAACCATGGAAGAAAGACCTGTCCGCCTGCAGCGGCTGCAAACCCAGGCGCGCAAACCGCGCGGCGATCCATTCCGCCGCCAGCTTGTACTCCGGCGTGTTGGTCAGTCGCCCGCGCATGGCGTCCGAGGCCAGGAAGAACAGATCGGCCTTCATCTCCTCACTCCGGATCGATTCAATAGCCGGCGCGCGGTTCTGCCCCCAAGCGGCAGCCGCAATCAGCAACCCGATAGCAAAGCGCATGCGGGCTCCCTTAGAACTGCAGCTTGAGCGACAGTTGAATGAACCGGGGCAGGTTGCTCTGGTCCATGGCGCCGGAGATCCGGCCGAAGTTGCCGCTATTGGCGTCGGTGATGGGGCCGGGGTAGAACTGCGGCGTGTTGGTGGCGTTCAGGAAATCGGTGCGGAAGATCAGGTTGAACCGCTCGGCGAACTTGTTGTTCTTGATCACGCTGGCGTCGAGGTTGCCGACGAAGGGGCGGCGCACCGAGGCCAGGCGCGACGGCCAGGTCTGCAGGACGAAGGCCTGGCGGATGGTCCACACCGGCTGCTCGCCGCCCACGCACCCGCGCGTGGCGCCGCCGGCCAGTTGGGTACAGGTATTGAACCAGCGGTCGAGGTTGCGGTCCGAGAGGCGCGGATCGGCCCCCGTCGGCACGGCGTTGGTCGGGAAAGCCAGCGGCATGCCCCCTTGCAGCCGCATGATCCCGCTCACCTCCCAGCCACCGATCAGCCGGCGCACCGCCGGGTGCGCATTCGCTCCGAAGGGCTTTCCCTGGCCCAGCGGCAGCTCGTACACCCCGTTGATCTGCAGGCTCTGCGGCACGTCCCAGGCCGCGATCAGCTTCTCCAGTTGGCTGTCCTGCGCGTTGGCGTAGCTGGCCTTCTCGATGGTCTTGGAGTTGGTGTAGGCGACGCTGAAGTTCAGCCCGCGAGAGAGGCGCTTGTAGACCATCAACTGGAAGCTGTCGTACTTGGACTGGCCCTCCGACTGGTTTAGCTGATTGATACCCAGAAACTGAATGAACGGGCGCAGGAGCTGCTGGCGCTGGACGGTAGCGCCGTTGAGCGAGGTGCCCGGGATCAGGTTGGCCAGCGGGTTGGTGACGTTGCGGCTCAGCTCGGTGGCCCCCAGGGCAAAGGCGTCGCGCGGGATCTCGTTGATCCCCTTGGTCACCGAGAAACCCGACGCGCGATTGCCCACGTAAGCCGCGGTGACCAGAAACTGTCCGGGCAGCTCGCGCTGGATCTCGAACGAGAACTGGTGGGTCCACGGCACCACGCGGCCCACGTCGGATACGTTGAAGCCCTGGCCGAGGAAGGTGGCGAGGCCCTGCGTGTTGCCGACTGGCTGCTGGATCCCGTCCGGGAAGGGGTTGGTTAGAGTGTTCTGCGGGAGGCCGGTGCGGATGGAGGTGACCATGGGCGTCCGCTGGCTGTAGCCGGGCGCGTTGCCGGGGTCGTCGAAGGTCTGGGCGTAGATCAGGCCGTAACCGCCGCGCAGCACCGTCCGGTCGGTGAGCTGGTAGGCGGCGCCGAAGCGCGGGCCGAAGTTGTTCCAGTCCTTCACGAAGATGCCGCGGTCGAGCCCGCCGGCGCCGGCGTAAAGCAATCCGCCCTTCAGCTCGACTCCCGGGGCCCGCAGCGGGCTTGTCGAGGTGCGGTCGAACCCGCGGGTGAGGGCGTTGTAGCGGTCGGTTACCGGCCCCTGGTAGTCCCAGCGCAGCCCCACGTTAAGTTTCAGCTTCGCCGTCACGCGGATGTCGTCCTGAACGTAGACTCCCAACGCTCGTTGCTGCCGCGCCGGCCAACTGTTCAGGTCGAGAAACCCGCTCTGCGCCGTGCCCAGCAGAAAGGAAGCGAGCG
>JBGOUV010000112.1:0-16820 GCA_041477815.1 Terriglobia bacterium | reverse complement strand
GCCAGCACCGTACACGACTTCACCGCGCGGCCTTCGAGCAGCACCGTGCAGGCGCCGCATACCGTGGTCTCGCAGCCGATATGGGTCCCGGTGAGACCCATCACCTCCCGCAAGAAGTGGACCAGCAGCAGGCGCGGCTCCACCGCCGCCTCGATGGTCTTGCCGTTGACATTGACGCGGATCGCTTTCTCCATGGTGAGGCTCCTTCGAAATGGGCGGATAACATCATGCGACAAACCAGGGGTAAAATCAAGACCGCCATGGCCCGGATTCACGCCATCTCGCTCCAGCCCCTGTCGGACGCCCAAAAGGGCCGCCTCCGACGTCTGGGCGACCTCCATTACTTCGATGCGGTGCTGGCCGATCCGGGGCTCGGCGAGCAATGCCGGGGCGCCGAAATCCTCCTGGTGACCCCGCGTCTCCACCTCGATATCCTCCCCTACCTTGACCGCTGCCGTCTGATCTCGGTGCAGGGCGCGGGCACCGACGCCCTCAACGTAGCCGCCGCCCGCCGTCGCGGCATCCAGATCTCCAACGTGCCGGACTTCTGCGCCGACGCCGTAGCCGAGCACGCCCTGGCCCTGCTGTTGGCCGTCACCAAGCGTCTTGAGCAAGGCCGCCCTGTCCTGCAGCAGGGCGGGTGGAGCACCGCCCTCGCCTACCCCACCCTCGGTCTCCGCGGCAAGACGCTGGGCCTGTTCGGCCATGGCCGCATCGGGAGCCGTATCGCCTCACTCGGCGCGGCTTTCGGCATGAAGGTCCTGGCCACCACCCGGCACCCCCAGTCCACGCCCTTCGACCAACTGCTCCGCGAGAGCGATTTCCTGATCCTGGCCGCGCCGGCTACCCCCGACACCCGAGGCCGCTTCACCACCACAGTCTTCTCCGCCATGAAACCGGGCGCCGTACTGGTCAACATCAGCCGCGCCGCCCTGGTAGACGAGCCGGCCCTCCTGGCCGCTCTCGACTCCGGTCCCCTGACCGCCTACGCCACCGATGTCTTCTTCCCCGAGCCCCCGCCGCCCGACTCCCCCCTCCTACACCATTCCCGGGTCTTCGTAAGCCCCCACGTGGCGTGGGGTACCGAGGACGCGATCCAGCGCCTCCTGGACCTCAGCATTGAAAATGTGGAAGCCTTCCTGGCCGGCCGGCCCCTGAACCTGGTCGATTAACCCAGCAGATCCAAGGTGTGCGCGGCCATCTCATCCCCGGTCCGGGCAATCTGTAGGGCCACCCGAAAAGCGGTCCGAGCCGCCAGTAGCCCGACCATCTCCTCGCTAAGGTCGACGACGTCCCCGCCGGGGCTGTCCAGTCCCGCGCGACTGATCCTCGCAGCGATCCGGTCCACTTGGTCGGAGGCGGCGGCGAGGGCGGTCAAGGCGGTGGCGTTTATGGTCATGCTAGACTCATCGACTCACTTCTCATGTCCAGGAAAATTCTCATTACCGTTAGTCCGATCTATCGTGAAGCCGTCAACTGGTGCATCGCCCAACTCGAGGCGAAGGGTTTCCAGGTTTATTGGCTGAACCGCTCAGACGAGCAACTCACCGACGACGAGCTACTGAGCCTCCTGCAAGACGTAGAGATTTACATCGTAGGAAACGCCCCCGTCCGGCGGCGGGTGATGGAAGCGTCCCCACAGCTCCGGTTGATCTGCAAGTACGGCGTAGGAGTGGACAATATCGACCTGGCGGCGGCCGCCGAACGCGGGATCGTGGTCCGCAACGCCGCGGGAGCCAATGCCATTTCCGTGGCCGAAATGACCCTGGGGATGCTGTTGAGCCTCTCCCGGCGATTGAAAGAAGCCGAGCGGACAGTCCGGGAAGGGGGCTGGCGCGTGACCGTGGGGCACGAGTTGTACGGCCGGACCTTGGGGATCATCGGACTGGGGAACATCGGCAAACAAGTGGCCCTACGAGCCCAGGCGTTCGGCATGCGGGTGATCGCCAATGACATCGTGGAGTATCCCGACTTCTGCCGCGAGCACCTGGTGGAAGTTCTGGGGCTGGACGCCTTGCTCGGGCAGTCGGACGTAGTGACGCTGCACGTGCCTCTGACTTCCCTGACCCGGCATATGATGAGCGACCCGCAGTTCGGGCGCATGAAGCCGGGAGCGTTGCTGCTCGACACCGCCCGGGGCGGGGTGGTCGATGAGGCAGCGCTGTGCCGAGCTCTGGCTTCCGGGCGCCTGGCCGGAGCGGGGGTGGACGTTTTCGAGCGTGAGCCTCTGGGAGAGAGTCCCCTGCGCCGCCTGGAGCAGGTAATTTTGACCCCGCACGTGGCCGGCATCACTTACGAAGCAGCCCAGCAAATCGCCGAACAGACTCTGGCCAACGTGGAGTAGGACAGGTCTCCGGGCCTGGTCTCCGGCCTGTCCGGTAATTCTTTACCATTTATTCCGAATTCTGTCGAAGAGGATGGTGATGCCGTGCTCCACCCCGCCCAAGCCAGTCACCCCAAGCGGTGTCCCGGTAATCTTGCTGGTGGAGGATGACATCGGCGACCAGATCCTCATCCAGGAGGCGCTGCTGGCCTCACCGGTGGTCAAGCGCCTCGAGATGGTCGGGGATGGCGAGCAGGCTCTCGATTATATGTACCGGCTCGGCCGTTACGCCGACCCGTCGCTAGCACCCCGTCCCGACCTGATTCTAATGGACTTAAACATGCCCCGGCTGGGGGGCAAAGAAGTGGCCGCCAAGCTGAAGGCCGACCCGCGGTTCCGATCCATCCCCGTGGTGGCCTTTACGACCTCCTGCCGCGACGAGGACGTGGCTACCTGTTACTCCCTCGGGATCAACTCCTACGTACAAAAGCCCACGGATTTCGATCGGTTGCAGTCGGTGTTGCATGACCTGGAGCGGTATTGGCTGGAAATATGCCAGCGCCCGCCACGTTTGGCATGAAGCGCACCCTGAGAATTCTCCACATCGACGACGACCCGGACACCCGCTTCTTGATGCGCGAGTTGCTGCGCGAGGCGCAGCAGCCGGACGACGAGGTGGAGATCGAATGGCTGGATGCCGGCGCCGTCGCCGAGGCGCTGGAGAAGTGGGGCCAGTCGACCCTGGATGCGCTGTTTGTGGACAATCGGCTGGGGGCTCGGGAAGGAGTAGAGGATATCGGGCGACTGCAGTCCGTGTGGTCGTGCCCGATCTGGGTGGTTACCGGGGTGCCCGATAGGCTCTTACAGGAACGCGCGGTCCGCAACGGGGCTGCGGGCGTACTGGCCAAAGACGACCTGCTCGCCGACGGCCGGCGCTTGCGGGAGGCTGTGCTGCGCTCTACCTGCGCGCCGCCGATCCGCCGATAGTCTATAGCGAGCACGCGCTTTATGGGCACGTTACTACGGGTACTAATGCTGGAGGACAGCGCGCCGGACGCGGAACTGGCGGCGCGGGCCCTGCAGTCGGCCGGTTGGGAACTGGAGTGGCGGCGGGTCGCGACGGCGGAGAGTTTTTCACGCGAGCTCGAAAACCAGGGCTGGGACGTTATTCTGGCGGATTTTGCCGGAAGGGAGTGTGGCGCTGGGGCCGCCCTCGAACAGGTGCAGCAGCGGGCGCTGGATCTTCCCTTCCTGGTCGTCTCGACCTCCATTGGTGAAGAGGCGGCCATTACCCTGCTGCGGGCCGGAGCCACCGATTTCATCAACAAGGAACACCTGTACCGCCTGGGTCCGGCGGTGGAGCGCGGCCTGCGGGAAGCCGACCAGCGGCGCCGCCGGCTCCGGGCCGAGGACGCGCAGCGGGTGCCGGCCGAGCGCTGGCAGTTGCTGCTCGATCATGCCAGCGATGGCGTGGCCGTTTACCAGGTCGTGCGCGACCTCCACGGCGACATGATCGACTTCCGCTGTCTCGAATGGAACCAGGCCGCGGAACGGATACTCCAATTGACGCGCGAGCAGGTGGTGGGTCGGAGCAGTGGCCAGGTGCTCCCGGAGTCCTTTTCTGAGGGGCTGCTGCCGCGCTTTGTGCGCGCGATGGAAACGGGCGTGGTCGAGCAGATCGAGGGCTACCAGGCTCTTTCCACCGAGCCGGCGCGCGTGCTGGACATTTCCTGCATCAAGCTGAACCAGGACCAGTTCGCGACCGTGTTTCGAGAAGTGACGGCGCGCCGGGAGACCGAGCAGCGGATCCGGCAGTACGCCGCCGAGGTGGCCCTGGGCAACCAGGCTCTGGAAAGAGTCAATAGCGAACTGGAGGGCCGCAACGCCGAACTCGAGGAGTTCGCCCACGTGGCCTCGCACGACCTGCAGGAACCGTTGCGCAAAGTGATAAGTTTCGGCGACCTGCTGTCGCGGGCCTTGGGCGACCAGCTCGATCCCAAGTGCGCCCGGTATCTGGCTTTGATGCAGGACGCCACCCGGCGTCTCCAGACCTTGATCCAGGATCTGCTGGTGATGTCACGGGCCGGCCGTACTCCCCTGAACAGGAAACCCATCCAGCTGGAGCAATGCGTGCAAGCGGCACTCGATCTGCTCTCCACCCGCCTCCAGGAAACGGGTGCAGTCGTTCACATCGATCCGCTGCCCACCCTGGTGGTGGATCCCGCCCAGATCTGCCAGCTCTATCAGAACCTGGTCTCCAACGCGCTGAAATTCAGCACGCCGGGCCGGACGCCCGAAATCCGCGTCACCTATGAAGCCGAGCCGGACGGGCCGGTCCTGGGCGTGGGGGACAACGGCATCGGAATCGAGCCGGAGTACCACGATAAGATTTTCGAGGCTTTTCAGCGGCTGTACAACCGCGATCGGTACGAGGGCAGCGGGATTGGGTTGGCGGTGTGCCGCAAGATCGTCACCCGGCACGGAGGCACGATCTGGGTCGAGTCCCGCCTGGGACAGGGATCCCATTTCCGGTTCCGGTTGGGCCAAGACGCTATCGAACCGCGACCGTAGAAATAAGACCTGGCAAACTTGCCAGATTCTCAACCCCGCAGAATCAACGACTTGCCGGTGGCAAATTTGCCAACAAGTCGCGGCGGGGCACTTTTGCCACGGGCTTGTAGCGGCAGGGGGTGGCGCCCCGCATTTAAGAGGGTCGCGGTTCGGTGCCGGCGTTTGCCGGGCTCGCCACCGGAGCCGGCTCCTTCGCGGTCAGGTCGTCCATCTCACCGAGAACCTTCTGGATGTCCAAGCCCGTGCGTTGCGTGGCCTCCCAGGCCAGTTGGGCGGCCGGCGACAGATTGTCCGACAGGGACACAATGCGGGTAAAGTCCAGCAGGCTGTCCAGCAGGGCTTTCAACTGTCCCGTCTGGCGTGCCACCATTCGGAGGCGGCCCTGGTCGGTCCAATCGCCGGGTGGGGGCGGTAGCACCGCTGCTGCCGGCTTTCCGGGTAAGCCCGCTAAATCACAAACCTGCTGCACCAGGGACGCGGTGTCGTCGGTCTTGGGAAGGTAATCGATGGCGCCTAACTCGCGAGCCTTGCGGCGAAAGGCGTGGTCGCTATTGCAGGAATAGAGAATCACCCGGAGGTTTGACAGGCGCGGGTCCTCGCTCATCAGCCGGCACAATTCCAGCCCGTTCACCTCGGGCATGATGAAGTCCGATACGACCAGGTCCACGGCCTCGGTCCGCAGGATCTCCAAGGCTCTCTCCCCGTTGTTGGCGAGCAGGGTGTGAAAGCCGGCATCGATGAAGGCCTCGTTCAGGAGCTGGCTGTAGTCGGGGTCGTCCTCCACCACCAAGACCGATCCCCCGCGCTTGTCTGTGGGCACGTTAGCCTCCTCGTCTGAAATGAATCGGCATCCACCAGGGAGACCTGTAGGGCCGCCTCCTACAGCAAGCGCTCCACAATGATCACGTCCCGCCACACCCCGTGCAGTTTCGCGTGTTTCTCATACCTGCCGACCTCGCGAAAGCCCAGCGACCGCACCAGCGCCCGGCTGGCCGTATTCTCCGGGAAGATCCGCGACAGCAGCTTCCAAAAGCCCGCTTCCCGCGCCGCCTCGATGAGAGCCTCCAGGGCCAGCCGCCCGGCCCCGCGTCCCCGCCATCCGCGCGCCACGTACACCGACGTTTCGGCGATCCCGGCGTAACAGTCCCGCTGCGGCCGATACCACGATGCCGCCGCAAACGCCACCATCTCCTCCCCCTCCTCCACCACGATGACCGGATGCACCCCGTCGAACCACTGGCGCACGTCCGCCGCCGTGCGTGCCCGTGTCTCGAACGTGGCTACCCGGTCCTCGATCCCCTGGTTGTAGATAGCGGCCAGCGCGGCCGCGTCTTCGGGTGTGGCGCTGCGGGGCTGCATCTTAGCGGCGAAAGATCTTCTCGATATCCAGCCTCAACTTCGGCACACCCCGCAGACCGCCGTCTCCAGAGACTCGACGCCCTGGGGACGCCGGACCGTAACCGTCCTCCTGTAGTTACCGGAGGGCATTAGTCCTACGGATCGGCTGGCCCGGGGCCACGCCCTCCACCGGCCGGCCGTCGCGGACCACGAAGACGCCGTTGACCAGGACGTGCTGGATACCCTCCGAGGGGAGCGCGGGGCTCTCGAAGGTGGCGCGATCGATGACGCGGGCGGCGTCGAAGACGGTGAGGTCGGCGTCGGCGCCCACCCGGATACGGCCCTTGCCGAGCATGGCGGGAACAGCTTTTTCGAGGCGCTGGGCGGGCATCACGGTCATTTTGCGGAGGGCGTCCATCAGGGACAGCGCCTTTTGTTCGCGGGAGTAGTGGCCGAGCACCCGGGAGAAGGTGCCGGAGGAGCGGGGGTGTCCTTTGCCGTTGCTGAGGAAGCTGTCGCTGGCGATCATGACCAGGGGATTCGACATGGCCAGGCGGATCATGTCTTCGGTCATGGAGTGGATGATGACGGTACCGCCCTGTTGGCGGTAGCGGGCGAAGGTTTCGGCGGTAAGACGCTCGCCGGTGGCGACCCACTGCAGGTCCTTATAAGTGATATCCAGCTTCTCCTGCCAGCCCTCGTCGAAGATGGCGGAGTCGAGGTTGGTCTGGCCGGCGGTGTAGGGATAGGATTCGGTGGTGACGTCGAGGCCGGCGCGGCGGGCGCCTTCGATCATGCGGAGGGTGACGGGCAGAACCTTGCCGGAGGAGGAGTTGATGTGGACGATGTGGAGAGGGGCCTGCGTCGTGGCGGCGTCGGCGAGGACTTCCTGGAGAGCCTCCAGCACTCCGCCGGGGTCGGGATGGCCGGCGTGCCGCATGTGGACGAAGCAGGGGACCCGCAGAGAGGCGGCCAGGCGGAACAGGTCGTAGATTTCCTGGCGGGAGGACTGGGGCAAGTAGGCGATGCCGAAGCCGATGCCGACGGCGCCTTCGTCGAGGCCGCGGCGGACCAGTCCCTCGATGCGCTCCTTCTGCTCGGCGTTGGGGCGGAGGCGGGTGGCGGCGTCGCGGGGAAGGAAGGTCCCGGTGTCGCCGAGCGCGGCCATGGAGGCGGCCACGTGTCCGGAGGAGGCGCCGTAGTTAATGAGGGCGCGGCCGGTGCGCGCGGCGTACCAGGGGGCCACGGGATTCACGCCGATTTCGAGCTCGAGGGCGGTGGTGACGCCGTCCTGCGCCTGGAGGCGGTAGTTCTCGGGAAGCTGGCCGTGGGCGTGAAGATCGATGAACCCGGGAGCGACGACGAGGCCTTGGACGTCGATGGTCGCGCGACCCTGGAGAGGCGTCTGGGAGACGGCGGCGATCTTGTTGCCGCGGAGACCGACGTGACGGACGGCGTCGAGGCCGGATTCCGGGTCCATGACCCGGCCGCCGGCGAGGACCAGGTCGTAGGTTTGGGGAAGAGCCCCACCGCAGAAGACGCAGAGGATGCAGAGGATTCGGAGAGAGCCCACCAGGAGTGACATGGGTAGTTGGGATTATAGCAGGGGCTCTGAGAGGGGTTACAATGAAGTGGCATGTCTACCGTCCTGACCCCGGTCGAACACAAAGTGATCCTCACCGGCGTGAGCTGGGAGACTTACGAGCGACTGCTTGCCGAGCACCAGGATAGAACCGGCACGAGGTTCGCATACGACGAAGGGACTCTGGAGATCATGGTCGTATCCGCCCGTCATGAAAACCCGAATCGAACGCTGGCGATGCTGGTCGAGGTGCTGGCGGAAGAGTTCGGCATCGACATATTCCGCCTCGGCTCGACAACATTCAAGCGTGAGGAGATGCTCAAGGGTTTCGAGCCGGACTCCGCCTTCTATATTGGCCGCGCTGCGTTGGTGGAGGGCAGAGACGTAGATCCGGCTGTAGATCCGCCTCCGGACTTGACCATCGAAGTCGACGTCACCAGCCCATCACTGGATCGTTTCCCGATTTTCGCCGCCTTCGGCGTGCCGGAAGTGTGGCGCTACGACGGCTCCCGGGTGGCCTTCTTTCGCCTGGAGGGCGGGCGGTACGGCGAGACCGAGGTCAGCGGGGTCTTGCCTGGGCTCACGGCCGCCATGGCGACGCAGTTCACGGAGGCCAGCCGGTCCATGAGGAGTACCCAGTGGCTCCGCCGCGTCCGGGAGTGGGCCAGAAGCTGGCGGTGAACCGAGGGCGTTAATATACTTGATTTCCGCAGCCAAAGACGTTTTCAAGTGGCTGGACCAGCTACCTGTGCCGACCGCCCCATGAAGCCAACCAGCATCCTAGGCGAACCGCAGGATCAGGTAACCGCCTATCGTCCGGCGTCTTAGCCTCTGTACGACCGCCACGGGATCGTGCGCGACGCGATCTGCCCGAGACAGCGCAGGAGCTGACGAACTACCTTCGCGAGAAACGCACGAGGCCGGCGCGACTATTACGCATTACAAGCCCTTCGGACAGGCTGAAGCCAAACGCCCCTAAGCTCTTGAATGGATGGTGCTGGAGGAGGGGGTCGAACCCTCATGCTCAGTGAAGAGCGCGGGATTTTGAGTCCCGTGCGTCTGCCAGTTCCGCCACTCCAGCCTGCTGCTTTTAGTATACGTCAAGCGTCCAGCGGATGCTGGTGGTCGCCACGCGGGATCACGGAATGGACCGAACGGCGCCGCGCTAGGCCGCCCGACGAGGCTGGACCTGACTTTCGATCTGGGCTCCCACCAGGTCCTGGGCCAACTCCAGTTCGTAGTTGGATTGCAGGTTGAGCCAGAACTGAGCGCTCGTTCCGAAGTACTTGCCCAGCCGCAACGCCGTGTCTGCCGTGATGGAGCACCGGCCACGGACTATGTCGTTCATGCGAGTTACGGGGACATGCAGGTCCATCGCCAGCCGGTTTACGCTCAGACCCAGGGGCTTCAAGAAGTCCTCTCGAAGCATCTCCCCAGGGTGTACCGGCGGCATTACCTTCTTGCTCTTAGCCTTCTTGGTCGGCATCGCCCCTTCCTCCGCTAATGGTAATCGACGATCTCCACGTCAAAGGCGTCTTCCTCCTTCCACCGGAAGCAGATCCGCCATTGTTCGTTGATACGGATGCTGTGCTGTCCCGCCCGATTGCCCCGGAGCGCCTCCAGGCGGTTTCCAGGTACGGCGGCCAGTTCCCGAGGATCGGTTGCGGCGCGAATGTATTCCAGCCTCCGGATGGCCACTTTTGCGATGCTGCCGAATTCCCGGCTGAACTCGCGGCGGAACACCTTCCCGGTCCTCGATCACCGCCAGGACCGTATCAACAATTCCGATTCTATGTCCGCGTCGGTGTAATGTAAAGCGCCAAATGCGGCGGGGTCAGTTCCATTTCAAGCGTCGAGCAGATGCTGGTAGTCGCTCTGGTCCAGACCCAGAGCCTCGAGCTGGTGGGGCAGCTCCGAGCGCAGCGCCTCCGGGGTGATCTGGATGTACGCGGCGATCACGGACTTGACCCCGACCCGGTTTAAGCCGTTGTCCTCGGCGTAGGCCTCGGCCGCTTCCTGCAGGCGGACCTGGGCGCGTTCGCGCTCCGGACGGGGCGTGCTTTGCATGATCTGTTGGAGCAGGTCTTCGGCGGCTCCGTTCCAGTGCATGAGTCCCTCATCCGTAGACGTAGTGAAACAGCTTCTTGAGATCCTCCCAGGCTTCGCGCTTGCCGGCCTGGTTGTAGCCGCGCAGCAGGAAGGAGGGGTGATAGGTGGCCATCACCCGGATCCCGCGCCAGTCGTGCCATTTGCCTCGGAGCTGCGTGATGCCGGTGGAGGTCGCGAGCAGCGATTTGGCGGCGGTGGAACCCAGAACGCAGATGGCCTTGGGGCGGATGGCTTCGATTTGGCGGAACAGGAAGGGGCTGCACGTTTCCATCTCGTCACGCTCGGGGGTGCGGTTTTCGGGGGGACGGCACTTGACCACGTTGCAGATGTAGACGTCGGCGCGCTTGATCGGGATGCCTTCCTTGGAGGCGGTGTTTTCGATCATCTGGGTGAGGAGCTGGCCGGCGCGGCCTACGAAGGGGATACCCTGGGCGTCTTCGTCGGCGCCCGGACCCTCGCCTACGAAGACGATCTTGGCCTGAGGAGTACCCACACCGAAGACCAGGTTGGTGCGGCCTTTGTGCAGTCGGCAGCGGGTGCAGTCGCCCAGATCGGCGCGGATCTGGTCGAGGGTTTCGCCGGAGAGGACGGGAGGGAGGAGCATGGAGGCGGGTGGTGCGGGCGAGAGGGGAGGAGATTCGCGGCGGTAGATCTCCTCGAACCCCAAGTCGCGGTAGAAGCGGAGGTACTGGCGGGCCTGGTCGGCTGTCATCGGCGTGCAGGCTGGAGCTGGTGGATCAGGTCGAAGACGCGGGCGGCCAGCTCGCGCTTGGAGCCGCGCGGAAACTCGGTGACCTCGCCCGAGGCCGTAACCAGCAAAGCGGTGTTGTCCTCACTGTCGAAGCCTGCGCCCGGCTGGCCGACCGGGTTGGCCACCAGGAGATCGCAGTTCTTGGCGCGAAGCTTGCGGAGGGCCTCCTCGCGGAGGCTTTCGGTTTCGGCGGCGAATCCTACCAGGACACGGTCGCCCTTGAGCCGGCCCAACTCGGCCAGGATGTCGGGGGTGGGCTCGAGATCGAGAGCCGCCGGGGCGGAGACCTTCTTCAGCTTAGCGGGGGCGCGCCGGACGGGGCGGAAGTCGGCGACGGCGGCGGCCTTGATGACGATATTGGCTGGAGCCAGGTGATCGAGCACCGCCTGGCGCATCTGGTCGGCCGTCTCGACCCGGACCAGCTCGGCGCGGGCAGGCGGCTCCAGGGCGGTGGGGCCGGCGACCAGGATGACGCGGGCGCCGCGGGCCAGCGCCTCTGCGGCCAGAGCGAAGCCCATGCGACCGCTGGACCGGTTCGATAGATACCGGACCGGATCGAGGGGCTCGCGGGTGGGGCCTGCGGTGATCAGAACGGTGCGGCCGTCGAGCTCGCAGCCGGTCATCAGGGCGCGCTCCACGGCGGCGACGATCCGCTCGGGGTCGGCCATGCGGCCGGGGCCGGTCATGCCGCAGGCCAGGTAACCGTCGCCGGGCTCGACCACCAGCACGCCACGACGCTGGAGCGTTTCGAGGTTGGCCTGAGTGGCCGGATGCTGCCACATATTCACGTTCATGGCTGGGGCCACGACCACCGGTCCGGCAAAGGCGAGATACAGCGTGGTGAGGAAGTCGCCGGCGATCCCGTGGGCGAACTTGGCCAGAATATCGGCGGTGGCCGGCGCTATTACCAGCGCCTCGGCCTGTTGGGCCACGCCGATGTGCTCGATGGCGCTGGCCAGGGTCTCGTCGGCGCTGGTGGAGCCGAACATGCCGGTGATGACCTTCTGTCCGGTGAGGGCGGCGAAGGTCAGCGGGCGGACAAACTCCTGGGCATGGGCCGTCATCACCACCTGCACCGTGTGAGCCCGCTCCTGCAAGGCCCGCACCAGCTCCGCCGCCTTGTAGGCGGCGATTCCACCGCTCACGCCGACGACGATTCTCATCTCATTGATCGTTCAGGGGCTCTTCTTCCTGCTCTTCCACCGGGGGCGCGGTCTCCGGATCCATGAACGGAACCAACCCCCGGCGGGTCTCGTCGATAGCCACCCGGGTCATCTTCTTCGAGGGATGCTGGATCTTCTGCCGGTTCCCCGACTGCAACTGCCGGGCCCGCTTGGCCGCCACGATGATGAAGCGATAGATGCTTCCCTCGGGATCGCCGGGAATGCAGATGTGGTCGTCGTGCGGCCGCGCCGGGGTTTCGGCGGCGGGCGTCTTGGTATCAATCATGGCTTCCTTCTTCCTCATGGTTCCTGAAAACTCTCCAGAATCGGCTGAATGACGGCTTCGGCCCGCTGCCGGCGGCAGCGCTCGGCCAAAAAGATGCCTTTCAGCTTCTCGGCCGCCCGATCCAACTGGTCGTTGACCAGCACGTAATCGTAGGCCGAGTAGTTCGCAATTTCCCGGGAGGCATCGCGCAGCCGCCGGCGGATCACCGCGTCCTCATCGAGCGACCGGCTCCGCAACCGCTTCTCCAGTTCGGCCCGGGAAGGCGGCAGGATAAAGACGGTTACAGCCTCCGGAAGCTGCTTCTTCAATTGTCCCGCACCTTGCACGTCAATGTCCAATACCAGATCGCGCCCCACCCGCCGGGCCTCCTCCAGCACCGCCCGGGGGGTCCCATAGAAGTGCCCAAACACCTCGGCCCACTCCAGCAAGCCGCCGGCGTCCCGCATGGCTAAAAACTCCTCCCGGCTGACGAACCGGTAGTTCTCTCCGTTGGTCTCCCCGCGGCGCGGCGCGCGGGTGGTGTAGGAGATGGAGAAATTGACGCCGTCCACCGACTCCAGCAACATCTTCACCAGCGTGGACTTGCCGGAGCCGGAGGGGGCCGAGATGACGAAGACGAGCGACATGCGTTAAGAAGATTTCACCGCAGCCGTGGCGCGGACACTCTGGTCTGCCGCGCCCCATGGCCTACCCGAGTCAAAGAAATACCTGGTTCCTTTCATTCCAGATTCATCCCCTGCTCCCGGATCTTTTCGATCTCCGCCTTGAGGGAGAGGCCGAGGTCGGTGATGGAGAGGCCGGCGCCGCCGATGCCGGACGTTTTCGAAACGATGGTGTTGGCTTCGCGGTTCATTTCCTGGGCCAGGAAGTCGATGCGCTTGCCTACCTCGACGGAGGAGGCTACCAGGTCGCGGAGCTGTTGATTGTGGGCGCGGAGACGTTGGACCTCTTCGCTGATGTCGCTGCGCTCGGCCAGCATGGCGGCTTCTTGCAGGACTCGGCCGGGATCTATCGACGGCACCAGCTCGGCCAGCTTCTGGTGGAGGCGGGCGGCGAGGGCCTCGGTCAAGCCTTGGCGGATCTCCTCGATCCGGTTTAAGCTAGCGTCGATGGCCGCCGAGCGCGCCAGCATTTCCTCGATGATACCCGTGGCTTCACGCTCGCGGACGGCGGTCAGCTGGTCCAGGGCGCGGTCCACCGTCTCCAGCAGGACCTTCTCCAGGTCCCCGTTGGGCGACTCGGTGGTCTCGCCGAAGGTCACGATCCCGGGCAGACGGAACAGGGTCGCCAGATCCGGCTCGCCGGCCAGATGGTGCTCGCGGGCCAGCTCCCGGTAGGCGGCGATATATCCTTCGACCAAATCCCGCCGGATCTTCAGGGCCGCGGCGGCCCGCATCTCGACCCACGCCGACACCTGCAGGACTCCCCGCACCACCCGCTGCTTCACCCGTTGCCGGGCGGCCAGCTCGAAGGACTCCAGCTCCGCGGGCAGGCGCATCTGCACATCCAGAAAACGGTGGTTCAGGCTCTTGATCCCCACCGACAGGCGGAAACCGTCGGTCTCGGTTTGGACGCGGGCATATCCGGTCATGCTGCGGGCCATAGCGGCATTCACTCCTGGAACTGCATCTCGTGCAGGCGGCAGTAGAGCCCGCCGCTGGCCAGCAGGGTCTCGTGCCGGCCTACCTCGACCACCCGCCCGCCTTCGAGCACGACAATCTTATCGGCCCGCCGGATGGTGGACAGCCGGTGCGCGATCACGATCACGGTGCGGCCTTCCATCAGGTTATTGAGGGCCCGCTGGACCAGCATCTCCGATTCTGTATCCAGGTGCGAGGTAGCTTCGTCCAAAATTAAAATGGGAGCGTTCTTGAGCAGCGCCCGGGCGATGGCCAGGCGCTGGCGCTGGCCTCCGCTCAGGCGCTGGCCGTGCTGGCCGATGCGCGAGTCGTAACCCTCGGGCAGCTCGGCGATGAAGTCGGCGGCCAGGGCCGCCCGCGCCGCGGCCTCCACCGCCCGGCGGTCCCTTTCCGGATGCCCGTAGGAGATGTTGTTGGCTACCGTATCGTCGAACAGGAACGTTTCCTGGGTGACCAGGCCGATCTGCTCGCGCAGGCTGCGGATGGAGACGTCCCGGATGTCCTGGCCGTCGATCAGGATGCGCCCGGCGGTGGGATCGAAAAAGCGGGGGATGAGATTGACCAGCGTGGTCTTGCCGCCGCCGCTCTGCCCGACGATGGCCACCACCTCGCCGGCGCTCACCCGCAGGTCGATCTGCTCCAGGACGTAACCGCTGGTGGTGTCCGGGTAGCGGAAGCTGACGTTCTCGAAATCGATCGCGCGGGCGAAGGGCGAGAGGGCCGCGGCTCCGGGCTTTTCCTTGACGTCCTGCTCTTCGGCCAGGTACTCGAACACGCGCTGGGAAGCGCCGATGGCTTGTTGAAAAATATTATAAATACCGTTGAGGCGCTTCACCGGCTCGTACATCATGAGCAGGGCGATGATGAAGCTGGTGAACTGGCCGGCGGTCATGAGGTCGGCCTTGATCTGGGAGCGGGCGTAGGTCAGCAGCAATACCACCGTCACCGCGGCGAACATCTCGATGAGGGGCGAGGAGAGCGCCTGCTGGCGGACGTAGCGCAGGTTCTCGTCGAGCAGTTTGCGGGCGGCGCGGCGGAAGCGGCTGGTCTCGAACGCCTCCATCCCGAAGGCCCGCACGATGGCGTGGCCGGAGATGGTTTCCTCCAGGATCTGGTTGACCTCGGCCACGCTGTCCTGGGCCGAGCGGGTGGTGGAGCGGATGCGGCGGCCTATGCGCGCCGTGGGTATCAGAACGATAGGCAGCACGGTGAGGCTCACCGCCGCCAGCTTCCAGTCGGTCCGCAGCACCACGAACAGCAGGCCGGTGAGGACGAACGTCTGCCGCAGGAAGTCGGCCAGGATGTGCGAGGTCGCGACCTGCACCTTGTCGATGTCGTTCAGGATGGACGACATCAGGCGGGCCGTGTGCATCCGCTGGAAGAAGGCCGTCGACTGGCGGAGCACGCTGGAGTAAACCTTGTTGCGCAGGTCGGTGACGGCGGCCAGTCCGACGTAGTTGATCAGGTAGTTGCCGAAGAAGTCGCACAGGCCCTTGGCCAGGAACACGGTGAGGATGGCCAGCGCCACCATGGTCCAGACGTTGTGGATGGCAGCGGGCACGAAGTCCTGGAGATGAATAGCGTGGGTGAAGCCGGGCAAGCGGAAAAGTTCGACGGGAGTGTCGGGGGAATCGGGCTTGAGCACGCGGTCGAAGACCGGGCCGATGAGCAGGGCGATAAGGGCGTGGCAAGTCCCTACTACCGCCATGAGCAGCACCGAGGCCAGCAGGCGCAGCCAGTAGGGGCGCGTGTAGTGGAGCAGCCGCCAGAAGTTCGTCATGCGCGCAAGGCCGACCGGGCGCCGAGCAGGCTGGCCGTCGCGCGCCGGACCGTATCGATCTCCACTGACAAGATACTACGCGGCGGGTCGCTCTCCACCACCTGGTGCGCGGTCCGCCAGGGATACCAGACCTGGGAGTTGGAGGCGCCGAAGATCACCACCGTGGGAATGCCAAAAGCCGCCGCCACGTGGGCCGGACCGGAGTCGTTGCCCACGAACAACTCGGCGCCGGCCAGAAGCGACATCATCTCGGCGAGGGTCGAGTCCTGGGGGCCGCGCAGGATCACCGGCTCGAGTCCCTGGCTGTCGCGGAGCCAAGCCGCCAACTCGGCGAAACGCTCCGCCGGCCATTGCTTGGTGGTGTGGGCAGCGCCGGTATGCAGCACCGCGTAGGGCCGCCGCCCGGGGCTAGGGGCGGCGTAGAGCCGCGCCCGAGGAATCTCGGTGGGCGCTACCCCCAAGTAGAATATAGCGGAGGCGAGGTGCTCGGCGGTGTGGACCGGGGCTTCGCTGGCGCCTCCGAGGATCTCCTGGGCCCGCGGGATCCGCACGTTATACGCGAGGCGGTGGCGGAAGTGTCCGAACCCGGCGCGCCAGCGGGCCCCGGAGAGCGCGGTCAGCCAGGCGCTGGTCGTGCCGCCGTGCAGGTTCAGGCACAGCGCCGGACGCAGCCGGCGCACTTCCCCCAGCCGGGGCGCGAGCACACCGCTGATGTCGGGGTTCCCTTCGAGCAGGCGCGTCCACGCCGGTTCGACGACGACGTGGAGGCGCAGGTCGGGCCGGGCGGCCTTCAGCAGGGTGAGCGCCGGCGTGGTCAACACCGTATCGCCCATCGACCGCAGGCGGATGACGACCACCGCCGCGCCGCGCTCCAGCCGCTCGATGATCACTCCTCGATCTTCGCCTCGTCGATCAGCATGATCGGGATATCGTCTTTGATGGGGTACACCCTCTTGCACTTCGTGCATTTCAGGCCGCTGCCGTCCGCCTTCATCTCCAGGGCTTCCTTGTCGGCCGGGCATACCAGGATTTCCAGCAACTCCGGACTGATCGCCATATTTGGGCAACCTCTTACGATACAATAGTTTATCAGAAGGCCCGCCCTGCCGCCTAGACATTGCGCCGCGCCCCACGAACCGCGACCGTCAGGGAGGGCCCCATGGGCCTGCGGCCCACCAAAGGTGATGAAAATGGGCGCCAGTGGCGTTAGCCTGTAGGGTGGCGGGGAATGGAAGAGGTCGTTTCCGCTCTGGATAAGTTGAGGCCGTAAGGGAGTC
>JBGOUV010000338.1:0-7697 GCA_041477815.1 Terriglobia bacterium | reverse complement strand
CTGGAGGCCGGCCACGAGGTGCCAGTTTTCGTCCGCCGTGTCGTTGAATACGCGCCAGGTAAGGGCGATGCGGCCGAGAAACAGCAGCAGCAGGGCGGCCAGGAATAATCGGCGGGCCAGTTGTGAAAAGGGCATGATGAATGCTATCAACGTAGTGTATGGCATGGCAGTGTAACATTTGTCAGGAACCGAGCCAAGAGATCTGTCCCTTGTGCACCAAGGACGTTTGCCAGAACCACATCTGCGAGCACTGTCACCGCTGCTCGGATTGCTGCGTCTGCAACGACGAGCCGGCCCCGCGAGGCGCGGAGTGAGAGCGTGCTGAAACCGACCATCTTTCGGGAATACGACATTCGAGGAATCGCGGACCAGGAGCTGACCAGTGAGGGGATCGAGGGCCTGGGCAGGGCGATCGGGACCCTGATTGCGCGGGAGAAGGGCCGCCGGGTGAACCTGGCGCGAGACTGCCGGCTCAGCTCCGAGCGGCTGCGCAACGCCATCGCGGCCGGGCTGGTGACGGCGGGGTGCGAGGTGACGGACTTGGGCGTGGTACCTACGCCGCTGCTCTACTACGCCTCGTTTCATCTGCAGTCCGACGGCGGCGTCATGATCACGGGGAGCCACAATCCGCCCGAGTACAACGGGTTCAAGGTGATGTGCGGGACCTCGACGATTCACGGGGAGGAAATCCAGCACCTGCGGGCCATGCTGGAGGCGGGGGATCTGGCCAGCGGGTCGGGGTCGGTGAAGACCTACGACATAACGACCCCGTATGTGGACGAGATTACGCGGCAATTTGATCTGAAGCGGCGGGTCAAGGTGGTGGTCGATACGGGGAACGGGACGGCGGGGCCGGCGCTCCATCGTCTGCTGGGGCGTGTGAACTGCGAGGCGATCGAGTTGTTTTTCGAGATGGATGGGAGGTTCCCAAATCATCATCCGGACCCGACCGTGCCGAAGAACCTGGAGGCGCTGGTGCGGACCGTGGCCGCGAGCGGGGCGGAACTGGGGATTGCGATCGACGGCGACGGGGACCGCATCGGGGCGGTGGATGAGAAGGGGAACGTGGTGTGGGGCGACCAGTTGCTGGCCATCTACGGGCGGGAGATCCTGACGCGGAAACCGGGGGCGACGTTCATTTCGGAGGTCAAGGCCTCGCAGGTGATGTATGACTATCTGAATGCCCGCGGCGGGCGGGCTATCATGTGGAAGACGGGGCACTCGCTGATCAAGGCCAAGATGCAGGAGGAGAAAGCCGAGCTCGGCGGAGAGATGAGCGGGCACATGTTCTTTGCCGATCGGTACTACGGCTTCGATGATGCCCTCTACGCGGCGCTGCGCCTGATCGAGCTGGTGGACCGGGCCGGCGGGCCGCTGTCCACGCTGCTGGCCGATCTGCCCCGCACGGTCTCGACGCCCGAAATTCGGGTCGATTGCCCGGATGAGGCCAAGTTCGCGCTGGTGGAGCGGGTGAAGGAGGCCTTCCGCAAGACACACCGGATTATCGACGTCGACGGCGTGCGAGTGCTGTTTGACCAGGGGTGGGGGCTGGTGCGGGCGTCCAACACCCAGCCGGTGATCGTGCTGCGGTTCGAGGCGAAGAATCAGGAGTTGCTGGACCAGTATCGGCGAGAGGTAGAAGGGGTCATCGCCGCAGCCCGGCAGGTGGTGTAAACTCTTGCGCCGAAGATGGATCGGGTGGACGCTGTTGCTGGTGTCGCTGCCGGGGGTGGCGGCGGACCCGGTGCGGTGGCGACAGGATCTGCAAACCCTGGCCACCGAGCTGCCGAGGCGGCACGTGAACTGGTTTGCGGCGGCCAACCGGCAGCAGTTTGAGGCGGCGGTGGCGGACCTCGACCGGGCGATTCCCGACCTGAGCGATGCGGACGTAATCGTGGGTCTGGCCCGCATCGTGGCGCTGGGCAACGATGGGCACACGGCCATCCTGCTGTTCCAGCCGTTGGGACCCTTTCGGCAGGTAGACCTGCGACTCACTTGGTTTCCCGACGGGCTCTATGTCACGGCGGCCGCGCCGGAATGGAGCCGGGCGTTGGGGACGCGGGTGGTACAGATCGGCGAGTGAGGCTCGCTGCGGTATCATAGACACCGCATGGAACCCGCCCCGCAGCGACTCGTCTCCCTTGATGCCTTTCGCGGCGCCACCATCGCCCTCATGGTGCTGGTCAACGATCCCGGCGACGGGCGGTACGTCTACGGTCCGCTGCGCCACGCGGAGTGGCACGGCTGGACGATCACCGACGTGGTCTTTCCTTCCTTTCTCTGGATCGCCGGCGTGGCCCTCACGATCTCCCTGGCCAAGCGCCTGACGGCCGGGGCGTCGCGCGCGCAGCTCTTCGGCCAGATATTCCGGCGCGCGCTGATCCTCTATGCGTTGGGGCTGCTGGTCTACCTTTTTCCCAGGTTCGACTTCTCCACCATGCGGGTGCTGGGGGTGCTGCAGCGAATCGCCATCTGCTACTTGATCGCCTCGGCCATCTACCTGACCACCGGCGTGCGTGGGCAAATCCTGTGGATCGCGTCCCTGCTCACCGGCTACTGGCTGCTGATGACGCTGGCGCCGGCGCCCGGATACGGCGCCGGGCACCTGGACGAGGAGCGCAACGTGGCGCACTACGTCGATCGCATCGTGCTGGGGCGCCACAACTACGCGGCAACCAAGACCTGGGACCCGGAGGGCATCGTCAGCACGCTGCCTTCCCTTGCCACCATCCTGTTCGGCATCCTGGCCGGACACCTTCTGCGCCTGAAGCGCGAGCTGGCCGAGCGTACCACCCGGCTGTTGCTGGCCGGCAACGCGCTGATCGCCGCCGGCCTGATTTGCGACCTCTGGCTGCCTATCAATAAGAAGCTATGGACCAGCTCGTTTTCCATCTTCATGGCCGGGCTGGATTTCGTGCTGCTCGCGGCGTTCGTCTGGTGGTGCGACGGCCTCGGCTACCAGCGGATCGTCAAGCCGCTGGTGGTCATGGGCCGGAACGCGATCGCCGTGTACATGGTATCGGAGCTCCTGGCAGAAACCCTGAATGCCCTGGCGCTGCGCGGTTGGCTCTTTCACACCCTGTTTGCCCGGGTCGCGTCGCCTGTTAATGCCTCGCTGTGTTATGCGCTGGCCTACACGCTGCTGATGTACCTGGTGGCGTACGGGATGTATCGGCGGGGGTGGTTCCTGCGCGTTTAGGGCGTAAAGATGATGCTCGATTCGCTGGTGTACTTGTGATAGTTCCGGAAGTCGATGACGTTGCGGCTGCAGACGTTGGTCCCCGTCTGGCACATCAGGTTTTCGGCGTGCACCGGAAGCAGGAACGGCGCCTGCGAGCCCAGCGTCACATACTGATAATCTACTGTTGATTCCACCTTGTCGAAGGGAAACTCCCGCGGCAGGCTCTTGGCCTCCATTTCGATCCGCAGCACCTGCTGGGTCTTCTTGTCGATCCACACGCCGCCGCCGTAGGCGGGCACGATGCTCTGGGAGGCGGCCTGAATATGCCAGTGCGAGTTCTGCCGCTCCACGGTGAACTCATAGACCAGCGCGGTGCGCCCGCCGGCCTGGTCTTCCTTCGAGAAGACGAAGTCGGCCGCCGTGCCGGGCGAGAACAGGTCGGCCAGCACGGTTCCGAATTCGCCGGTGGACCAGGCGCCCGGAAGCTCCTCCATGCTCTTCTTGGTGAGCTTGTTGTTAATCGCGATATTGCGATAGCGCTCGCGGTGGTTCTCGTAGATGAGCTCGGCCGAGACCACGTCCTGCGGCGCCCAGTTGATCTTGTGCGAGACATTCACGAAGCGGGTGATCAACTCCCGGCAGTAGTAGTTGGGCAGGCCGGCCGTAAAGGAGGCCGCCATGGCCCGCGCCTTTTCGATGACCGGGTCCGGCGGGCGGGCGAATTCATTCTCGACCACGACCACGGTCTCGCGGGCAGGCGCCGGCGGCGCTTCCGGCTCGCGGGCCGGCGCCGGTGCAGGCGGCCCGGCCGAGGCGGTCCTCGCCGGAGGCCGCGCCGGCGGCCGTTCGCCGGGCTTCCTCCGTCGCAGCACCGGAGCCGGCTCCTCCTCGTCCTGAGGCAAGGAGCGGATGGGGGGAGGCGCGACCGGACGCGGAGCTTCGGCTTCCACGGCTTCCGCGGTTTCCGTGGGGGTCTCCGCGCCGGCCGGGGCCTTCTTTCGCAATACCGGACGTTCATCGTCGTCGTCCCGCTTCGGCGTCAGGTCGTCGACCGGCTGGGAGGCGGCGGCCCGCTCCTCCGCCGTGCCCGCCTTGCTGAAGATCACATGAACGGCGTAGAAGAATCCCTGCTCGTCCTGCTTGGATTGCACCAGCACGTGATCGCCCGGCTGGAGTTCCGACGGCTGCATCGGCTTGTTGTCCTTGGAGAACGTGGTCTTTTCACTGCGCTTCAGGTTGAAGATGCGGGTGTCCTGTGCTTCCACCACCACGGAGCCGGCATCAATCCTACGCAGGACTCCCGCCACGTCGATCAGCGGTTCCTGCGCTTCCTTCTCCGGGGTGCTCTTCTTGTCCTTCTTGCCCCGACCGGGCAGACGAGGCATGGGCGGGAGGCCACCCCCGATGCCACCGCCGCGCCCGCCGGGGTACCGCCCACCCGGCGGATACCCACCCGGATAAGGGCTTCCAATCTGGGTCAGGGCAGGGAAGTCGAGCAGGAGGAAAACGGCCACGGCGGCGGTGAAGAGACAGCGCATCCGGTCAGCTAATTGTAATACGGTCTACCCCCTATTGTAACCGCAAGCCGGTCCGTCCTTGCACTTCTTCCCCCCTAATGATGGGACAAATCTAGTTCCGTCATCCAGATGTTAGAAGCGGACTCCGTCAGGGCGACAGCAAGCTTGTTGCGGGCGACTGTGAGGGAAAAGACAACCCAGGGGCTGCGCTGGCTTTGATGGAAGTGGTGGATTGCGATGGGCGGGCCCCAGGGCTGTTTCGTCGCAGGATGCAGGCGCAGCGACCAGATACAACGGAAATCGTCCCTTTCCGCCAACGAGTACAGTACGTTGCCGTCAGGAGACCATTGAATGGAGGTGTCGGTAAAGTCGCCTAAAGGAATCCATTCCGTGGCGTCGGGCAGAGGTCCGCCTCGAAACGGCGCCAGGAATCCGTGGCCGCGGTCGGCACCGAAGTGATTGAAGACCAGGGCGATCCAGCGGGCATCAGGCGAAAAGGCAGCACCGTGCAGGGCATATCCGGGCTGTTTCACCAAGTCGGTCCTGGCGCCCGTGTCCAAGTCCAGCAGCCACAAACGTTGGGGCTCGCCGGCGCCGAAGAGGAGGCGCCTGCCGTCGGCGCTCACGCCGGGGCCAACGACACTCGTGGTAAGCTCGGCCGGCCGCAGCTCGGCGCCCTTCAACATTACGCTGGATTCCTATGCGCCGGGGTTGCCGACTGTGGGGGACTACTCCTCCGCTGGATCCTTCAATCGCACTGGCGCGGCCGCCTTCCCAGGGGTCGCCTGTCTCAACGGCAACGGGGGACCCGCGGAATCCGCCGACTACCCTGGGCGGCACTACCGTCAAGGTGAAGGACTCGGCCGGGATAGAGCGTCTGGCGCCACTGTACTACGTTTCTCCTCTCGAGGTGAGCTACATCATCCCGGCCGGCACGTCCCTCGGCAGCGCGACGGTTACCATCACTTCGGGCTCTTCCATTGTTGCCAGTGCAGTCCTCGAGATACAGAGCGTCGCGCCCGCACTGTTCCTCCATGGGAACGAGGAACCGGTGGCTTTGGCGGTACGCCTGCGATACGGAGTCCAGACGGTGGAGGAGGTTCGTCCGCCGGTCAACTGGGGTCCGGACACCGACGAGTTATTTCTGATACTGTTCGGCACCGGCCTGCGTGGGCGCAGCTCGCTCGCGAACATGAGCGTGGTCCTCGGCCTTGGTGCTGGCAGTGTCCGCCTGCCAGTCGAGTACGCCGGCCCACAAGGAGAATTTGCCGGCCTGGATCAAGTGAATATCAGGCTGCCGAGGTCGCTCAAGAATTACTTCGGTAGCCCGTGGTTAGCGCTAATCGTAGATGGGCAGAGCACGAACCAGGAGATGGTATTTCCATTGTGGTACTTTTAGCCGGAAGATCCTTGCAGAAAGGCATCGGGAGCCTACTTCTCTGTAGGTCGTCCAAGCTCAACCACCGCGGCTGGTCCTGCCTTGCGGAGGACACCGTGGCGGGATACAATCCCCATAGGTAGGGCTACGAGTGCCGCGGAGAAGAGGGAGGTAGTGCGAGGATAGGAGACCACTTTGGAGATCGCGATCTGGTACCGCAAGACGCCCGCGAATGCAGCGGGCGCGCCAGTTCCGATGAAACTTCGGCACCTCCCGCTGGTCGGCCACGGCGCGCGCGATGATGCTGCACAGGCAGTCGGTCGCTGCCTCTCAGCGCTTGGTGTGCCAAGGGCGCTTGTACTGCCAGCGAACACAGCCGAAGGGCTCCGGCCTCGCTACTCGACGACGGCTACCTTGTGTCTGGGGTCGGGAACGTGGATGCGGGCCTCCGTGACGTTGGGGTAGCGGTTGGCGCCCTCGTCGAAGATGGGACTCTGCTTGGAACCCTGAATCTCGCCCTTGTTGAGGGTGACGCGGACGATGTAGTCGCCCTCGGGAACACCGGTGATATCAATCCACTGGCCAACTAGCTGTTTGTAATACCAGTCACCCCACCCAGAGGTAATACCCTGATAGCTACAGTCATAGCCGTGACTCTTGCCGCCGTCCTCGTACTTAAACGAGTCCTCGAAGCA
This sequence comes from Terriglobia bacterium, assembly GCA_041477815.1. Taxonomy (GTDB): domain Bacteria; phylum Acidobacteriota; class Terriglobia; order Bryobacterales; family JACQDG01; genus JBGOUV01. Next base: position 926 of record JBGOUV010000338.1, on the reverse strand, counting down.
GAAGCCCTGCTTGGTGCCTTGGGTGACTAGAGTTTTGCCGTCCAACTGGTAGAGTTCGTAGACGGAGAAATCCCGGATGTGATAGTGGCCGTGGCAGGGGTTGTACACGAACCAATAGGCGTAAGGGTTGTTGGGGTCGGTACGATCACCGACCACCAGGTCGCCGTCGCCGCGGTTCATGACGACGGTGTCAAAACGGAGCAGACGGCGGTAGCCACTGCCGCCGACGACGCCTTCCGCAAGGGCGCAATCATTCGGAGCAAAGTAACGGTCCACGATCTCCATCTGGGCGACGAAGCGCTGGGGATCCATCACCAGATCGGGCTTGCCGCCGTTGTCATAGATGGGAAAATCGCGCGCGACGCTGCTGCGCTGGGCCAGGCAGACGGCCGGAAACACCAGCAGGGCGCAACAGAACAGCTTGGTTCGAGTTGGGATCGTCATATTTTGGACTCGTAGGATATCACACTAAGCAAGTTTCTGAAAGCGGGCGGGAAGGAGCGGGTGCGCGACGGGGGACCTGGCGGTTTTTCTTCTTTTGTCACGGATGATCGGCGGTTGGGTCACTTTCTTATGTACGGGACAAAACGCTTGAGGGCTCCTCGCGCGCGCGAGGCCTACCGTGGCCCGGGGACCGGGCTGTCGCTTTGTGGGCGCGTCGTTGAGCGGCACGTAACGCCGCTCGGGGTTTCTGAACCGGGATTTCTTTTTGGGATGTCACCGGCCTAAACTAAACTAACAGCCCGTGGCAAAAGTGCTCCGACCGCGACTTGTTGGCAAATTTGCCACCGGCAAGTCGTTGATTCTGCGAGGTTGAGAATCTGGCAAATTTGCCAGGCCTTATTTCTGCCACAGGCTGCTAACCTGGGGATGCTCTTCGACGCCTTTATCGGGACGAGGTTGTCCAGGTGCGCCCACCCGTTTCG
>JBGOUV010000550.1:0-3446 GCA_041477815.1 Terriglobia bacterium | reverse complement strand
GACTTCATTGACGTTTTCGACCACTGCCCGGGCGCCTTCGGCCTGGAACAGACGGACCAGATCTTCGCGGCGTGAGTTGTGGCGCGCCGCCACGCCAATGAAGGGAACGCCGGCGGCGCGGGCGCTGCGGGCGTCGTCCACGGTATCGCCCAGGTAGACGGCCGGGAGATCCGGACACGCCGCGCGGATCTGGAGCAGCCCGTCGGGGGCCGGCTTCTGGTTCTCCACCTCCTGGTTGCCGATGACCGGGTCGAAGGCGAGGTCGCCGGCGAAGCGGTCCAGGGTCAGGCGCGCCTCGTCCCGCGTCCGGCCGGTGAAGATGGCGAGCCGCCAGTCGCGCGCCAGCTTGGCGAGCAGCCCGTCCTGTGGCATCCACTTCTCTTGCAGGATGAGGCCGTCGTGATTCTCGCCGAGGAAAACGCGCTGGAAGTAGTCGACGACGTCGTCGTAGCGGACCTCGACGCCCAGCTCGCGGGCCACCGTGTGCGAAAGCTGGAAGTCGTCGTTGAACCCGCCCCGATTCTTCACCTCCTGGATGAAGTCGCGGGTCACGCGGCGGCCGGTGAAGTGCTCGATGGTCCGGATGATGGTCTCGCGGTAGGAGTCCGTGACGTCGACCAGCACGCCGTCCATGTCGAAGACCAGGACGCCCTTCATGCCAGCACCTCACGCAGGGCGGCCAGGAGCCGGCGGAGCTGCGCCTTTTTGCCGACCGTGATCCGGAGCGTGCCGGGGATCTCGTGGCCGCGGTCGCGCACCAGGATGCCGCGCTCGCGCAGGCCGTCGCGGATAGCCCGGGAACGCTCGCCGAAGCGGGCCAGCACGAAGTTGCCGGCGCTGGGGTAATACGGGACCTTCAGCCGATCGAGGGCCCGGCAGAGGAGACGGCGGGATTCGAGCGCCTCGGCCACGTAGGCGTCGATGTAGGGGCGGTCCTGGACAGCCTCGGACGCGCACAGCACCGCCAGAGCGTTGACGCTGTACGGCGACTGCGCCTTGTGCAGCCAGGCGATGTTCTCAGCCCGGGAGAACAGGCATCCCAGGCGCATGGCCGCCATGCCGTAGACCTTGGAGAAGGTCCGGCTCACGAACAGGTTGGGATACTCGGCGAGCAGCCCCAGGGCGGTGGTCCCGCAGAACTCGAAGTAGGCCTCGTCGATCAGGACGGCGGCGTTTTCCGCCCGGTCGAGGAGGCGGCGGACGCCGGCCAGGTCGACCGCGGTGCCGGTCGGGTTGTTGGGGTTGGCGATCAGGACCGCGCGGGTCTCGGACGTGATCGCCGCCAGAAGCTCGCCCAAGGGAAACGCCAGAGTGTCCGGACGGTAGGGTACGGTCTGGACTTCAGCCCCCGCCAGCTCGGCATAGAACCGGTACATGGCGTAGGACGGATCGAGCACCAGGACGCGGTCCCGGTCGTCCACGTAGGTGTTGAGTAAGACCTGGATGGCCTCGTCGGTGCCGTTGGTGAACAGCAACTGCTGCGGCGGCACGCCGAAGAAGGCCGCGATCTTTTCGCGGGCTTCGCCGTACTCGGGGTAGACGGCCAGGGCTTCGCGTGTGACTTGGCGCTTTAGCGCTGACAGGACCCGGGGCGAGCAGCCGACGGTGTTCTCGTTGAAGTCCAGGCGCAGCTTGCCGGCGCGCCCGGCGGTAGGGGGCGAGTAGGCGGCCATGCGGTCTACGGCGGGCCGGGGGAGGAGGAGCGTCGCCTTCATGACAACCTCACCTCGATCGACCGGGCGTGGGCTTCCAGGCCCTCGGCCCGGGCCAGGGTCGTGATCGCCGGCGCCAGGCGACGCAGCCCTTGCTGGTTTAGCTCTTGCACCGAAATCACCTTGAGGTAATCCATTATCGAGAGCCCTCCGCGTAAAGCGGCGGCGCCGCTGGTGGGCAGGACATGGTTGGGCCCCGAGGCGTAGTCGCCCGCCGCCTCCGGACTCCAGGGTCCGACGAATACACTCCCGGCGCTGGTCACCTGGTCGAGGTAAGAAGCGTCGGGGACCACCAGGTGTTCGGGGGCGAAGCGGTTGGCCATTTCGATGGCTTCCTCGACGGTGCGGGTGACCACGATGGCTCCGTTAGCCGTGAGGGACCTTCCCGCGACAGCCCTGGTGGGAAGAGTGGCAAGCTGCCGCTCGAGTTCCCGCGCCACTTTTCGGGCCAGGCGCGCCGACGGGGTCAGCAGGAGGGCCGTAGCATCGCGGTCGTGCTCGGCCTGGGCCAGCATGTCGGCGGCCAGCCAGCGCGGGTTCCCGGCTGCCTCGGCAACAATCAGAATCTCGGTAGGACCGGCGATGAAGTCGATCCCCACCTCTCCGGCAAGCAGCCTCTTCGCCGCGGCCACGTAGATGTTTCCCGGTCCTACGACGCGATTGGCGCGCGGCACGGTCTCGGTTCCGAAGGCGAAGGCGGCGATGGCCTGGGCGCCGCCCATGTGGAAGAAGTGCTGCACGCCGAGCAGGCCCGCCGTCCCCAGGACCACGGGATGACGGCCGGGCGAGGCCGCCGCGATCGTCTTCACCCGCGCCACCTGCGCCGGGATCACGGTCATCATCAGGGTGGACGGCAGAGGATAGCGACCGCCGGGGATGTAGGCCGCCACCGACTCGAGCGGTCGCACGATCTGGCCCACCGACATGCCGGGCCGGACGCGTTTCTGCCAGCTCCGGGGCATTTGCAGGTGGCAGTACTCCCAGATGTGCCCGGAGGCCAGCTCTACCGCCCGGCGGAAATCGTCCGAGAGGCCGGCCGCAGCCTGGGCCAGGGCTCCCAGCTCCACCGCTACGGTGTTGGTCTTCAAGCCGTCGAGCTTCCGCGCGTATGCGACCAGCGCCCGGTCGCCGTGCTTCCGCACCGCCGTCAGGATGGGCCCCACCACCGCCAGGGCGTGCTCCATCCGCTGGGCTCGCCGCCGGAACAGCGTCGCCAGCTTGGCCCGATCCGTTGTTCGCAGGATCTTCACCATGGCTGCCTCACATCACGATCTTGTTCAGCGGGTACTCGACAATCCCCTCCGCCCCGGCCGCCTTGAGACGCGGGATGATCTCGCGCACCGTCGACTCGTCGAGGATGGTGTTCACCGCCACCCAGCCTTCTTCGCTGAGAGACGAGACCGTGGGCCGCTTCAGCGCCGGCAGCGCGCCCAGGACACCGGCCAGGTTCTGGCGGCTCACGTTGAGCATGAGTCCTACCTTGCCTAGAGCGTTAATGGCGCCGTCGAGCAGCATCTTGAGATCGGAGAGTTTCTTCCGCTTCCAGGGGTCCTGCCACGCGGTCTTGTTCGCGATCAACTGGGTGTTCGACTCGATCACCGTATCGATGATCTTCAGATTGTTGGCCCGGAGCGACGAGCCGGTCTCGGTCACCTCGACGATGGCGTCGGCGAGGACCGGCGGCTTCACCTCGGTCGCCCCCCAACTGAACTCGACTTTGGCCTGGACCCCGTT
>JBGOUV010000433.1:0-5501 GCA_041477815.1 Terriglobia bacterium | reverse complement strand
TCTTCACGCGGTGCTCCGGCAGTATCCCCCCCAACTTCGCCACCTCCAGCAACACCTTCTTCCGCGCCGCCAGGATCTTGGCGGGCTCGGTCCCGACCCGCTCCTGCAAAGCCCGAAAGGCCACTTCCCGCTGCTCGTCGCCCACCAGGTACGCCACGTTCTCCCAAAGCACCATCTCAAAGGGCTCCCTCCGCGGAGGCGCTGAGGGCTTCCCATAGGCTCTCTGCAGCCGCTCCAGGATTTCCCGTAGAATAGGCATTTCATGCCCATTCTACACGCCGAAGAACTTACCGTCTGGTGCCGCCGCATCTTTCTCGCCGCCGGAGCGCCCCCCGAGGTCGCCCACCGGGTCGCCGAATCCCTGGTCGACTCCAACCTCGCGGGCCACGACTCCCACGGCGTCATCCGCGTGGAGCAGTACATCGAAATGCTCGGCGACGCCCGCATCAACCCCCGCGCCGAGCCCCGCGTCGTCCGCGAGACCGCCAACACCGCGGTCATCGACGGCGGCTGGCAGTTCGGCCAAGTGGCCGCCCGCCAGGCCATGGACGCCGCCATCGTCAAAGCCTGGTCCGGCGGCGTGGCCGTGGTCCAGCTTTACCAGAGCGGCCACATCGGACGCCTCGGCGAGTACGCCGCCCAGTCCCTCACCCGCGACATGATTGGTATTGTCACGACCAACAACCACGGCAGCGGGCAGGTGCTGTCCCCCTTTGGCGGCATTGCCCGCCGCCTTTCTCCCAGCCCCCTGGCTATCGCCGTCCCCGGCGGCCGCGACTTCCCCATCGTCCTGGACATGACCACGTCGGTCGTAGCCGAAGGTAAGGTGCGGGTGAAGCGCGCCCGGGGCGAAAAACTCCCGGAAGGATGGATCCTCGACCCGCAAGGCCTCCCCTCCACCGATCCCGCCGACTTCTACGGGCCCCCGGCGGGCTCCCTCACCCCCCTGGGCGGCGCCTCCGGCTACAAGGGATTCGCCCTCGCCTTCATGATCGACATCCTCTCCGGCGCCCTCGGCGGCGCCGGTTGCAGCCGCCAGGACCCCCCGCCGCTTCGGGGCAACGGCGTCTTCCTGCAGGTCATCAACCCCGCCGTCTTCGGAGCCGCCGACCGCCTTCCGCAAGAGGTCGCCGCCCTGGTCGACTACGTTCGCAGCTCGCCCCTGGCCCCCGGCCACGACCGCATCCAGATTCCCGGCCAGCCCGAGCACGAGACCCGCCTCCGGCGCCTGCAAACCGGCATCCCCATCGAAGACGACACCTGGCGAAAGCTCCAAGCTATCGCGAGCAGCCTCGGCTTGTCCTCCTGATGCCCATGGACCCCACCGACCTCCAGCGCGCCGTGAGCGCCATCCACTGGGCCCACCGCATCGACCTCGGCCAAGGCATCATCACCCCCGGCGCCTGGAACACCCCCGAGCTCCTGGCCCGACTTCACCTTCCCCCCGACCTCACCGGCCAAACGGTCTTAGATGTAGGCTGCTGGGACGGCTTCTACTCCTTCGAGGCCGAGCGCCGCGGCGCGGCGCGAGTACTGGCCACCGACTCCTACACTTGGCAGCGCCAGAGCTGGGGCTCCAAAGACGGCTTCGACCTCGCCCGGCGCGCTCTGAACTCCCGGGTGGAGGATCTGGAGATCGACGTGCTCGACCTCCACCCCGACCGCGTAGGCACTTTCGACATCGTCCTATTCCTAGGCGTGCTCTACCATATGCGCCACCCTATGCTGGCCCTGGACCGCGTCGCCGCGGTCACCGGCCGGCTCCTGATCGTGGAAACAGTGATCGACCTCCTCTACGTTCCCGGCCCGGCCCTGGCCTTCTATCCCGCCGCCGAGCTCAACCAGGACGACTCCAACTGGTTCGGCCCTACGCCCGCCGCCGTAATGGCCATGCTCCAAGCCGCCGGCTTCCACCGCGTCGAGCGCGTGTGGCCGTCCCCAGGGCGGCTGCTTTGGTGGCGTGGCCTGAGCCTGTTCGGTCCGAGAGCTATCAAGCGCGCCGTCTTCCACGCCTGGAAGTAGGACCACCTCCGGTCCGTCCCGAACGTTACAATACCCCCGAAGGACCTTCCATGCCCGCCACCCGCCGCACCTTCCTCCTGGCCACCGCCAGCTCGCCCCTGGCCCGTCCGTCCGATCCTCTCCCCGTAGGTCTGGTCGGGGCTGGCGGCCGCGGCCGCTACCTGCTGAAGGTCTTCCGCCAGGACCCCCAGGTCCGCATCGCCGGCGTCTGCGACGTCTATGAGCCCAACCTGGAAGCCGGCCTCTCGGAATCCGGCGGCGCCCGCGCCTATCGTAACTACCAAGCCGTGCTCGACAACCGGGACATCCCCGCCGTCATCATCGCCACCCCCGAGCACTGGCACCACCGCATGCTCCTCGACGCCCTCGCCGCCGGCAAGGACGTCTACGTCGAAAAGCCGCTGTGCCAGACCCCCCAGCAAGGCGTCGAGCTGGTGGAGGCCGCCCGCCGCTCCAAGAGTATCGTCCAAGTAGGTATGCAGCGTCGCTCCTACGACCTCTTCCTCAAAGGACGCGAAATCGTGGCCTCCGGCCGGCTCGGCCGCGTCGGCCTGATCCGTTCCTGGTGGCTCAACAACAACCTCGCCCCCTCCTCCCGCCGTCTCGAAGGCCCCCTCGACTGGGAACAGTGGCAGGGCCCCGCCCCCCGTCGCCCTCTCGACCCCCAGCGTTTCCTCCAGTGGCGCAGCTTCGCCGACTATTCCGGCGGCATCATGGCCGACCAGGGCGCCCACGTCTTCGACGGATTCCACATGCTCATGGGCGCCGGCTACCCCCTCGCCGTCAACGCTTCGGCCGGCCGCATCCTCAAACCCGGCTTCGACACCCCCGAGCGCGTCGTCGTCACCGCCGAGTATCCCGAGGACTTCCTCGCCCTCTTCACCATCAACTATGCCGCCATGCGCTACAAGCTGACCAATGACCAGATCAACTCCCTGGACGGCGACCGCGCCCGCCTCGACATCGGCCGCGAGCGCCTCGCCCTATACTCCCAAGGCGCCGAGGACCAGCCCGCCGCTACCTTCACCTCCCGTGGCTTCTCTTACGCCGCCGAAGCCCACGTAGCCAACTTCCTTGACTGCGTCCGCACCCGCCGCACCCCCACCGGCACGGTCGAGAACGGCTTCCAGGCCGTTCTCGTCACCCAGATGGCCAATATCTCCCTGCGCGAGCAGCGCCGGGTGAGGTGGAACGCCTCCCTCCGGCGGGTGGAGTTCTGACCGCAAGGCGCCGGCTACCGCCGTCTTCCGAGGCCTTGGAAATCCTCTGGTTTCTGCACGAACGGATTCACCACGGTCACCGCCCCGAACCGCTGCCCGGCCTGGAAGTCCGCGCTCAGCAGCCACCGGCAGCCGGCCCGCTCTGCCGCCGCCACGATCAGGCCGTCCCAGTAGGCGACCTGGGCCTCGTCCATCCAGTGCCAGGCCCGCTCCAGCAGAGCCAGGCTGTGGTCCACAGGTTTCCACTCCGCCCATACCCGCGCCGTGGCCCGTGCCGCCGTACGGCCCCTGCCGATCTTCCGCTCCGCGTTGGCGCTGAACTCATTCACTACCTGCCAGCTCAGCCGGCCGGCCCCGCGTTGCCAGAGGGTGTCCAGCCACTGGCGCGCCGCCTCTTGCTTCTGGGGGGCGGACGCATCCACCGAGTACAGCAGCACGTTGGTGTCGACAAAGAACCTATCGGCGCCGTTCATGCGCTTCTTCGCGGCTCAGCCGGTTCGCCGCGTCGATTCCCGGGATGCTCTTGATCTTCTTCCACTGCCGGTAGGCGCTCCAGTAACTGTCACTCCTGTGCATCTGGTTTTCCAGCATCTGGCCCACCAGCCGCGACACCGACGTGTTCTCCTCGGCCGCCTTCTTCCGCGCCCACCGAGCGACCTCTTCGCTGACCGTGATGGTCATGTTCTTCAGCACGAAGTCAGTGTAACACGAACGCCATCCGGCCCGCCGGCGTCGTGCGGATCGCGCTGGCTGGCGCGGAATACCGCGGTTGAAGGTGACTTCCCTGCCTTAGGGCTGGTTCAGGCCTGGGCAAACAGCTTGTCCAGGCAGTCGGTCAGCCGGATGATATCCTTCTGCTCAATGATGAAGGGGGGCAGGAAGCGCAGCACCGTGTCGTGGGTGGCGTTGATCAGGAACCCCTTTTCCATAGCCTGGAGTACAAAGGGCTTCCCCGGGACGGTCAACTGTAGGCCCACCATCAGCCCTTCTCCCCGGACCTCGGTGACGAAGTCGTACTTCTCGACCAGGGCCTGCAGCCGGCGGCGGAAGAAGCGGCCGTTCTCGCGGATGGCCGGGAGCAGGTCGGGCAGCACGGCGAGGACCTCCAGGGCCACCCGGCAGACCAGCGCCCCGCCGCCGAAGGTCGATCCGTGCATCCCGGACCCGAGGACCGAGGCGGCGCGCTCGTTGGTCAGGATCACGCCCAGCGGGAAGCCGCAACCCAAGGGCTTCGCCGTACACAGTACGTCCGGCTGGATCTTCGAGCCTTCCTGATGCCAGAGCTGGAAGGCGAAGTAGGCGCCGGTGCGTCCCACCCCGCTCTGGATCTCGTCGAACAGCAGCAGGGCGTTATGGCGCTGGGCCAGCTCGGCGGCTCGCTCGACAAAGGCGCGGGACAAGGCGAAAATGCCGCCCTCGCCGAGGATGGGCTCGAGTACGATGGCGCAGGTGCGGTCCGAGACGGCCTGCTCGAGCTGCTCCAGGTTGTTCAGCTCGATGAACCGGGCGCCGGGAAGCAGCGGCTCGAAGTCCTTGCGGTACTTGGGCTGGCCGGTGATCGAGAGGGCGCCGAAGGTCCGGCCGTGAAAGGAGTTATCGAGCGCCACGATCTCGTACTTGTCGGGCCCGTGCTGCGAGCCCCAGGCGCGGGCGATCTTGAGCGCCCCTTCCATGGACTCAGCGCCGGAATTGCAGAAGAAAGTCCGTTGCATGCCGCTGATCTCGGCCAGCTTCGCCGCCAGCGGTCCCTGGTACTCGTTGTAGTAGAGGTTGGAGCAGTGCACCAGCTTCCCCACCTGCTCGCGCACGGCCTTGACGATGCGCGGGTGGGCGTGACCCAGGGCGTTGACGCCGATGCCCGACAGGAAGTCGACGTAGCGGCGGCGCTGGTCGTCGTAGACGGCGACGCCTTTGCCCGAGGTAATCATCAAGGGGTAGCGGGCGTAGGTCTGAAGGACGTACTGTTGCTCGAGTTCCGGGATGCTGGGCGCGGCAGTAGCCATTTCCTCTCCTGGGAAAAAGATAAGTTACATCTTCGCAGTTTCACCCTGCTGCGGTCCACAGGGAGAGTCGGTTCGCGGCTCGCCGGCGCCTGCCAAAAACGCCAAATATTCCGGCTCCTGTACCGCGCCAAAGCCCGACCTGGGGGTCGGGCTGCGGGCGTGGGCGCCCGCCGTACCTTAGTATCTTAGGGCCTCCAGCGGGTTGAGCCTGGCTGCGCGGCGCGCCGGGGCCCCAGGTTGCCAGCAATGCCGCCAG
>JBGOUV010000488.1:0-4361 GCA_041477815.1 Terriglobia bacterium | reverse complement strand
GTGATTTCTACGGCGCCGCGCTGGGGGCCCAGTACCTTCAGGCTATGACCGCCCAGCACGGCTGGGAACAGATCTTCGCTCAATACGGTTTCGACGTAGCCTTGCTGCCGGCCGACTGGCCTCTGGCCACCGTGCTGAAGGCTCACCCCGGCTGGCGGCTGGACTACGACGACGGACAGGCTCTGTTGCTGAGGAGGGTCTCACCGATAACTGCAGTCTCAGTAAATACCAACACACCCCGCGGGGAGAAAAGGAATTAACACTATGAAAATGTTCAATCTTCTGCGACTCAGGATCTGGAGCGCTCTGCTCCGCAAGGATACCCGGGGCCAGGACCTGGTGGAGTACGCTCTGCTGGCCGGCTTCGTGGCGGTGGCTGCCGGCGCGCTTCTGCCCGCCATCAGCGGCTCGATCAGCACCATCTTCTCGAAGATGGGTTCGGTGTTGTCGGTGGCGGCGGGTTAAACACTCCGCACCGGACGGCTGTGCTCTCTACTTCACAGGGCTTCCGTGGGCCCCCCCGCCCGCGGAAGCCTCTGGTTTGTCACAGGTGGCTAAACAGATGGTTTCTCACCAGGAAGGTCCTTATATGGGCAAGATGGTGTACTTGATCCGAAAGCTACGGATCTGGAAAGACAGGCGGGGGCAGGACATGGTCGAGTACGCCTTGCTGGCGGGCTTTGTCGCCGTCGCCGCCGGCGTTTTCATTCCCGACGTGGCCAGCTCCATGTCGACGATCTATTCCAAAGTGGCCAGCCGGTTGGTCGAGGGCGGCGGATAACCCGCTCCGGCGGCTGGTCGTTGCGGATGGAGAACCATACCATGGTGCTGGCGGTGTCGCTGGGGTTGGGGCTGGCCGCCTCGATCGAAGACCTGTGGCGCCGCCGCATCTCTAACCCGATCATTGTGGCCGGGCTGGCGGCCGGCCTGGTGCTGCAAATCCATCTGCATGGCTGGTGGCAGGGTCCGCTCGCCGGGCTGGCCGGCGCCGCCGTCGGTCTGGCTGTCTACCTGATCTTTTTCTTGCTGGGCGGCATGGGCGGCGGCGACGTCAAGCTCCTGGCCGCCTTCGGCGCCTGCCTGGGCGTGCGCCAAATCCTGCTGGGAGCCTTCCTGGCGGCCATCGCCGGCGCGGTCTGGGCCTGCGGGCATTTGCTTTGGAAATGGATCTCGCACCGCCGCGCCGGCCGTCGCGGTCCGCTACCCCCGGAGGCCGAAACATTTCCTCGGGCGCCTTCCATTTTCATCGGCATCCTGCTCAGCTTTCTCGCTTAGCGGGGGTGCAAATTTGCACCACGGCCGACTCAACAGAATCAATAAGTTGCCGAGCCGATGCGGGAGGCTTTCCCCACGGGCGTATAGGGTCTGGTTGGCAATCGGGTGGCGCCCGCGGCGCAGGATGGAAGCGCGGAAACAAGACCAGAGCGGTGCCTCTGCGCACCCTCTTCCGGGGTTTCCAGCCCTGCAGCGTCGGAATCCCGGAAGATTCTGCTCTTGTTGCCGGCGGCGGCTAATCCCCGGTTCGTCTCCGGCCGATAGGATATTTGATGAATAGAAGGTTTCTCGCCGTATTGGGCCTCTCAGCGGTTCTGGCGCTGGTGGTCTCGGCCATTTTCTACCAGATGACTACGACCGGTCGCGGCCCCAAGACCAAGACCGACATGCGCAGTGTGGTGGTGGCCAGCGCCCCCTTGCCTTTGGGGGCGGTGGTCAAGTCGACGGATCTGAAGATCGTCAGTTGGCCGGCCCAGAATACCCCCCCCGAAAGCTTCAGCAAGATCGAGGACGTGGTCGACCGGGTTACCCTCAGCAATATCCTGGTCGAAGAACCGGTGCAGCAAGGGCGCCTGGCGGCGCGGGGCAGCGGGTCGGGCCTGTCGGGGATCATTCCACCGGGGATGCGGGCCGTCTCGGTGCGGGTCAACGACGTGATCAGCGTGGCTGGTTTCGTGGTCCCGGGCTCGCGGGTGGACGTGATGGTGACGGCCACCCCCCGCGCGGACACCCACGCCGGACCGATCACCCGCACGGTGCTTTACGACATTCAGGTGGTTTCGGCGGGACGCAACATGCAGCCGGACACCAAGGGTCAGGCGGAGAATGTCGCCGTCATCACCCTGCTGGTGACGCCCGCTCAGGCCGAGCTGTTGACCCTGGCCTCCAACGAGGGACGCCTGCAACTGGCTCTGCGCAACAATACCGACAAGCAGGAACTGGCCAGCAACGGAGTGCAGGCGGGGGAGATTTTCACCGGCCGGCGCCAGGCCGTGGAGCCGGCGCCCAAGCCCCGGCCCCGGGCGGTGACGGTCCGGATGTTGCCTCCGGCGGCGGCCGCTCCGCCTCCCCCGCCGCCGCCCCCGCCCCCCCGGATCGAGTTGATCCGGGGCGATAAGAGGACCACCGAAGTCATAGGAACTGTGGTCGCGCCGCAGAACAGGTAACGGAGACTGGTGAAGCTCATGACGATGCGGGTGGCAAGGCAGCCTCGATGGCGGGGGGTGTGGGTTTGGGCTGGAGCCGCGCTCCTCACCGCTTCCCTGGGGGCCGCGGGCGTCGGGGTCGACGAGATTCACATGCTCACCGGGCGTTCGGTGGTGCTCGAGCACCCCGACGATATCGTACGGATCTCGGTGGCCAATCCGGAGGTCATCGACGCCGTGGCGGTGACCACCCGCGAGGTGTTGCTCAACGCCAAAGCCAGCGGGGCCACCAGCCTGGTGATCTGGTCCAAGCCCGGCGACCGCCAGATGTTCACCGTCTACGTGACCGTCAATGCGGAGGCTCTCGAGCGTCAGATGAAGGAGACCTTCCCCGCCGAGCAGATTCAGGTGCGGGGGGGCAAGGACGCCCTCACCCTCACCGGCCGGGTCAGTTCCCCGGCCGTGGCCGAGCGCGCGGCCGCCCTGGCCGCCACCGCCGCCAAGACGGTCATCAATAATCTGGAGATCGCTCCGCCGGCGGCCGACCAGCAGATTCTGCTGCGGGTGCGTTTCGCCGAAGTGAACCGGGTGGCGATCACGCAGTACGGCGTCAATCTCCTCTCCACCGGCGCCCTGAATACGCCCGGGTCGATCTCCACCCAGCAGTTCTCTCCGCCCACCGCCCGGATCGCCGGCGACACCACCACCTTCACCTTCTCCGACGTACTGAATGTTTTCGCCTTTCGCCCCGACTTGAATCTGGCTCTGATGCTGCGGGCGCTGCAGTCGCGGAATCTGCTGGAGATCCTGGCCGAGCCCAACCTGGTCACCTCCAACGGGAAGGAGGCCACGTTCCTGGCCGGCGGCGAATTCCCCTTTCCGGTCGTCCAGGGCGGCGGCAACGCCAGCGCGGTCACCATCCAGTTCCGCGAGTTTGGGGTCCGGGTGAGCTTCACGCCCCTGCTGACGGCGCATAACACCATCCGGATGCACGTGCGCCCGGAGGTCAGCTCGCTGGACTTTGCCAACGCTCTGGTTATCTCCGGTTTCACCGTGCCCGCCATCTCCACGCGCCGCGTCGATGCCGACGTGGAGCTCGCTCTGGGCCAGAGCTTTGCCATCGCCGGGATGCTCGATAGCCGGGTCACCGAGAATTTGCAGAAGATTCCCGGGCTGGCTTCCATTCCCCTGCTGGGCAACCTGTTCAAGAGCCGGACGGCTACCAAGGCGAACTCCGAGCTGCTGGTGCTGGTAACCCCCGAAATCGCCGGTCCGGAAGCCAAGATCGAGCCGGCGGCGGTGGCCTTCAGCGAGCGCCTGCTGGCTCCCGCGGTCACCATCGGGGGAGGCAAGAGGGTTGAGCCGGACCGGAAACGGTAGTGCCGCATCATGAGTAAGCCGCCCGAACTGACCGTCTTGTTGGTGTGTCCGGACCGAAATCTGGCGCAGGAGTTCTCCGCCGCCATCGCCGAGCTGAAGACCCTCAACATCCTGGCCGATATCAAGGAGTACCCCACGCCGACGGGCCTGGAGCAGCGCCTGAAGGCGGTCCGCCCCGACGCCGTGGTCCTCGATGTGGGCACCGACCGGGACGCCGCCCTCTTTCTGCTCTCTCATTTGGTGGCGGTGCATGTACCGGTGGTGGGCCTGCACGGGGCGGGTGATCCGGAGACCATCCTGCAGTGCCTGCGCTCGGGCGCCTCCGAGTTCCTGCACGCCCCCTTCCGCCTGGCCGAGGCGGAGCAGGCCATCATGCGCCTGGTGCGCCGCAAACAGAGCGATGTCCGCAACCAGCCCAGCCGCGGCCGCCTGCTGGCCTTTGTCCCGGCCAAGGGCGGCAGCGGCACCACCACCCTGGCCGCCACGGTGGCGCACATGCTCGCCCGCCTGACCGACAAGCGCGTGCTGCTGGCCGACTTCGATCTCACCCAGGGCACCATC
>JBGOUV010000265.1:0-9868 GCA_041477815.1 Terriglobia bacterium | reverse complement strand
TCGGCCTATCCGTAGCCGACGGCAGACCGAAAGGCACGGGCTCGCCGCTGGTGAGCAGGGTGGTGGCCCACGCCTGCGGGCCCGCGGCCAGACTGGCAAACACAAGAATAAGAAGGGAAAAAGGACGGGTTCTCATCATGTTACTCATCGACGGAATCAACACTTGGCCCGGCGCATATGACTCCGTTTCCGATGGTGCAGTATTGTAGTACCCCCGAAAATCGGGTGTTCCCACTAGAATCCCACCCCGTTTTGTCCTACCAGCGGCTTCGAGGCGGTCCAAGGTATACTTTTTTTGGCAAAAGGCAGCCCTCCGGGCTTAGATTCGCTATGGGACGACTAGACGGGAAGGTAGCTCTAATCACCGGCGCGGGCAGTGGCATAGGTCAAGCCGCCGCGCTGCTCTTCCTCCGCGAGGGCGCCCGCGTGATCGCCGGCGTTTACGAACCCGGCGACGGCCCCGCCCTCGAACGCGACACCGCGCCAGGCTCCCTATTCTCCGTGGAAGCCGACATCTCCGAGGACGCCGGCGCCGCCCGCCTGGTCCGTGCCGCCGTCGACCACTTCGGCGGCCTCGATATCCTGGTCAACAACGCCGGCACAGAATCTCCCGGCACGGTCACCGAAACCACTGCGGAGCAGTGGCAGCGCCTGATCGACGTCAACCTGAAGGGCGCCTTCCTGTGCGCGAAACACGCCGTCCCGGAAATGTTGAAGCGGGGCTGCGGGTCGATCGTGAACAACGCCTCGATCAACGCCATCCGCGGCAATCACCGCCTGGTGGCCTACTCGGCCTCCAAGGGTGGCGTAGTAGGTCTCACCCTGGCCATGGCCATCGATTACGCGCCCAGGAATATCCGGGTGAACTGTGTCTGTCCGGCCACCATCGAGGGTACCCGCATGATGGACCGCAGCCTGGCCCGCGAAGCCGATCTCCCCGCCCAGCGCGAGTATCTGCTGGCCAAGCACCCCCTGGGCCGTCTGGGCCGCCCCGCCGAGGTCGCCTACGCCATGCTGTTTCTGGCCAGCGACGAGGCCAGCTTCATCACCGGCGTAGTCCTCCCGGTGGATGGAGGCCGCTCGATTCGCTAACCGTTAGGCGGTAGCCTTTTGCGGCCCGAGCTGAGCCATCCTCGCGTGCCACAGCCGCCGCTCTTCCTCGCGGCGGCCGAGGACGTAGTCCTTGGCTTCCTGGAAACTCCCGAACCGTTGACCGCCCTTCAGCACGTTGCACGGCCGGCAGGCCGCCACCAGGTTGGCCGGGTCCTTCTTCCCGCGCAGGGCCCGTGGAATCACGAAGTCCACGGTCATGATCAGAGCGTTGTCGAGGCTGGCTGTGCCGTCCAGGCCGCAATACTGGCACTGGAAACGGTCGCGCATCAGGATCTTCAGACCCTCCTCGCGGGTCAAGGGCTTGGCCCGCCGGACCCGGTGGATCAGCTTGTGAACCGCCATGGCTTACCTCCTGGCAAGCAGGATTCTTACCTTTAGTATGCCCCCGTTGGACGGCCGCTGCCAAGAACTTTGTGGAGGCGATCACCGGGCGTCTTTCTCCCATCCTCCCCAGCCCCCCGAAACCGGCGCCTATGCTTGCTACGATGAATACCGGGTAAGGGGTACTCCGACAGGACCAGCCAGCATCGCGGCCCTCGCGCTCCCCAGGGCAAGGCCGCCGTCCGCTACAACGGCCTCGGCCACGGCCTCACCGCCCGCCACGCCGTCCTCGCAGGCGAAAATCCCGCCGCTTTCGAGGAAACCAATCCGCGCCTTTGAGGATGACCTCCAGCCCGGGGGCCCCGACGAGTTCGTTCCGGTTCACCGCATCGCCGACTGCTGCGTGGCGACAAAGCCAACTTCCCGATCCCTCCAACCCCCCTGAGGGCACCAGCCGTTTTCCAACCGCCGACTAAGCACAACACCTGACTGACACGCCCACCGCCGACCCCTATGCTGGGCAGGAATGACCAGACGGACCCTCGAAATCCTGTCGATCGCCGCGTTTGCCGTTTGGTGTGTCTTCATCCAGGCCAATATCCCGCTCCCCGACCGCGGCAACGACTTTCCGGCCTTTTACACGGTCGCCCAGGCTCCCTGGGCCAAAATCTACGACCTGGACTACTTCACCCAATTCCAGCAGGAGCTGCGCCGGCCCTGGGGACCGCACGAGGTCCAACCCTTCCCCCGCGCCCCCGTGTACGCCCTGCTGCTCCAGCCCTTCGGTCTGTTCAGCTACCGCGCCGCCGTCCACCTTTGGCTGGCCCTGATCTCCGTCGGGATGCTGGGGTGCGCCTGGCTAATCCAGAGGCTGTACGGCGGGGATTGGACCATTCTGCTCTGGATGATCGGTTTCTATCCGATCTCCTTTGGCCTCACCATGGGCCAGGACACCGCCTTCGTCCTGGGACCGATGCTGTTGGCTTTGTATTTTCACCGGGAGGGCCGCGATGGGCTGGCTGCCTTCTGCCTCAGCCTCGCCTTCCAGAAGTTCCACCTGCTCCTGCTGGTCCCGGTGGCCCTGCTCCTCCACAGCAAACGCGCCCTTTTCTGGCGCCTGGCCGGATGGCTGGGCTTCTGGGGAGCCTTAAACGTGGGTTTGATTGGCAGCGGCGGTGTCCGGGACTACCTCCATGTCGTGGGAGCCGGGGTGGTCGACCGGCTGTTTGTCCGCTCCTGGAACCTGCGGTCACTGGCCTTCCACTTCGGTTGGGACAAGCCGGGCTATATCGCGGGCGCGATCCTGGTCGGGGTCTGGTTTGTCTGGCTGGCCCGGCGTCTGCGCTTTGAAACGGCCTTTTGGGCCGCTGTGGGGCTCTCCCTGCTGCTTGCCTGGCACAGTTTCAAGTACGATTACGCCCTGGCCTTCCCCTTCTTCTACCTGCTCTGGCGCGAATACCGGGTCCGGCTCGCCTCCCTGTTCCTGTTCGGAGGACTGTGGGTCCACGCCCTGGCCTTCGAGCGGCAAACCTGGATCATGGCGCCCCTCATGGTGGGCCTTTCGGTCCTGCTGTGGTGGCGCACCGACCAGCCCGGAATACCCCGGCATATGACCTCCACCTCGGCCACCGTAGGAGTACCGGAAGTCTCCAACTAAGGTAACGGGTGGTTCACCGGACCGCCAGCCAGCACCATCCGCCAAACCCTGTCCCGGTACTCCTCTATTACCAAGGTAATACTACCTTCGGTCCAGAAAGTCATACTACGCGCGAGCTATAACGTACAACTCCAGACGTACTAAAAATTATACCTCCGCTGAATTGTTTTCTATCCGTACTAAATACTATTCTGCTCTGGCGCGACCAAGCATAGCTATCTGTTGCCGTACCCCTTAAGCGCATGAGCGAGAATCGCACAGAGCAACGATCGAGCTGGCTCCCGCCGCTAAGCGACGTGGTGTTTGCGGCGGTGATGGGCTGGCTGTTCCTGGCCGGCGCCGGCGCGGTGGCCCTGCTGGGAGACGGCGATACCGGCTGGCACATCCGTACTGGTGAATACATACTAGCGACGGGGACATTCCCTCAGCACGACCTATTCTCCTTCTCCCGTCCCGGCCAGACCTGGTTTGCCTGGGAGTGGCTGAGCGACGTGCTGTTCGCGCTGGCGCACAAGGCGGGCGGGCTCACCGGCGTGGTGCTGCTGAGCGGCACCGTCATCGCCGCCACGTCGGCGGTGTTATTTCGCTTCATGCTGTGGCAGGGCGGCAACGCGCTGGTGGCGATTCTGCTGATGCTGGTGGCGGGATCCGCCTCCACCATCCACTGGCTGGCCCGCCCGCACGTGTTCACCTACCTGCTGTTCGCCATCTCGCTCTGGATCCTGGAAGCCGACCGGCGGCGTCCCACCCGCTGGGTATTTCTACTGGGGGTGTTGTCGGCGGTGTGGACGAACCTGCACGGCGGTTTTGCGGCGCTGGCGGCGACCACCGGCATCTATCTCACCGGCAGCGCCCTGGAGACCCTGTGGGCGCCCGCCGCCGGGCGCGACTGGAACCGCGTAAAGCGTTACGCCCTGCTGCTGGGCCTGGTGGCCGCCGGGACCCTGGTGACCCCCTATGGATACCATCTCCACCAGCATATCTTCGCCTACCTGCGGTCGGACTTCATCCTCAACCACGTGATGGAGTTTCAGCCGCCCACCTTCCGGGGCGAAGGCATGCGGCACTTCGAGGTGATGCTGTTCGCCGGCCTGGCCTGCGTGCCGGTGCTGCTGCGGCGCAAGGACGTGACGGCGGCGCTGCTGGTGTTGGTGTGGGCGCACGCTGCGCTGACCTCGGCGCGGCACGTGCTGCTCTTCGTGGCAGTGGCCGCGCCGCTGGTGGCCCGCGAGCTTAGCAGGCTGATGGAGCAGGCGGCCGCCGCGGGCGGCGGCTGGCTGGGCATTCTGCAGCAAGTGGCGGCCGACTATGGCGTGGGCCGCCTGGGCACGACGCGCGGACCGGCTTTCGGCTGGCTGGCGCCCTTCACGGTGGCGGCCGTGGCGGTGGTGCTGTTCACCGGCGCCGGCAAGAGCGAGAAGCTGCGCGCCGCCTTCTCCGATCGTCTGTTCCCGGTCAAGGCCTGCACCGCCTCCCCGGACCTGGCCGGCCGGCGGATCTTCACTTCCGACCAGTGGGCCGACTACCTCATTTATCGCTACTACCCGCAGGTGAAAGTCTTCCTGGACGGCCGCAGTGACTTCTACGGGGCCGAACTCGGCGAGCAGTACCTGCGGGCCAGAAATTCCCACCACGAGTGGCAACAGATTTTCGAGCGGTACAGCTTCGACCTGGCGTTGTTGCCGGCCGACTGGCCGCTCACCACCACCATCAAGTCCCATCCGGACTGGAAAGTGAGATACGACGACGGCACGGCGCTGCTGCTGGAGCGGGTTCGCCGCCCCGAGGCGGAGAACGCCGCCGCCCCGCGCACCGGGTCGCCGCCCCAGAGTTGAGAGGCCATGCAGACGGCAGACAAGAACGATTCGTGCTTCATCAGCGGAAGACAGATGGCAGAGTTCGCCATGCAGTCGGGCCTGGTGTTTTCGCCGCTGGCCCGGCAGACCCCGGCGGGACGGGGTCTGTGGCCTCAGGGATTCCCCCCTGGTATTGAGACGGGCTCGCGTTTTGGGGCGGCCCGTTTCCAGCCGCGGCGCCGCTGGCGCCGTAACAAGCAACAACAGCCCCGGAGGGTTGTCTGGCAAGCCACCGGGTAGAAGCAGTAGGACACCAAACGCCGTCCTGAAAAGGACCAAAACAAGGAGAAGCAAGCACATGAAGAAAGTGAATCTGGCTCTGTGGAGGCTGCAGGCTGTCGTGCGCGACACTCGCGGCCAGGACCTGGTGGAGTACGCCCTGCTGGCGGGCTTCATCGCGGTCGCGGCGGGCGCAATTCTGCCGAACATTTCCGGCAGCATCAGCACCATCTTCAGCAAGATGGCTTCCGTGCTCGTCAACGCCGGCGGCTAATCCCGAAGGCTGCAACCAGCGGCGGGGCCGGCCGGCACACGAGCCGGTCCCACCTCTGGGGGAGCCCACCTATGTACTGGTTAGTATCCATTGCCGTCCTGATCGGGGTTCTGGCCACCGCCGAAGACATCTGGCGGCGCCAGATCTCCAACACCATCACGGTCGGGGCCTTCGCCCTGGGCCTGGTGGCGCAGACGGCGCTCTACGGACTGAAAGGTCTGGGCAGCGCCCTGGGCGGAACGGCCGCCGGATTTCTGGTCTTCCTCATCTTCTTTCTGCTGGGAGGCATGGGCGGTGGCGACATCAAGCTCATGGCCGGCTTCGGGGCTGTGATCGGCCTGGGCCGGATTGTTCCCGCGGCAGTGATGACTGCGATCGCCGGCGCGCTATTCGCTCTGGGTTACCTACTCGTACGTAAGATACGAGGCAAATCAAAGGATAAGGATACGGACAAGGCGAAGGAGCCGGAGGCGATTCCCTACGCCCCCGCCATTTCCCTGGGGGTCTTACTGTCCTTCGCCGCCGGATAAAGGAAAGCATATGGACAAGCGATTTTTGACCGTGTTGGGTATGTCGGTGATGCTGGCTCTGGTGGTGTCGGGCATCTTCTACCAGATCACCGTTCGCGCCAATCCCTCCTCCCGTAGAGACAAAGGGGACACCAAAGATCTGGTGGTGGCCAACACCGATATGCCGGTGGGGTCGACCATCAAGCCGGCGGACTTGCACGTGGTGAAGTGGTCCGCCGACAACTATCCCAAGGGCGGGTTCAGCAAGATGGAAGACGTGGTGGACCGGGCGGTGGTAAGCAACGTGCTTGCCGAGGAGCCCCTGGTCGCCGGCCGGCTCAGCGAGAAGAATGCGGGCGTCGGTCTTTCCAGCGTGATTCCCACCGGCATGCGGGCGGTATCGGTGCGGGTCAACGACGTGATCGGGGTGTCCGGCTTCCTGTTTCCCGGCACGCGCGTGGACGTGCTGGTCACCGGCCAGCCTCCCAACTCGGAGTCGGCCGGACGCATGACCGCCACCGTGCTGCAGAACATCCTGGTCATCTCGGCCGGCACCAAGATCCAGCCCGATCAGCGCGGGCAGCCGGAGAACGTTCCGGTGGTGACGCTGCTGGTCACCCCCGAGCAGGCCGAAACCCTGACCCTGGCCACGCGCGAGGGCGCCATCCAGCTGGTGCTGCGCAACCCCACCGACGACAAGATGCAGAAGCCGTCGGGAGTGCGGGTGGCCTCGTTATACGCGGGCGGGCTGCCGGAGAGACCGAAAGTCGAGGCGCGACCGCGGCCGGCGGTGGCCCGCGTGGTGCCGGTTTCCCAGCCTGTGGTGCTGGCCCCGCCCCCGCCGCCTCCGCCGCCCAGGAAGGAAGTGGAGATCATTCGCGGCGACAAGCGGTCTGTGGAGGTTCTGGGTTCGGAGAAGAATTAGCGTAGGCGGGCGAGTGGGCACACCTCGCCCCTCCTTACGACAACAGGTGCGAATATGCGTAATTCCCCCCCTTTTTCGGCTTTTGTCGTGGGACTGGTCGCGTTGACCGCGGCTTCGGCCGCCGAGACTACCCAGGCCGCGGCCGGCCGCAATGAGGAGATCGTCATGACGGTCGGCAAGGCGGTCATTCTGGACCACCCCGACGAGATCACCCGCGTTTCCATCTCCGATCCGGGAGTGGCCGACGCGGTGGCCGTCTCCACCAAGGAAGTCCTGCTCAACGCCAAGGGACCGGGCGTCACCACGCTGGTCATCTGGTCCAAGTCCGGCGAGCGGAATTTCTTCACCCTCAACGTCAGTCCCAACCTGCAACAGATCAGCAGCCAACTGCAGCAGACCTTTCCCGGCGAGACCATCCAGGTCATGATGTCCGCCGGTACGGTATCCCTGGTTGGTAAAGCCAGCTCACCGGCGGTGTCCGAGAAGGCGGCGGTGATGGTCTCCAGCCTGGGCAAGAACGTGGTGAACAACCTGGTGGTGCCGGCGCCGCCGGCCGAGAAGCAGATTCTGCTGCGGGTCCGCTTCGCCGAGCTGCAGCGGGCCGCCGTCCAGCAGTACGGGGTGAACCTGTTCTCCACCGGCGCGCTGAACACGCCGGGCACGGTCTCCACCCAGCAGTTCGCCGGGCCGCGCCCCACCAACGTGGAGGGCGCCATTGGGGGGAAGACCACGGGCACTTCGAGCACCTTCACTCTCTCCGACGCCCTCAACATCTTCGCCTTCCGGCCGGACCTGAACCTGGGGGCGGTGATCCGGGCCCTGAAGGCGCAGAACATGCTCGAGATTCTGGCGGAGCCGAACGTGGTGGCGACCAGCGGGAAGGAGGCGGTGCTGCTGGTGGGCGGCGAGTTTCCGGTGCCCGTGGTGCAGGGCGGCGGCAACGCCGGAGCGGTGACGATCCAGTTCCGCGAGTTCGGCATCCGGCTGAACTTCCTGCCCGTGGTCACCCCCAGCGACACCATCAAGCTGCACGTGCGGCCGGAAGTGAGCTCGCTCGATTTTGCCAACGCGGTCACCCTGGCCGGCTTTACCATTCCCGCGCTTTCCACCCGCCGGGTGGAGACCGATGTAGAGCTGAACGCCGGCCAGAGTTTCGTGATTGCCGGCTTGCTCGATCAGCGCGTAACCGAAAACCTGAGTCGTATTCCCGGGCTGGCCAGCATCCCGCTGCTGGGCAACATCTTCAAGAGCCGCAACACCAACAAGAACAACAGCGAGCTGCTGGTGCTGGTCACGCCGGAATTCACCGCGGCGCTGGCGGCCACGGACCAGAAACCGGAGATCGCCTATCCGGAGAAGTTCCTGGGGCCGCCGGAGAAACGCAAGTGACCGTTACAGGACCGAGGGATTGAAATGGCATCCTACGCTTTCAAACCGGGGCCGGAGCTTACCGCGCTGCTGATCTGTCCCAACCGCGCCTTGGCGCAGCAATTCACGGCCACGCTGTCGGACAACAAGACGTTCAACATCCTGGCCGACGTCAAGAGCTATCCCACGCCGCAGGCGCTCGATCTGCGGGTGCGGCAACTGCGGCCGGACCTGATCCTGCTGGACCTGAGCGCCAACCTGGAGACGGCCCTGGGACTGCTGCCCTACATCACCTCCTTCCGGCCTTCGGTACACGTGATCGGCTTGAACTCGAACTCGGACGCCGAGGTGATTATGCGGTCGCTGCGGGGCGGGGCCACGGAGTTTCTGTGCGCGCCGTTTGATATGTCCACTCAGAACACCGTAGTGGCCCGCATCCTGCGGCTGCGCGAGAACGAGGAGCGCACCCAGCCGCAGCGCGGCAAGCTGATCGCTTTCGTGGGGGCCAAGGCCGGCTACGGGGCTACCACGCTGGCCTACCACACCGCCTACGCCCTGCGCAAAGAAGGCCAGCGCAAGGTCCTGCTGGCCGACCTGGACCTGCTGGGGGGCACCATCTCGTTCGCCCTCAAGTTGAATCACGGCTACTCGCTGCTGGACGGCATCCGCCACTCCGACCAGTTGGACAGCGCCCTGTGGAGCGCCCTCATCGGCAACGTGGGCGGTCTGGACGTGCTGCCGGGCCCGGACAAGCCCGAGACCATGCAGTTCGAGGGACACCGCGTCCACGAGATTCTGGAATACGCGCGGGTGATCTACGAGGCGGTGGTGGTGGACCTGCCCTCCGCCTACGAGCGCGTGTCCCTGGCCACGCTGGGCGACGCCGACCGCATCTACATCGTCTGCACGCCCGAGCTGCCGGCGCTCCACATGACCCGCAAATGCATCGTGTTTCTGGACCAGATGGGCTTCTCGCGCGACCGCTTCCGGGTGGTGGTCAACCGGGTCAGCCGCAAAGACGAGCTATCCACCGGGGACATGGAGAAGGTCTTCAATTTCCCGGTGCACATGACCTTCCCGGACGACTACAACACCGTCCACCGGGCGCTGACCGCGGGTAAGGTGGTGCCTCCTAATACCGACCTGGGCAAGCACTTCCGGCGGTTCAGCGAAGAGATTCTGGCCGTCCCGGGAGAAGAGAAGAAGAAAAAGAGCCTGTCGCTGATGAACCTGGCGGCGCTGCTGCCGGAGAGCTAAAGATTCTTAGACCAAGACTATGGCCACGACATTCCAATCACACACCGACGTAAGCTGGGAGGACCGCCTGCGGCGGTCGATGGGACGCAGCAAGGTTTCCCTGAACCCCGAGTATCAGGAGCTGAAGTTCACCCTGCATCGCAAGCTCCTGGATAAGATCAACCTGGAAGCGCTGGCGACCATCGACAACCACAAGGTGCGCAACGAGGTACGGACGGCGCTGCTGGCGCTGCTGGACGCCGAGAGCACCCTGCTCAGCTCCATGGAGCGGCAGCAGATCTGCGACGAGGTTCTGGACGAGGTCTTCGGCCTGGGCCCGCTGGAGCCCCTCTTGCAGGACCCGGGGGTGAGCGACATACTGGTCAATAC
>JBGOUV010000075.1:0-20129 GCA_041477815.1 Terriglobia bacterium | reverse complement strand
TCCAGCACCGCTCGCACTTGGCGCCCGGCGCGCGCTCCACCTGCACCTCGATCCCCTCGCCTGTGCCCTCGCGCAGGTCCACCTGGGAGACGATGAACAGCGCCGGAAGCTGCGGCCGGTAGCCGGCCAGCAACTTCCCCACCTCGCCATTCACCGCTAAGACGACCCGGGCCTCCAGAGGGTTGCCGATGAACTTCTCCTGTCGCGCCTGCTCCAGCGCCTTGAGCACTACCGGCCGGACGTCCATCAGGCGGTCCCAATTGGCCAGGCGGCTGCGCTGCTCGGCGCTCAGGCCGGCGGTCAGCTCCTCCGGCGCCGGGAATAGCGCCAGGTGGACGCTGGCAGGATCTCCTGCGGATTTCGGCAACAGCGTCCACACCTCTTCGCAGGTAAAGCTCAACACCGGCGCCGCCAGACGGGCCAGCGTGTGGGCCAGCTTGTAGATCGCCGTCTGGGCGCTGCGCCGCGCCGCCGACGCCGGCGCCGCGGTGTACAGCCGGTCCTTCAGGATGTCGAAATACACCGCGCTCAGGTCCACCGTGGCGAAGCTCACCAGGGCGTGGTGTACCTTGTGGAACGCGAACTCCTCGTACCACCGCAGGCAGTCGGCCACCAGCGTCTCCGCCCGCACCAGCGCCCATTGATCGATCTCCAGGAGCCGGCCGGCGGGCAGAGCGTGTTGCGCCGGGTCGAAATCGTACAGGTTCCCCAGCATGTAGCGGAACGTATTCCGCAGTTTGCGGTACGCCTCCGACAGCCGGTCCAGGGTCTCTTTGGAGACGCGGGAATCTTCGCTGGTCTCGGTCGAGCTGCTCCACAATCGCAGGATATCGGCTCCGTGCGACTTCACCACCTCCTCCGGCTGGATGCCGGTCCCGGCCGACTTGGACATCACCTGCGCCTGCGCGTCGAGCACCCACCCATGCGTCAGGCAGGCGCGGTACGGCGAGTGATCTTTCAGCCCCATGCCCACCAGCAGGGAGCTGTGGAACCAGCCGCGATACTGGTCGCCGGCCTCCAGGTAGAGATCCGCCGGCCAGGGCAGATCCGGCCGCTGCCCCAACACGGCCAGGTGGCTCGACCCCGAATCGAACCACACGTCCAGAATGTCGGTCTCCTTGCGGAACTGGCGGCCGCCGCACTTCGGGCACCGCGTGCCGCCGGGCATCAGGTCCGCTGCCTCACGCTCGTACCAGGCGTCCGCCGTGCGCTCGGCAAACAGGCGCACCACCCCGTCCAAAACCTTGCGGTCGGTCAGGGGCTCCTGGCAACCCTCGCAATAAAACACGATGATCGGCACCCCCCACACCCGCTGGCGCGAGATGCACCAGTCCGGACGGGTGGCGATCATATTCGAGATCCGCTCCTCGCCCCACGCCGGAAACCATCGGATGCGCTTGATCTCCTCCAGGGTCCGCTGCCGCAGGTTGTTGCGCTCCATGCCGATGAACCACTGCTCGGTGGCGCGAAAGATGGTCGGATTGTGACAGCGCCAGCAGTGCGGATAGCTGTGCTCGATCTGCTCCTGACCCAGCAGCGCGCCGGCTTTTTGCAGCAGGTCTACTACGATCGGGTTGGCCTCCCAGACGGTCTTGCCGAGCAGTTCCTGCGGCACACGGAGGTCGATGTTGACCGGATCGCCACGGCCGGGTTCCTGCGGCACATAGAGGTCGATGTTGACCGGATCGCCACGACCGAGTTTCTGCGGCCACTCGGTGTCATAGAAGCGACCGGCCCCATCCACGGGACAGTAGATCGGAAGGCCGTACTGCGCGCCCACCACGTAGTCCTCATGACCGTGTCCCGGGGCCGTGTGGACCGCCCCGGTCCCTTGTTCCAGGGTCACGTGGTCGGCCAGGATGCCCTTCGACACGCGGTCCAGAAACGGATGGCGGAACTCCAGTCCCTCCAGGCGGTCGCCGCCAAACGAAGCCAGTACATGGTCCGGCGAAAATCCGCACTTAGCCGCGGTCGTCGCCAGCAGCGCCCGGGCTACGATGTAGACTTCTTCGCCCGCCTCCACCGCCACGTATTCGAACTTCGGATGGTAGGCGATGGCCAGGTTGGCCGGGATGGTCCAAGGCGTGGTGGTCCAGATCAGGGCGCTGACCCGCCGGCCGGCCAGCGCCGGATCGATCTTCTCGGCCCCGGCCGGCAGGGCCAGCTTCACCCAGATGGAGGGACTCGCGTGGTTCTCGTACTCGACCTCGGCCTCCGCCAAAGCGGTGCGGCAGTTCATGCACCAGTGGACGGGCTTGAGACCCTTGTACACGTACCCACGGTCCAGCATTTCGACGAAGGCTCCGGCGATCACGCTCTCGTACTGGGCCGACATGGTCAGGTACGGGTCGTCCCACTGGCCCAGGCACCCCAGCCGGCGGAAGCTGCGACGCTGGAGGTCGACGTACTTTTCCGCGTACCTGCGGCACGCCGCCCGGATCTCCAGCGGCTTCATCTTCGCCTTGCGGGCGCCCAGCTCCTGGTCGACCTTGATCTCGATGGGCAGGCCGTGGCAGTCCCAGCCGGGGACATAGGGCGCATTGAAACCCGCCATGGTTCTGGACTTTACAATCAGGTCCTTCAAGATCTTGTTTAGCGCCGTACCGAGGTGGATATTCCCGTTGGCGTAGGGGGGACCGTCGTGCAGGACGTAGCTGGGCCGCCCCGCCCGCGCCCGGCGGATCTGCCCGTAGAGGTCTTCCTGGTCCCACCGCTCCAGGGTCCTGGGTTCGTTTTGCGGCAGGTTGGCCTTCATGGCAAAGCTGGTCTTGGGCAGGTTGACCGTTGACTTGAGGTCCATAAACCTTCAATTATAGCCCGTTCGACACCGGTCCCACGGGAGAAGGAAAACAGAAGACGGAAGTCAGAAACGGAAGCGGCACTGCACCCGTTCACCCCCTACAGTTTTCCGTAGAGCGAACTGTGTCAGAATTAACAGAGGGGGTCTTGCGCCCCGCCTCCATTCGCGTTATAAGGTTGATAGCTGGACAGATGTGTTACAATGAGGGTAGATTCCAAAAGGTGTAACGCCCTTGGAAGCTAGAGCGTCGGATAGAGAGAACGAGAGACCCACGGTGAGAGAACCAGACAACCTCGACCACTTGCTTATAAATAGTATGGAGGAGCCCTGGTACCACTCTCTGGTCGCCCAGGTCCGCGAGTTGCTGCATCCCACGAAGGAACCGCCCCTGGTCGTGACGTCGCAGCCGATTCCCGTGAAGGACATTTGGGGCGACTACCGCTACACGCGACAGGCGGCCGCCTCCTCGGTGGTGTCTCACGTATTGGGTGTGGCCCTGGTGATCGTGGTTTTCACCCATCCGGCGGTGCAGCAGGCGGCCCGTCAGACGGCGACGCTGATCCTGCCTGCGGATCTATCCCCGTTCTTGCCGATGGCCAAGCCGGCCGCGAAGCCCGCCGGCGGCGGTGGCGGCGGCGGCGACCGTTCGCCTTTGCCCGCCAGCAAGGGCAAGCTGCCGAAGTTCGCGCTGGAGCAGTTTACCCCGCCCACTACCAAGATCATGAACGAGCACCCCAAGCTGATCATGGATCCTACCGTGATCGTCCCGCCGGAGCTGCAGCCCCCCCAAGTGAACCTGGCGCAGTTCGGCGACCCCCTGGGCCGCCTTGGTCCACCCTCGAACGGCACGGGCTCGGGCGGCGGCATCGGGTCGGGCTCCGGTGGCGGCGTGGGTAGCGGAACCGGTCCCGGTGTGGGCCCCGGCTCCGGTGGCGGCATGGGCGGCGGCGTGTTCCGCGTGGGTGGCGGCGTGTCCGCGCCCCAACTGATCCACCGCGTCGACCCCGAGTACTCCGAGGAAGCCCGCAAGGCCAAGCACCAGGGTACGGTCGAGCTCTACGTCGAAGTGGAGCCCGATGGCCGCGCGCACAAGGTGGTGGTGCGGCGCTCCCTGGGCCTGGGTCTGGACGAGAAGGCCATCGAAGCCGTCCGCCAGTGGCGCTTCAAGCCGGCCATGCGCGACGGCAAGCCGGTCACCGTCGGCGCCTTGGTGACCGTCCACTTCCGGTTGCTGTAGGGCAGTTTCCTCCTGTATACTTACAACTAGACATGTTCCTTTGTGCCAAGGAGGGAACTTGACAGCTACCATTGTTGACCTCCGATACAAAATGAAGGATGTCCTCAAGGCGATCGAGCGCGGGGAAGTAGTGACCGTGTTGTACCGAGGCAAGCCCAAGGCCCGTATTCTGCCGATCGCGGGAGAGAGGAAGCCCCCCAGCATCCGCACGCACGAAGCGTTCGGCCTGTGGAAGGATCGGGAAGACGTGCGCGACGTCGCCACCCACGTACGGAAGCTCAGGCAGGGGCGCTTCCGTGATCTTTGACACGGACGTTCTGATCTGGCTCTTGCGCGGCGATCGGAAGGCCGCGGGGCTGGTCGAATCGTGCGCCGACCGCGCCGTTTCGGTGATCTCGCTGATGGAGCTATACGAGGGAGCGCGATCCCGCAACGAGATCCGGGTGATTCGCTGCTTTTTCCCGGACCATGAATTTCGAGTGCTGCCGCTGACGGAGTCGATCAGTCACTTGGCCGCCACCCTCGTAGAGGAACATTCGCTCGGCCACGGACTACAACTTGCAGACGCTCTGATCGCCGCCACGGCTCGCGAGACGATGTTGGTTCTGGCAACCGGCAATGTTCGGCACTTTCGCGTGATCCCCCAGCTCGAGATCAGGGCCTTCCGCCCGTCCGAGACGTAGACTCAGCTCAGGGCTCGCAGAGCCTCGCCCGGCCGTGCGCGACGGCAAGCCGGTCACCGTCGGTGCCTTGGTGACCGTCCACTTCCGGTTGCTGTAGCTACAATCGCGATACGATCTTGCGGGCCAGGGCCACGCCCTTATTTCGCGCGTCCGGCACGGCCATCAGGTTCAGGGTCACCTTAGCCCGGCCCTTTTGCACGTAGAGGACGTGGCCGAAGGGTCCGATCATGGCATTATCGCCCACGCCGCTGAGGGACTCGAAACCGGGGATGACGCCCAGCGTCGCCCGGAAGGTCGACCAATCCAGTCCGAAGTTCGATTCCAGGGTAAAGCCGAACACGCGACCGTCGCCTTGCTGCGCCTGACCGGCAATCGCGAAGGTCTTCACAATACCTTCGAGGTTCTTGATGCTCTCGTTGTTCAGCAACGATAAGGGGTTGTCCGACTTGCGCCCGGCTTTGTCTTCCGCGGCGGCGCCCGCCTGGGCTTCCCCGGGGACCTTGGCCAGAGAATCCCGGGCGAGCTGCTGGAAGGCTTCCGGGGAGGCGAAAAAGGCGCAGCCCGGCTCGCCGCCGTCGGTGATCCCGGCGGTCTTCTCGATCGGAACCCCCAGCACCTCCTGTACTTCCTCCTTGGAGATCAGCGCGCAGGGGTTCCGGCCAACGGCTTGAGAAATCGCCTGCAACGACTTCGCCTTGACCCTGCCCACCGCGTAGTAGATGCCACCCACCGCCAGGGCCCCGAGAAGCACGAAGCACCCGAACACGATGAGGAGGATCTTCCCCAATGAGCTGCCCTTGCTCGCGGCCGCTGGAGCCGCAGGAGCGGAGCCTGGCTGGGCCTGTGGCGCTGCCGCTGGTGCAGCAGGCTGCCCGCAAAACCCGCAGAAGGCGCCCCTCACCGGCGCCCCACAACCGGCGCAGAACATGTTGGACCTCCTTCCTCCAGGCATCGATTGTACATCCAATCCGATCGCTGCCACAGCTCGAAGGATGACAACCGGTAATGTTCCGTACTAAAGTCCCAGTCCCTGTCTCAGGCGGCCAAGGCCCGCAGAGCCTCGCGGGCGCGTTTCATCGGAACCGGCTCCGGATCGCCCGAGCCCTTGCTGTAGTAAACCACGGCGGCGAGCAGGTGGGGCTGCCAGTCGGGGCTCACCAGGGAGATATCTTCGAGCAAGGCTGCCAGATACTTATAGTAGTGTACCTCGTTGACCTTGGCTGAAGTGAAGCGCAGGGCGGCGGCCAGAAACGCCTGCCGGGACGGAAGATCCGGGGCCAGGCGGAAGACGCGGGCGGCCGCGGCGTCCAGGTTGGAGGGAATGGCGGCGAAGGTTTCCGTTAGAGTGCGCTCCAGGGGAGCGGCGTCGCCGCTGGGCTC
Organism: Terriglobia bacterium; assembly: GCA_041477815.1. Taxonomy (GTDB): domain Bacteria; phylum Acidobacteriota; class Terriglobia; order Bryobacterales; family JACQDG01; genus JBGOUV01. The sequence goes on along the minus strand of JBGOUV010000075.1, from coordinate 14,029 downwards.
GAGATCGGTGATGGGGAACGGGCGGAGGCCGTCCTGGCGCGACCCTGCCCAGGTGCGAAACTGGCCCATCCAGCCGACGGCCTGCAGGAGCAGGAGAAACCGGTCCTGGGGATCGGGGGCGGCCAGGTAGGCGTAATGCAGGGCATTAGCGGCGGTGACGGCGTGAATACCGACCAGGACCGCGCCGCCTTGGGCGCGCATTCTCAGCTCCGCCGCCGACAGGTGGACGGCGTCCCAGACCGTTCCGGCGCCGGCCTTACCTTTGGCGAGGCGGCCGGCGACGTCGGCGCAGGCTTCTGCGGGGGTCGAGTCGCGCATGGTGGTGAGGAGGCTGCGGGTGGCGGGCGGGTCCCCGGCCTCGGCGACCCAGCCGTCGGGCAGGCGCGAGTAGGTTTCCTTCAGACGCTGGAGGTTCCCGCCGTAGCACTGGTCGTCGAGGGCATAGCCGTTGACCGACTGCTCCTTCTCGAAGGCGAGCAGGCCCAGAGCCAGGGAGCGGAGCACCGGCTCGGCGTGCTGCCAGCCGATGGTGTGGAGCGTCCGGCAGGCGTTGGCCACGAAGATGGCCTTATGTCCGATGTTGCGGTAGTCGCGGGCGCCGTACCGCCACAGCAGGCCGAAGACTTCGGCGGCGCTGCGGCGGCGGGCCAGCGCGACGATGGCGCGCTCGGCCCGCTCGGCGTCCCAGGCCTCCAGGGCCGCCGAAAACTCGGCGGCGGCGCGGTCGGGGGAGGGAAGAGAACCGCGCAGAGGTCCCATGGTGTAGTCGCCGGAGGCCTGCTTGGCATCGCGCTCCTGGGAAACTTTGAAGTCGTCCAGCGCGTAGAACAGAGGTAGCAGGCGGGAGTCGGCGGGGGCTTCCAGGCCGATCAGATGGGCCGAGTGAATCACAAAGACACAGTGCAGCGCAAATCCCGGCGGACGGGGGTTGATATTGCGGATACCGGCCAGAAAGAGCGCGGCCAGGAGCTGGCGATACCCCACCCCGCGCCGGAGCTGCTCGACCGCCATCTCCGCGCACTTCTCGCGCGGCGTGCGCTCGATCAAAGCCACCAGGGGCTCGATTTCGGGGCGAAACTTGACGAGGTCGGGGGTGACCTCCGCCTCGGCGCGGCGGAGCAGCAGCGGAGCGGCCAGTGCTCCGGTGAGGCCTGGGAACATGTCGCGGCGGGAAATCGTCATGAGGGGGGCTCCTCGCAGATGACCCGGGTGAGGGTCTGGAAATGGTGGCCCATAATGGCCAGGGTGATGGCGGTGTCGAAGGCGTGGCGGTAGCGGGTGGCCGCCTGCAGGAAGAACTTCCAGTAGCTGGCGCGAGCTTCCCCCAGCAGTCCTTGTTGCACCATGGAGCGGCCCAGGGCGACGTAGTCCGAGAACGAGCGGCGCCGATGGTGGGTGGGAGAGTATTGCGCCAGAAACCTGCGAACCCGTTCATAGTAGGCGTCCGGGTGATAGATGCGCGCCAGGATCGACTTGTAGCCTTCCACCAGCCGCTGGGGGTTCATCTTGGGGATGAAGTTGAGCCGGCAGTCCATGTTGTTCCCATGACCCTCCTCCACAATGCGGCCCTCTCGCAAGAGCCGGCAGTAGAGCTGGGTGCCCGGCAGCGCCAGCAGCAGCCCCACCATGGCCAGCGGAATAGCGCTCTCCTGGATAAACTCCACCTGCTTGTCGAAAATGTCCTCGGGATCGCTGTCAAAGCCCACGATGAAGCCGGCCATAACCTCCATGCCATAGCTCTGGATGCGGTGTACGCTATCGAGGAGGCTGCGGCGCGTATTTTGGAACTTCTGGGCCTCCTTCAGGCTTTCCTCCACCGGTGTTTCGATGCCCAGGAAAACCCTGGTGAAGGAGGCGTCCTTCATCATCTGTAACAACTCCGTGTCATCGGCCAGATTGAGCGAGGCCTCGGTGAAGAAGCTGAACGGCTGGTGGCGCCGGGCGTTCCACTCCGCCAGCACCGGCAGCAGCTCCTTGACCTTCTTCTTATTGCCAATGAAGTTGTCGTCCACAATGAACACCGAGCCCCGCCACTTGCGCTCGTAGAGCTGCTCCAGCTCGGCCACTACCTGGGCCGGCGACTTGGTCCGCGGCTTGCGCCCGTAAATCTCGATAATGTCGCAAAACTCACAGTTGAACGGACACCCGCGCGAGTACTGCACGGCCATAGCGCTGTAGTACTTCGACTGGATCAGGCTCAGATCGGGCAACGGGGTCTTATCCAGCCCGGGCATGTCGGCGGCCCGGTAGAGCCTTTTTGCCGTTCCTTGCTCCAGGCCGGACGCCAGGTCTCCGATCAACTCTTCCGCCTCGCCGATCACCACGTGGTCGGCATAGCGGGGGAGCTCTTCTATGCTGCTGGTGGCCGGCCCGCCGATCACGGTTCGCAGACCCCGGGAGCGGCAGCGCTCCAGGATCGCCAGCAGATCCTGTTTGTGCACCAGCATGCCGCTCAGCAGGGCGACGTCGGCCCACGCCAGGTCGGCGTCGGTGAGCCGGCGCACGTTGGTATCGACCAAGCGCTTGTTCCAGTGCCGCGGCAGCAGCGGAGCAATGGTCAGCAGGCCCAGGGGCGGATAAGGGGACCGCTTGCCCTCAAACGGCAGCGCGTGCTTGAAGCTCCAGTAGGTATCGGGCCATTCCGGATAGATCAGGAGGGCGTTCATGTCTGTACAGCTTATCCGATTCGGGAAGAGCTAGCAAGTAGCCCCTGGGAGCCCAAAAGCTATAAGATGACGCTGTGGGGGCTGCCAGCCAATGACACTCTCGCGGCGGCGTTTCTTGACCGCCGGGGCGCTGGCCGGTGTGTGCCGGGCCACGCCCCGACAGGCGGGCCGGGAAGTCTTCCTGCGCTCGCCGGGAAAGGGCGCGGCGGTGATGGCTTTCGCCTACTACACCCGGGCCAGGGGCGGCGACATGATGTCGATCGAGCAGCGGTGGTCGCGGTCCGGCACGGTGGATGCCGCCTACTATCGCTACTCGACCGATTACGGACGCACCTGGGGCGCTCCGGTGCAGACGCCTACGGGCGAGAAGCGTCCCGGGGGCATGTGGCGGAAGCACCCGCGCGGGGGTTGGGTCGATCCGGCCACGGGCCGCTTCCTGGAGTTCTGGGTGGAGGGCACGCTTCCCACCGACGATCCCCTGGAAGGCCTGCGGCAGTGGAACATCTTCTACACGGTGTCGCAGGGCGCGCCGCGCCAGGTGGTTCACAAGGGAGTGGAGTTCGACGAGCGCCACCCGCTGCCCGGGGTATGGACCGGCAAGAACTGCGCCGTGCTGGGGGACAACACCTGCCGGCCCCTGGCGCGTCCGGGAGGTGAAGTCCTGCTGCCGGTGGAGGTCTCGCCGCTCGGTCCCGGCGGCGCGCTGTACAATCCCGGCGGCGGGTACACCTATCACGAGGCGGCGGTGCTGCACGGCCGCTGGAAGGGGGACCGTCTGGAGTGGGAGATGAGCGAGCCTATTCGCGGCGATCCCGAGCGCTCCACGCGCGGCATGGTGGAGCCCACCATCGCCGCGCTCGACGGCGGGCGCCTGCTGCTGGTTATGCGAGGCTCGAACGACCGCCGGCCCGAGCAGCCCGGTTACCGCTGGGTGTCGTTCTCGACCGACGGCGGCTGGCAGTGGACCCGGCCCGAGCCCTGGACCTACGACGACGGCGAGCCGTTTTTCTCGCCGAGCGCCTGCTCGCAACTGCTCCGGCACTCCAGCGGGCGTCTCTACTGGTTAGGCAATATCACTAAGACCAATCCCAAGGGCAACCGGCCGCGGTATCCGTTCCAGATCGGGGAAGTGGACCGCGCCGGCGGAGGGCTGATCCGCGCCAGTGTGCGCCTGGTCGACGACCTGCAGCCGGGCGAAGACCCCCTGCTCACGCTATCCAATTTCTACGCCCGCGAGGACCGCCGTACCCGCCAGATCTGCGTTCACATGACGCGCCTGTTCGCCCTTCCCGGCGGCTGGGAGGGCGACGCCATGCTGTACCGCATCCCGGTCTGACCCCTTATGCCTATTACTACAGGAGTCTGGAGCCGTTCCGCTGGAGAGCGGTGAACACCAGGGACAGCCCGCGGCCCGGTGCAGACCGAGCGGCGGGTTGCTCGTTATAATGGGGCCTATGCGATCCCCGCTCGTCCTCCTTCTGGCCGTCCCTCTGTCTGCCGCCAACTGGCCCCAGTGGCGCGGACCCGCGGCCAACGGCGTCTCCGAAGAGAAGGACATCCCGGTCCAGTGGAAGGTGGTGTGGAAGGCGCCGCTGGCCGGCCTCGGAACCTCCACGCCCATCCTCTGGGGCGACCAGATCTTCCTGACCGCCCAGCTCGGCGACGGCCCCTTCGAGCAGCGCGGCCGCGATTTCGACAACGCCTCCGTGGCCAAGAAGACCGGCCGGCGCGATCAGGTCGAGTTCGTGGTCCAGTCCTTCTCCCGGGCCGACGGACGGCTGCGCTGGGAATACCGCCTTGCCGCCGGCGGCGAGTTGCCGGCGGTCCACATGAAACACAACCTGGCCAGTCCGAGCTGCATCACCGACGGGCAGCTCGTCTACGCCTGGTTCGGCACCGGCCAGGTCGTGGCCCTGACCCTCGACGGCAAGCTCGCCTGGTCCCGCAGCCTGGGCCAGGATTACGGCCCCTTCCAGATCCTCTGGGGCCACGGCAGCTCTCCTACCCTCTACAAGGACAGTCTGATCCTGCTGTGCGACCACCAGGGCGCGGCGTACCTGCTGGCCGTCGAGAAGAAGACCGGGAAGACCCGCTGGAAGGCCGACCGCGGCCACGACCGCCGGTCCTACACCACGCCCTTCCTGGTCCCCGGCCCGCGGGGCGACGAGCTGATTGTCAACTCCAGCGAGCGCCTTGACGCCGTCGATCCCAGCACCGGCGAGCTGCTGTGGCACGTCGGCGAGCCCAACCGCGTTCCCGTCCCCACCCCCGTGTTCCACAACGGGGTCCTTTACGCCAACCGCGGCTACAGCTCCAGCCCCTACCTGGCCGTGAAAATCGGCGGACGCGGCGACGTGGCGAAGACCCACGTGGTCTGGAACAACCCCACCGGCGGACCCTATGTAGCTTCACTGCTGTATTACCAGGGTCTTCTCTACATGGCCAACGAGATGGGCATTGCCTCCGGTGTCGACTCTTCGAGCGGCCAGGTGCTGTGGCGGGAGCGCCTGGGCGGCGTCTTTTCGGCCTCCCCGGTGGCCGCTGATGGCAAGGTGTACCTGATCAACGAGCAAGGCGAAGGCTTCGTCCTGCAGGCCGGACGGGAGTACAAGCTCCTGCACCGCAACCAGCTCGGCGAGCGGACCTTGGCCTCGCCCGCCATCTCGGACGGCCGCATCTACCTGCGTACGGATGACCACTTGGTGGCGGTAGGCGGGGCGGGGGCCTCCGGCGGCTGACCCAGCCCGCCTTACAAAGCCGCCAGAGCCGGCCGGAGCCGCTCCATCGCCGCTTCCAGACGCTGGTAGCCTTGGCGAACGGCGGCCGCGTCCCCCCGGCGGCCGGCGCCTTCCAGTTCCTGCGCCGCCTCCACGGCGGCGGACGCGGCGAAATTGCTCACCGCCCCTTTCACGGCGTGGGCCACGCGCGCCGCGGCGTGGTGGTCGCCCCGGTCCACTACTGCCCGCAGCCGGGCCATCTGGTGCGGATAGTCGGCGAGGAATTCGCTCACCGCTTCCCGGAGCAGACGCTGGTGGCCGCCGAACCGGCGGGCCAGCTCCTGCCGGTCCACAACCTGCTTCGCCAGCTCTTCCACCACGCGGATCAGCTCCTCCGGCTCGATGGGCTTGGACAGATAGCCGTCCATGCCGGCCTCCAGACAGCGCTCGCGATCGCCCTTCAGGGCGTGAGCGGTCATGGCCACAATGGGGATCCGCTGCCCGCTCTGCTTCTCTTTCTCCCGAATGGCCTGGGTGGCTTCGAAGCCGCCCATTTCGGGCATCTGGACATCCATCAGGACCAGGTCGAACCGCTCCGCGTCGAGAGCCGCCAGCGCCTCCCGACCGTTGTTGGCCACCACCACCGTATGCTGCCGCTCGCCGAGCCAGCTGCGGGCCAGCCTCTGGTTCACCGGGTTGTCCTCGGCCAGCAGGATGCGGAGCGGGCGGACGGCGGCGGCCTCCGGGCCGCAGACGGCGGGGGCTGGCAGCGGGGACTCCGGGGAGCCCAGGGCGTGGAGGATGGCATCCAGTAAATCCGACTGCTTGACCGGCTTGGTGAGCCAGGCCTGCAGCCCCACGCGCCGGCACTCCTCGCCGTGGCCGGCCAGACCGGCCGACGAGAGCATCATCACGACACAGCCGGCCAGCTCGGGGCGCTTGCGGATCTCCTCGGCCACCATGAACCCGTCCATCCCGGGCATCATGGCGTCGAGCAACACCAGCGCGAACGGGCGGCCGGCCTCACTGGCTTGGCCCAGAACGGCCAGAGCCTCTTCGCCGCCCGCCACCGCCGTCGGCTGCATCCGCCAACTGGCCAGCACTTCCTCGAGAATGCGCCGGTTGGTGGCGTTGTCGTCCACCACCAGCACGGGCAGGCCGGTGAGGTTCACCGGCTTCCTGGCCGGAGGCGCGGCCGGCGGCCCCCGGCGTCCGAAGCGGGCGGTGAAATGGAAGGCGCTGCCTCTGCCCACTTCACTCTCCACCCAGATGCGTCCGCCCATCCGCTCCACCAACTGCGAGCAGATGGCCAGACCCAGACCCGTGCCGCCGTACTTGCGGGTGGTGGAGCTGTCGGCTTGCGAAAAGGCTTCGAAGATCGCCTGCTGCTGGGCGGCGGGGATGCCGATCCCGGTGTCGGTCACGGTAAACCGCAACACCACCTCTTCGTCGCTTGAGGCGGCGGACTCCACCTCCACTTCCAGCACCACCTCGCCCCGCTCGGTGAACTTGATGGCGTTGCCCACCAGGTTCACCACGATCTGGCGCAGCCGGCCGGGATCGCCCCCCAGATCGTCGGGAACGCCGGGGGCGATGCGGCAGGCCAGCTCCAGTCCTTTTTGTTCGGCCCGCAGGGCCAGGGTACGGAGTGTATTGCCGAGACTGTCACGCAGAGGAAAGGCGATCGACTCCAGATCGAGCTTCCCCGCCTCGATCTTCGAAAAATCCAGGATGTCGTTGAGCAGCGACAGCAGGGCGTCGGCCGATTCGCGGACCACGCCGAGGAACTCCCGCTGGTCGGGGGTCAGTGCGGTGTGGAGCGCCAGCTCGGTCATGCCGACGATGGCGTTCATGGGGGTGCGGATCTCGTGGCTCATGTTGGCCAGAAACTCGCCCTTGGCGCGGCTGGCCCCTTCGGCGGTCTCCTTGGCCTTGTGCAGGGCCGCCTCGGCGAGCTTGCGCCGGGTAACATCCAGCATGGCCGAGCGAATCCCCACTACGCGCCCCTGGGCGTCTTCGATCAGTCGTTCGTGTATTTCAAGGATGTAGCGGGCGCCATTCGCGCCCACGAACTCACGCTCGAAGGCCGTCACCGGCTGCTCGCCGGACACCTTGCGACGGACCGCTTCGCGGCTTCGCCCCTGCTCTTCGGGCGCCACGAAGTCCCAGATGGGCCGGCCCACCATCTCCCACCCCTGGCGTCCCAGCAAGAGGCACTCGGCGCGATTCACGCGCCGCACGATCCCGTCCCGGTCGATTTCGTGGTAGGCGATGGGAGCCTCTTCGAACAGGGTGCGAAACCTCTCCTCGCTCTCCTGCCGCGCTTCCACGGCGTGCTGGCGCTCCACCAGTTGCCCGACGTGGCTGCCCAGCGTCGCCATCAGCCGCAGCAGTTCCTCGTTCGGCTGGCGGATCTCGCGACTGAAAAACTCCATCACCCCCAGCACCGTGCTCCCCAGCACGATGGGAAGGGCGAAAGCCGAGTGCAGGCCGGCCTGGGTGGCTACGGCAACCCGCGGGAAGTTCCCATCCTGCGGCACATCGGGTATCCAGGCGGGCGCTCCGGTGGACCACACTCGTCCGGGCAATCCGACCCCGGGCGGGAGGGCCAGACTTCGGCTGAGGGCCTCGAATTCCGCCAGTCCCCCGGGGCGGGAGTGCCAGATCTCCGCCAGGCGCAGGGCCCCCGCCGCCTCATCGACCGTCCACAGCCCGCCATACTCCCATCCCAGGCTGTCGCAGATCGCTTCCAGGATGCGGGGCGCCGCTTCCCCGAGCGTGGCCACCTCGGCCAGCACACGGGCGGTGGCGTACTGCACCATCAGGTGCTCCTCCTGGTGATGCTCCCGCCGCCACTCAAGTTGCCGCAGGACCTGCCGGGCGAGCGCCCGCAGCGCCGTGGTTTGCTCAGCGGTCAGATCCCGCGGCTCGTAGTCCATGACCGATAGGGCGCCCAGCGCGAGTCCGCCGTCTGTCCGCAGGGGCATTCCGGCATAGAAGCGGATCGGAGGCTCGCCGGTGACCAACGGGTTGCCCGCAAACCGGCGGTCGGCGGTGGCATCGCGCACCACCAGCACGTCCGGTCCCCGCAGGCAGTGGGTGCAGAAGGAGACGTCGCGCGAGAGTTCGGTCTCCGCGAGGCCGACCCCGGCCTTGAACCACTCCCGGTCTGCATCGAGAAACCCGATCAGAGCGATGGGCGTGCCGGCGAGGTGCGCCGCCAGCAGGACAATATCGTCGAAGGCCGGCTCCGGGTCGGTATCGAGAACCCGATACCCCCGCAGGGCCTCCAGCCGTGCAGCCTCCTGGCCCGGCGCCGGCGTTCTCTTTCTCGCAGGTCCCATGGTTCCGCAGAAGCTTGGGGGCGATTATAACACCAACCGGATCGTCTTTGCCTACAAAGAATGCCCGAAAGTCAGGGGATACCCAGAGTCAGCAAGGCGAGTATACTAAAGATAACGGAAGTGCGCGGAGCGCCCCGACTCCAGTCTGACGCCCGTGCAGACGGGAGGGTGTGATGAGCGAGTCCGTACTGAGTTTCGCCGTAATCCTCTTGTTCGGACCCCCGGTGGTGATCCCCGAGGATCTGGAGAACGCTTTCCAAAGCCTAACCGAAGCAGTATCGAAGAAGGCTGCCGCCGAGGTGAAGGACCTGGCGGCAGAAACCTGCGCCCTGGCGCGTCAGTTCGAGTCTGTCCGGGCGCGCGAAATCGAGTTGTATAGCGAGTACGCTCTCTATGCCACCGCTCTGGCCAGCCCGCCCACGACCACGGTGGACCTGTTGGCCACCCTCGAGCAGCAGAGCCCCAAGAGCCGGTACCTGAGCGAGGCCTATGGTCCTTACCTGCTGGCGCTGCAGCAGACCGGCGCGGCCTCCAAGATCCCGGCCATCGCCGCCAAGGCCATCGCCAACTTTCCCAACAACGAGGATCTGCTGCTGGTATTGGCCGATACGGCCCTGAGCCGCAAGCAGAGCGACCGCGCCCTCACCTACGCCCAGCGCCTGGTGGCCACGCTCTCCAAGCACCCCAAGCCGGAAGGTATGTCCGCTGCCGACTGGGAGCGCAAGCGCACGGCGGCGCTGGGCCGCGGACACTGGATCGCCGGCCTGGTGCACTCCGAGAAAGCCCAGTACTACGAGGCAGACAAGGATCTGCGCAGCGCACTGCCCCTGATCAAAGGCAACGAAGCGATGCTCGCCCCGGCGCTGTTCCACCTGGGCCTGGTGAACTACGAGCTCGGCCGGATGACCATGAAGAAGGCGCAAGTGCTAGAAGCGGCGGCGTTCAGCGAGCAGTCGGCGGCCCTGGGCGGACCGCTGGGGCAGCAGGCTGGGCACAACGCCCTGGTCATGAAAGCCGAAGCCGGCAAGATGCGATAGGGCGAGTGCGCTCGCGCTACCGAATCGCCACAATCGCGGTGTTGGCGGTTTTGCCGTCGACGGTGAGCACCACGTTTACCTCGCCCCGCCCAGCCAGACTGCGCGGCAGCGGACCTATGTTCAACTGATCCCAACACGGCCAGGCGCGACGGGATGTTGTCGCCTAAGCCGCTGCCGGGGCCGCGTCCGTAGCTCCCTACCACTCGGCCACGGACCCGTCGGTGTGGAATACGCGGGCCATCGGACGCGTGCCGCCGAAGGGGTACTTGGCCAGCGCCTGCTCGGTCAGCTCGAACCCCAGGCCGGGCTTATCCGACAGCGGGAAGTGGCCGTCGACCATGCGCATCACCGGGAAGCCCATCCACTCCTCCCAGACCTTCTCCTTCACATCGGGAACCACGCCGCTGCAGATCTCCTGGACCAGGAAGTTGGGCATAGAGGCGTCCACGTGGATGGTGGCCATGCCGCCGATGGGCCCCTCACAGGCGTGGGGCGCCATGGAAATGCCGGAGGCCTCGGCCATGGCGGCTACTTTCCACAGGGCGGTGATGCCGCCCACGTGGTTGATGTCGGTCTGGAGGATATCCACCACGCCCATCTCGATCAGCTCGCGGCAGGAGAAGGAGGCGATCAGCCGCTCGCCCGTCGCGATCGGCGTGGTGGTGCGGTCGGAGATGCGCTTCATCGCTTTCACGTTCTCGGGCGGGCAGGGCTCCTCGATGAACAGCAGGTTCAGGGGCTCCACCTCTTTGCAAATGATGACCGCCACCGACGGGCTGGTCTTGGCGTGGAAGTCGACGCCGATGTCGATGTCCGGACCCAGGCCGTCGCGCAGACGGACCAGGGTGTCGATGGCGCGCTGGATCGCACGGTGGCCCTCGATCCACTCGTAGTAGCCGGGGATGCCGCTCTTGATGCAGGTCACGCCGATTTTCTGCGCGTTGGCGCGGAGCTGCTGCAGCTCCTCACGGGTGCCGGCGCGGGCGTGATAGTAGCCGCGGGCGCCTTTCGGGTTCAGGGGGCCGCCCAGCAGTTTGTACACCGGCAGCCCGAGCACCTTGCCCCGGAGGTCCCAGAGGGCCTGATCGATCCCCGAGATGGCCGAGCCGATCACCGGGCCGGCCCGGTAGAAGGTGTGAACATACATGGACTGCCACAAGTGCTCGACCTGCATCGCGTTCTGGCCGATGAGGAACTCGCGAAAGTCCTGGACGCAGGCGATGACGGCGGCGGCCTTGCCTTCGAGCGTCGCCTCGCCCCAGCCGATGACGCCCTGGTCGGTCTCGATCTTGACGAAGACGTAGGGGCGGTCGGAGTCGGGGGTGAGGGACACGCCGAAGACCTTGACGTTGGTGATTTTGAGGCGCGGGGCGGGCCAGCCGGCGGCCTTCTCGGGGGCGGCCTGGGCGGCGGCGAGCAACGGTGCGCACGAGCAGTCGGCGGCGGCGCTGAGGCGCGGTGCGGCGGCAGCGGCGGAGAAACCTGTTAGGAAGTGGCGTCGGTTCATGGGAGTGGCTCCTTAGGCGGCGCGGTACTTCTGGAGGGCGTCGGGGTTCAGGGTGATACCCAGGCCGGGGCCGGAGGGCAGGGCGAAGTAGCCGTCGCGGACCGACTCGACCGGCTGGGAGACCAGCTCGGCGCGCATGCGGCGGTCCTGCTCGGCGGCGGGGAAGGGAACCTCCTGCAGGAAGAAGTTCGGGAGGGAGGCGGCCAGGTGCAGGGCCGCCGCCGTAGCGACGGGGCCGCCACGGTGGAACGGGGCTATGGCAATGTAGTAGGTTTCGGCCAGGGCGGCGGCCTTCCGGATCGGAGTGAACCCCAGGCGCAGGGACGGCCGCAGAATATCGATGGCGTTCAGGCGCAGCAGGTCCTGGAACTGATGATTCTGGGTCACGTGGCGGCCGAATCCTACCGGCGTCACCGCTTCGCCCGAGATCTTAGCGGCCGCCTGCAGGTTAACCAGAGAGCAGGGTTCCTCGAGCCAGAGCAAATGGTAGGTTTCGAGTTCCCGGGCCAGCATCTGGGCGTCGCCGGGGGTGAGGGCGCCGTTGCAGTCGAGGACGAAATCGAAGTCGTCGCCGGCGGCCTGGCGCAGCTCGTCCAGCCGCCGCCGGAGGCCCTTGACCCATCCCTGACCCTGGTTGCGGTAAGGAGGCGGGGGCAGGGGGACGAAGGCGGCGCGGAATCCCGCGGCCCGCAGCGACGACACCGCGTCGGGCGAGGTGAGCGTGGTCGCGGCGCGGGCCTTGTGGCGGGTGGGGCCGCCGAGCACCTCGTAGACCGGCGCCTTGGCCAGCTTGCCGGCGATATCCAGGCAGGCCATATTCAGAGCGCCGCGCACCGGTGAGGCCGGCAGAGTCTCGACCGCCGTGGCTTCGCGGCCCACCAGCGCCGCCTTCTGGCTGCGGACATGGACCACTACGGCAGCGGCGTCGGCGCCCGGCGCGACCGGAGCCTCGCCGACGCCAGTCACGCCGGCATCGGTGCGCAAAGTCACGATCACGTATTCGCGCTGGCCGGCCGGCTCGCGCAGGGCGTGGGCGGTGACATCGGTGATGGTGGCGGCAGATTTGGACCGGGCGGCGGCGGTCGACTGGACTGCCCAGCCCGCCATCAGGCGAGCCCGCTTGGCGGCAATGTGAGGCGTCATAGCGCGGCCATGATAACACAGGAGCGCCAGTCCGGATATAATGATACTATTCTCGATAGAATTACTAGACAATGGAATCGCGACGACGCAGCATAGCCAAGGCCATCAGCTACCGGGTCATCTCGTCGGTACTGACCGCTCTGATCGCCTGGGGGTTGAGCGGGCAGATGGCGCTGGGGCTGAAGATCGGGGCTCTGGACGCGGTGACGAAGCTGATTGGCTACTTTCTGCACGAACGGGTGTGGGCGCGGATTAAGTGGGGGACGCCGAAAGCGCCGGAGTACGAGATTTAAAGTTTGCCGACGAGTCCGCCGATGCATGCACCAGATGAGTCCCATCCATTTCAACCCGGCCATCTACCCGCCGGTGGAACCGGCAGATCGATCGGCCAAGGGGGAACTCTCGCTGACCGGCGATAAGGACCGGCGGATCGAACGTGTTCTACGGCGGCGGCGGCAGGAGAACCCCGACGCCGACCAGTTCACTCCCCGGCAGGAGACCGAGGAACCCGAGGAAGGTGATACCCTCCCCGTGGACGGCTGAGATCGAACCGGCCGGCGGGGCCTGACCGGCTGGCGGCCGCGATGCTGGCCTTGTTTTGGGCCCTTCCCGTTGCGACTACATCACCGAAGATGGCATCGCCTTCCTTATAGCCCGCCACAGCCACGAGATAGCGCCCCGGGCGAGAACCCGACAGGACAGCGTCACAGGTTTCTGGTGGGCTGCTTGCAGGGGAGTGGTTTGCCGCGCTGGAAGAAACAGTCACCGGGGCGGAGGTTCAGCCCGGCGCGCCGGAAGCGGGGCTGCAGTACCGCGCCCGCTGAAGCTCGCCCCACCCGTGGCCGCACGCGTGGCGAGATCCAGGGCCGTGCCGGGGAAGATACCCAGCACGAAGACGGCGGCAGCGGCCAGAACCAAAGTGACGGCGAGACCGGCCGGGAGAGGCTCGACCGGGGAGTCGTCGCGGGGCTCGTGCATGTACACGACTACCAGGATCTTGAGGTAGTAGTAGGCGGCGACGGTGCTGTTCAGCAGGCCGAGGACGGCCAGCCCGACCAGGTCGGCGTTGATGGCCGCCCGGAAAATGTAGAACTTGCCGAAGAAGCCGCCGGTCAGGGGGATACCTACCAGCGACAGCAGGAAGATCGCCAGCAGGGCGGCCAGCGTGGGGTGGCGGCGGCCCAAACCGGCGTAGTCGTCCAGGTTGACGCGCTGCTCGCCGGCGCCGATGTGGCTCACTACCAGGAAAGCGCCGACGTTCATGGCGCCGTAGGCGGCCAGGTAGAACATCGCCGCCGCCGCGCCGATCTCGGTGCGGGAGGCGAAGGCCACCAGGACGTAGCCGGCGTGGGCGATCGAGCTGTAGCCGAGCAGGCGCTTGACGTTGGTCTGGACCAGGGCGCCGAAGTTCCCGATGGTCATCGAGAGTAGCGCTGATATCCAGAGAACCCAGTTCCAGGCTGAGATGGAAGGGGTCAGCACCGTGAAAGACACGCGGAGCAGGACGGCGAAGGCGGCGGCTTTGGGCCCGGTGGAGAGGAACGCGGCCACCGGGCTGGGAGCGCCTTGGTAGACATCGGGGGTCCAGATCTGAAACGGCGCTGCCGATACCTTG
>JBGOUV010000599.1:0-2645 GCA_041477815.1 Terriglobia bacterium | reverse complement strand
CGAATCCCACGCCGTGATCCTCCACCTCCAGTTGCAGCCGGCCCTCGCCCAAGCGCACCCGCACGCTGGCCGACGACGTCTTCGCATGGCGCGCCACGTTGTTCAGGGCCTCCTGCAGAATGCGAAATACGTGAATCGCCACCTCCTCGCCGACACTGTCACCCTCGCCCTGTTTCTCATACTGCACGGCGATGCCGGTCTGCTTCTCGAACCGCCGGCAGAACCACTCCAGGGCCTTCTCCAGCCCGTAGTCGTCCAGAATAGTGGGATGGAAGGTCTGGGAGAGGTTGCGCAGGCTCTCCAGCGCCGCCTGCGCCACCTGCCGGACCTCCCCCAGCTCGGTGCGCAGCGGCGAATCGGCCGGGACGCCCTGCTTCTCGGCCCGCCCCAGCATGGCCCCCACCGCCGTCAGGATCTGGCCGAACTCGTCATGCAGCTCGCGGGACACCGCCCGCAGCACCTCTTCCTGCACGGTGATGAGCCGGCCGGTCAGCTCCGCCAGCTTCTGAAACACCCGCCGGTTGGACTGGATCAGGTACAAGCTGGTAGCCGTAATGGCGATCAGCACTGCGGCGATCAGCCAATAGATGTTCCGCGCCACCCCGGCGTAGATGCTCTGAATCTCGCCCGCCGCCCGCTCTTCCGCCTCGTTGTTGCCCACCAGCAGGCGCGCCACTGTGGTGGTAATACCCGCCTGCTCGGACTGCAACACGCCGCGGATCAGCGCCCGGGCCTCCGGCTCCCGGCCGGCCTGGGCCAGCGCAAACACCCGGTCGCAGGCGGCCCAGAACCGCTCCAGCGAATCGCCGAGGTGACGCTGCTGTTCCGGCGTCCGCGACGAAGGCGCCAGGGGCGCCTCCAGGCGCAGGGCGTCCTCCAGGTCGGCGCGGGTCCGGCTGAATTCGCCTTTCCAGGCCGCCAGCGGGTAGCGCTGGTCTCCCTCCACCATATCCCGCATGGCCAGGCCCAGCGAATGCAGATCGTTTTGAATCCGCAGCAACTGCAAGGAGTCCCGGCGGTTGCGTTCGACGATGTCGGTCTGCAAGCGGCGCAGCCCCTGAATCTGTCGCAGGGCGAACCAGGAGAAGCCCGCCACCACCGCCAGGGTGAGGGCCAATCCGGCCAGCAGGCGGTTAGTCGGCGAAGAGGACATCACGGCGTACCGCTTCTAAGCTTAGCTTAGTCGCAGGAAGGCGCCGGGCCTCCGAGAAGCCGCGCGACACTACTCGCAACCGTGGCCGGCGCGGAGGCCCGCTGCTGCCGGGTTGGCGGGCGACACTTCCAGCTCGGCCTCTTCCTCGCCGGTCCAGCGTCCATGCGGGCGGCATCCCCGACGCGCCCAGGACGATCCGGTCCAGTACTCCTCTTGACAATAGTCGTGGAAACAGATAATATAGGAAGGTGAGCAGGCCGCTGACGGTGGAAGCATTCCTGGAGTTGCTGCGGACCACGGACGGGCTGGTGCAGGGTCTGGCGGCGATGCTGAAACCATATGTGCTGTCGCTGAATCAGTACAACGTGCTGCGGATCCTGCGGGGAGCGGCGCCGGGCGGTTTGCCCTGCGGGCAGATCGCCGAGCGGATGCTGACGCGGGATCCGGACATGACGCGGCTGCTCGACCGCCTGGAAGGCCGGGGCCTGGTGGGCCGCTGCCGGGAGCAGGACGACCGGCGGGTGGTGCTGACGCGGATCACCCGGCAGGGAATGAAAGCGCTGGCCGAGCTGGACGAGCCGGTACGGAAGAAGCACGAGGAGCAGTTGGGACATCTCAGCGATGCGAAACTGCGGACCTTGATCGAGCTGTTGCAGACGGCAAGGAGGTCGTCATGATGCAGGTGCGGAGGGCGCAGGAGCGGGGCCACTTCAACTTTGGGTGGCTCAATACCTATCACACGTTTTCGTTCGGCGAGTACCACGATCCGCAGTTCATGGGCTTCCGGTCGCTGCGGGTGATCAACGAGGATTGGGTGCAGGCGGGCGGCGGGTTTCCGACGCATCCGCACCGGGACATGGAGATCGTCACCTACATCCTGGAGGGGGCGCTCGAACATAAGGACAGCATGGGGAACGGGTCGGCCATCCGTCCGGGAGAGGTGCAGCGCATGAGCGCCGGGACGGGGATCACCCATAGCGAGTACAATCCCTCGCCGTCGGAGCCGGTGCACCTGTTGCAGATCTGGCTGCTGCCGGAGCAGCGCGGGCTGACGCCGGGCTACGAGCAGAAGACCTACCCGGCGGCGGAGAAGCGCGGGCGGATGAGATTGATTGCCTCGCGCGACGGCCGGGAGGGGTCGGTCACGATCCATCAGGACGCCGACGTGTACGCGGCGCTGCTGAACGGCGAGGAAATCGTCTTCCCGCTGCGGCCCCAGCGGCATGCCTGGGTACAGGTGGCGCGGGGGACGGTGTCCATCAATGGCCGGGAACTGGGGCCGGGCGATGCGGCGGCGGTGTCGGCCGAGGAGCAGGTACGGCTTGGTCCGGGCAAGGACGCGGAGGTTCTGCTCTTCGATCTGAAATGATGACCGAGCTGATTCACTTTCTCGAGCGGCACGGACACCTGGTTCTGTTTGTGGTGGTCGTAGCCGAGCAGATCGGGCTGCCGATCCCGGCCGTGCCGGTGTTGCTGGCGATGGGGGCACTGG
>JBGOUV010000162.1:0-14439 GCA_041477815.1 Terriglobia bacterium | reverse complement strand
GGTGACCGCAGCGAGAAAGCGCCGACGATCCATTCGTAGGCTCATTTTACCACGAGCTCCAGGCGTTTCAGGCCAGCGGCGTGCTTCTGAATGGCGGCCTTCTCCTCGGCGGTGAGCTTTTCGTGCAGCGCGCGCTCGGCTTGGGCCCGATCGGACTTGCCGAGGCGGTCGTAGATGCGGGCCAGGCGGTAGTGCGGGGTGGGATTCGGCGGGTTGAGCCGGACGGCGCGCTCGAGTTCGACGGCCGCCCCGGCAAAGTCGCGCTCTTGCTCCAGCAGCAGCGCCAGCTCGAAGTGCGACTCCCAGAACTTGTCCTGCAAGGCCAGGGACTTTCGCAAGAGCGCCTCCGCATCGGAGTCCGCATCGCCCTGGACGGCCAGAGCTTTGGCCTGGAGGAAGTATCCCAGGTGGTTCCGGGGGTTGGTTGCTGCGAACGAGGCGAATTGCCGGATGATCTCCGGCAGGCGGTCCCCTGCTTGCCCGAGAATGCGGCCCAGAAACACGTACGGCTGCTCCAGTTGGGGAGCGAGGGACGCGGCCCGCAGAAACGAATCGACGGCCTCGGCAAACCGCCGCTGGCCGTAGTAGGCGATGCCCAGGGTCAGCTCCAGTTGGGCGCTCTTGTCGAAGGTCTTCCTGGCCGATTCGAGGAGCCGAATGGCCGCGTCGAAGTTCTGGTGCAGCAGGAGGACATATCCGAGGTCGAAGTAATACGATTCTTCGTAGGGCGCCAGCCGGATCGCCTCCTGCAGTTCCGGGATGGTCTTATCGAACTGGCCGGCGGCCTCGTAAGCTTTCCCTAACAGGTTGCGCAGGTCCGCCCGGTTTTCTCGGGCCAGGCCCCGCTTCGCCAGATCGATCGCCAGCTTGGAATCGCCGGCCTGCAGGTAAAACCCGGCAGCGCGGCCGAGGGCGTCAGGGTCCGACGGACGCTTCTCCGCATAGCGCGCCTCAAACTCGCCGGCGCTCTTCCAGTTTTCGTCCTGGGAATAGAAGATCGCCAGGCCATGCAGGATCCAGGGATTCTCCGGCCCGAGCGCCGCGGCGCGGGTGGCGGCCTCGCGGGCGAGCTTCGGCCGGCCGGACTTGCGGTGAGTCTGGGCCAAGGCCAGCCAGACTCTGGCGTCCTGGGGCTGTAGTTTCGAAGCCTTCTCGAGGTGATCCAGAGCGGCGGTCAGTTCATTGCGATCCAGCGCCACCAACCCTTGGCGGAGGAGGACATCAAAAGTCGGGTCGGCGGCTGCCGCCAACCCGACCAGGATGCAAAGGGCCTGCCACGTCACCTAAAACATGAACCGCAGCGCGAACTGGACGTGGCGCTCGGTACCGGCGACGGTTTCGTTGATCCGGCCGAAGGCGCTGTCGCCCTGCGTGCGGTTGATGCTCCCGACCAGGAATTGCGGGGTGTTGGACAGGTTGAAGTACTCGGACCGGAATTGCAACCGGTAACGCTCGGTGATGGGGAAATCCTTGAAGATCGAGAAGTCGATGTTCCGCCGTCCCGGGCCGTAGTTGCTGTTGTTGCCCAGAGTCCCGTAAGTACCCCTGGTAGGAGACGTAACGGCATCCACGTCAAACCACCGGTCCGGAGTGCGCCCGGCGGGGGGCGGAGCCTGGGGATCCTTGCCGGACAGGAGGTCGGGGTGGATCGAGCCACCGCAACCGCAACTGCCGTTCCGGGTCCCCAAAGTAAAGGCATTCCCGGTCTGCAGGGTCAGGATGCCATTGGTCTGCCAATGGCCCAGCACCGCGTCGACCGGACGAGACCAGCTGGACCCGAACTTCTTTCCGCGGCCGAACGGCAGGTCGTAGCTGGTGCTGTAGGTGAAGCGGTGCCGGATGTCGTGAGGAGCGTGGGCGTATTCCGCTGAGTAACTGTTGATGTCGCGCAATCCAAAGCCGGGGCTCCCGGACAGCGGCGTGCCGGAATTGGTCAGAGCGTGGCTCCAGGTATGGCCGAGCAGGAACTGCAGGCCGTTCGAGTAGCGCTTCTCCAGCCGGGTGGCCAACCCGTGATACCGGGAGAAGCCGAACGTGGAGTCCACGGTGATACCGCCGTCCAAGTAGTTCAGACGGCGCCGGGGCAGCGTGGGAGCGGCCGGGTCCGCCACGTTCTGGGGCTGATTGGGGTCCCATTGGACCAGCAGGTGCGATCCCCGCGATCCGATATAGGCGACCTCCAGCGTGGTGCCAAATCCCAGGTCGCGCTGCACCGCCAGGTTCCACTTTTGCACCAGCGGGTTCCGGAAATTCGGGTCCACGGTGCGGAAGGAGATGGCCGCCGGCAGATTGAACACGTTGGCGGGGAAGCCGTCGGAGAAGCGGTTCAGGTTCGGAACCAGGGCGAATTGATTGGGCCAGTTCAGGTTCTGGGTCTGATTGAAGGGCACCGATTCGCCTCGGTTGGGGTTGCCTCCCTGATTCTCCTCGCCGCCGTAGAACATCCCGTACGCGGCCCGAATCACGGTTCCGCGCCGGGCCTCCCACGCGATGCCGACTCGGGGGGCGATGTTCGTCTTATCCCAGGGGATCATGTACTTGGACGCAATGCCCCGCTCGACCTTGACTTGCGCGTACTGCGTAGCGAAGTTGGGCGGCAGCGGCGCCTCCTGGTCCTTACCCTTGGGGATCACCAGCGCGTTGCGGGCGTATTCGAAATTCGACTGCCTCGAAAACTTCTCGCCGATGGGGGAGAACAGCTCGTAGCGCAGGCCGAAGTTCAAAGTCACCCGCTGGGCGATCTTCCAATCGTCCTGGAGGTACCAGGCGTGGGCTTTTTTCTCCGACGAGATGAAGTTTTGCGTGGTGATGGTGCTGTTGCCCGGATAGCCGAGCAGCCAGGAGGCGATGCCGTCGCCGGTCCCCGCCAAAAATTGCGGATTCTGGTTGCGATTGCGCTGGAACCGGTACGTGCCGCGCGGCGAGGGGACCTGGAAGAACGGGAAGCCGATCGGCCGGTACTCGTAGCCGAACTTGAGGGCGTGGGCGTTCTTGCTGATGGCCACGTTCTGGATGAAGTCCCAGACGTTGTTGTATTCCTTGGTGGGCAGCCACTCCGCGCCGCCGACGGTATCGTAGCCCTCCGGCTGGATGTTGGGCAGGCCGCCATTGAGCGCGGAGAAGGTTTGCAGCCCGCCGATGCCGAACTGCTTTTGCATGTCGGTACTGCCGTTGGCCTGGGTGCGCTGGGTGATCAAGCGGGAGAAAGCCAGGCGCGTTTCGGTGATCACCGTGGGTTTCCAGACGCGGGTCCAGCTCAGCATGGCGTTGCGGCCCTTGTTGTTTTCCGATTCGCCGGCAAACCCCGCCGAATCCAAGGCGCTCAGGAACGGCGGCTGGTTGTACTTGTCCTCTTCGGACCAGCTCAGGCTGCCGAACAGGCTGTCCCGGTCGGTGAGCCGGTGGTCGATGCGGAGGTCGGCCTGATCGTTCTGCTGCTGGCCGGAGGTGGCCACAAAGTAGTTGGAACCCGGAATGCGGTCGTTGAGGTTCTGGTTGGGGTTGGGGTAGAGGTCGATGATCTTCTTGGCCGCAGGATCGAAGCGACTGGCCGGGATGCGGTTATTCGGGAACCAGTCGCGCACCAACTGCCCATTGACGGTCGCATTCGAGGCGATATCGAAAATTCCGCCTTCCGGGACCGCCCGGCCGGCCGCGTCGGTTCCCAGAGTCCGGCCGGTCAGAAGCCGCGAAAAGTCCCCGTTGCGGAAGTCCGGGAACGGGATGGTGCGGGTGAAGGTGTTGCCCAGGCCGGGGACGGCGCCGCCCGTGGAGCGGATGCGGGTGCCCTGGTAGTCGGCAAACCAGAAGGTCCGGTCCTTGATGATCCGGCCGCCCGCCGCGACTCCGAACTGGTTCTGCTTGAAGGGGCCCTTATCCTTGCCGGCGCGGTTGGATTCCCACTTGTTGGCGTCAAGCTTATCGTTCTGCAGAAACTCGAACACGGTGCCGTGCAGCTCGTTGGTCCCGGACTTGATGGTGACGTTGATGACGCCGCCAGCGCCCCGCCCGTACTCGGCGTTGTAGCCGTTGGTGAGGATCTTCATCTCCCCGATCGCCTCGATGGACGGGCCGATGACGTAGGCGGTCTGGTTGATGAAGTCGATGACGTTGACGTTGTTGTCGACACCGTTCAGCAGGAAGTTATTCTGGCCGTTGGAACGGACGCCGTTGGCGGAGAAGCCGCCGCCGGCGGCATCGCGGGCGCCGGGCTCGGCGGGAACCACGGCCGGGGCGGTCAGCGCCAGGAACGCGAATTTGCGCTGTCCGAACAGCGGCAGATCGCGCATCTGACGCGTCTGGAGCGTCTGGCCGATGGTGGTGCTCTCGGTCTGGAGGGCGGGCGGGGCGGAATTGACTTCGATGGCCTGGGTGACCTCTCCCACTTGCAGGGTGAGATTCACGGCCACGCGATCGCCGGCGTTGAGCAGCACGTTCCGCTGCACCGCCTTGCGAAAGCCGCTCATCTCGACCTCGATGGTGTAGGTGCCGGGCTTGATCAGCGGCCGGATGTAATTGCCACTGCCGTCTGTGTCGACGTTGAACTTGGAGCCGGTGGCGTCTTCGGTGATGGTCACCTTGGCGCCGCCGACCACCCCGCCGGTGGGGTCGGTGACGACGCCGAGAATGGTCCCGAGATCGCGCTGGGCCGGCAGAGAAGCGGCCAGAATCACACTCAAAACGAGCAGGCGAAGCCCACTCTTTGCGCACATCATGGTGCCCCCTCCAGACAGATCACACTCAACCCTACAATAGGGCGGACTGAGGGGGTTGTCAAGATCTTTTTGGTCCGGTTTTAACGGTGAAGTGTATAATCTTGGGAGGTGCGGTCCCTCCGTCTTCGAGCGGTCTTGCTTATCTGCAGCTACCTGCTCGGGAACGATTCTCCAGCCTGCCGGTACCTCGACATCGCCGGGGCCTCCGGCCTGGTCGAGCCGAACCGCTACGGCGGCCGGGACCGTAAGGAGTCCATCCTCGAAACCACGGGGAACGGCGCCGCGATCTTCGATTTCGACGGGGACGGCTGGAACGACATTTTTGTCGCGAACGGGCCGGGGCAGCCTTCCCGGTTGTACCAGAACGACCGGACGGGCCACTTCCGGGAGGTGTCCGGCGAGGCCGGTTTAAAAGGGGAGGGTTGGGCGCAGGGCGTCTGCGTGGGGGACTACGACAACGACGGGCGTCCCGACATGCTGGTTACCTATTACGGACACAACGTGCTGTACCGGAATCAGGGTGACGGGAAGTTCGCCGACACTACGGACCGGGCCGGGCTTCCGGCGTCGGGAACCCGGTGGGGGGCCGGCTGCGCCTTTCTGGACTACGATCGGGACGGGTTCCTGGACCTGTTCGTGGCCAACTACGTGGACCTCGATTTGAAGAAGACGCCGAAGCCCGGCGAAGGCCCCCACTGCAACTGGAAGGGCTTGGCGGTGATGTGCGGGCCGCTGGGGCTGCCGCCGGGGAGGAACGTCCTCTACCACAACAATCGGGACGGAACGTTTACCGATGTTTCCGGCCCGGCGGGGATCCTGAAGCCTGGCGGACGGTATGGGCTGGGGGTAGTGGTATCGGATTTCGACAACGACTCCTGGCCCGATATCTACGTGGCCTGCGATCAGACGCCGAGCCTGCTGTTTCACAATCGGCGGAACGGCACGTTTGAAGAGCGCGCCGTGGAGGCCGGGGTGGCGTACAACTTCGATGGGGCGGTGCAGGCGGGCATGGGCGTGGCGGTGGCGGACTACGATGGCAACGGTTTCTTCGATATTGTTAAGACTAACTTCTCGGGAGACCTGCCGTCGCTCTACAGCAACGAGGACGGGAGATTCTTCAGCGACGTTTCCCGGCGGGCCGGGTTGGGGCGGAATCAACTGCTGGGGTGGGGCGTCCTGTTCCTGGACGTGGACGAGGACGGCTGGAAGGACCTCCTGATGGCCAACGGCCACGTGTATCCCGAAGTGGAGGGCACGTCGATCGGCGAGCGCTACCGGCAGAAGACGTTGCTATACCGCAACCTGGGCAACGGCCGGTTCGGGGATATCAGCGCGGGGGCGGGTCCGGGGCTGGAGCCGGCGCGTCCGGCCCGAGGGATGGCCGCGGGGGACCTGGATGGGGACGGGCATCCGGAGGTGGTTATCGTCAATATGAACGAGCCGCCGGCCGTGCTCCGCAACGAGGGTCCGCGCCAGAACGCGCTGCTGGTGGCGGTGGTGGGTACGAAGTCGAACCGCAGCGGCATCGGCGCGCGTGTTACCGTGGAGGCCGGGGGGCGACGCCAGATCGACGAGGTTCGGAGCGGCGGCAGCTACTATTCGCAGAGTGACTTGACCTTGCACTTTGGCTTGGGGCCGGCGAGGGTGGTGAGCCGTTTGGAGGTCCGGTGGCCCAGTGGGGGGGTGCAGGAGTGGAAGGACGTGCCGGTGAATCGGAGGCTGGTGATTACTGAGGGGGTGGGGGAGTGGAAGGGGAAGGAGCTGCGGCGATGACCTTGTTGTTGCTGCTGCTGGCCTGGCAACAGGGTCCGCCCGACCCGTCTTCGTCACTTTGGCGGGGGGTGATGGAGGCTCTCGATCGCTCGGGGAGAGGGGTGGAGATTGTGGCGGAGGAGTGGGTGGCCGCGCCGCTGCTGGCGCCGGGGGCGCCACCTCTGCTCAGCTTCCGGTATTTCGAGGGGCGGGAGCGGCGGCGCTTGGGAGAATTGGGTCTGGTGATGGACGATGCCGGTCACTAGGGGAGCGTCCAGCCGCCCAGGGGGCCGGCCGGCGGGCCGGGGGGCCCGCCCCACAATACTACTGGTGGTGATGGTTTGGGCTGGGGTGTTGCAGGGCCAGACCTTTGAGCAGGCGCTGGAGGCGATTGGACGCAATGATACGCGTGCCGCGGAGGCGGCGCTGGAGGCGCTCGGACGGGCACGCCCGCAGGACGGCGAGGTGGCGCTTGCTCGGGGTGTCTACCTATTCCAGCTTGGCAAGCTGGTGGCGGCGCGGGAGGCGCTGGAACCTCTGGCCGGCGACTCCCGCGCGGAAACCTTTGTGCTGTTGTCGCGGGCGGCTAGCGGCGAATGCGGTGCGGTCGGGGGCGGACTGCGGTCCCGGTTCGAGGGCGGGGGGGACGCTCGCGTCCGCCGGTTCGCCGGGCTGGGCGCGGCGCAATGTGCGATCGCCGCCGGGGACGTGGAAGCGGCGGCGGCGCTGTTGAACCGTTTGCGGGCGGCCTATCCGGGCGACGCCGACGTGCTCTATCTTTCGGCGCGCTTTCATATGAAAGGGTGGAACGACGCCGTCTACGATTTGTTCCAAAAGGCTCCGGCGTCTTACCGGGTCAACCAGATTTCGGCCGAAGTCTTTGAGATTCAGGGGAACTATGTTGCGGCGGTTGGTGAGTATCGGAAGGCCATTGAAAAGAACCCGCGGGCGGTAAACCTGCACTACCGGCTGGGGCGAGCGTTGCTGCTGGGGTCGCACGAGCCGGCCGCGCTGGAGCAGGCGCGGCAGGAGTTCGAGCGGGAGCTGGAGATCAATCCGAACGACGCCGTGGCCGAGTACCAGGTGGGACAGATCCTGGTGGCCCAGCAGAAGACCGGGGCGGCGCGGCCCCGGCTGGAGCGCGCCCTGAGCTTGAAGCCGGATTTTGCGGAAGCGGCGCTGGTTTTGGGGCGGCTTCGGCTAGGGTCGGGTGAGGCGGCGCAGGCCATTCCGCTCCTGGAGAAAGCGGTGCGGCTGGCGCCGGCCAGCGAGCCGGCGCACTACCAACTGATGCTCGCCTATCGCAACGCGGGCCGGGAGGCCGACGCGCTGCGGGAGAAGGGTGAGCTGGACAAGCTGCAGCAGCTCCCCTCGGGCGAGTTCACCGAGTTCCTGAAGAAGCTGGGGGAGAAACGCTGAGGACCTGGATCGCGCTGGCGGTCGTCGGGCTGGCGGGGGCAGCCTTGGATAGCGGCCTCCGGTTTAGGAACGTGGCGTTGTCGGCGGGCCTGACCGCCGTGAACGTCAACGGCGGCGATACCACGAAGAAGTACCTCATCGAGACTACCGGCAGCGGCGTGGCCTTCATCGATTACGACAACGATGGCCGGCTTGATATTTTCCTGGTCAACGGGTCGCGGCTGGAAGGGTCGAGCGCGACCAACCGGCTCTATCGCAACCGCGGCGATGGGACCTTCCGCGATGTGACCGTGGAGGCCGGACTGGCGCGGTCCGGCTGGGGACAGGGGGTTTGCGCGGGCGACTACGACAACGACGGTTTTACCGATCTGTTCGTTACCTACTGGGGAACCAGCGTTCTGTACCGGAACATCGGGGGGCGGCGGTTTGAGGAGGTTTGGAACCAGGGGCCGCGTTGGAGCGCGGGATGCGCGTTCCTGGATTACGACCGTGATGGGCGGCTTGACCTGTTCGTGGCCAACTACCTGGTGCAGGACCTGAAGACCGCTCCGCTGCCGGGTGAGAATCCCTACTGCTGGTATCGGGGAGTGGCCGTGAGCTGCGGGCCGCGGGGCCTGCCGTTCGACACCAACCAGCTCTTCCACAACAACGGCGACGGCACGTTCCGGGAGGTGTCGGAGAAGTCCGGGGTGTCCGCCGTCAAGGGCCGCTATTCGCTGGGGGCGCTGGTGTCCGATTTCGACAACGACGGCTGGCCGGACATCTACGTCGCCTGCGACCAGACTCCTTCCATTCTGTATCACAACAACCGGGATGGAACCTTCACCGACGTGGCGCTGCTCCAGGGGGTGGCGCTGGGCGAGGACGGGAAGGCCATGTCCGGAATGGGCGCGGCGGCGTCCGACTACGACGGCAACGGGTGGCTGGACATCTTCCGGACGAACTTTTCCGACGAGATCGAGACGCTCTACCGCAATCGCGGCGAGGGCCAGTTCGACGACGCGACGCGGCAGGCGGGCCTGGGGCACAACACGCGCTTCGTGGGGTGGGGTTGCGGGTTCTTGGATGCCGACAACGACGGGCGCCCCGACCTTTTCCTGGCCAACGGCCATGTCTTTCCGGAAGTGAACCAGCTCCACATCGACGTCCGGTATCGCGATCGCAAGATCCTGTATCGCAACCTGGGGGGCGGCAAATTCGAGGACCTGTCCGCCGGGGCGGGCCCGGGGATCGTGGAGTCGCACTCCTCGCGCGGCGTCGCGCTAGGCGACTACGATAACGACGGCCGGGTGGATATCGTGGTCAATAACCAGAACGACCCGCCTTCGCTGCTGCGGAACGAGACGACGGGAGGGGGGCATTGGCTGGTGGTGCAGCTTGCCGGACGCCGTTCGAACCGCAGCGGCATTGGAGCCCGGGTGCGGGTGCGGAGCGGCGGGCGGGAGCAGTTTGACGAAGTTCGGAGCGGGGGCAGTTATCTTTCGCAGAGCGACCTGCGGGTTCACTTCGGGCTGGGCGCGGCGACGCAGGCGGATTGGCTGGAGGTCCGCTGGCCCAGCGGAGGCGTGGACCGGCGCGAGCGGGTGGCGGCAAATCAAACGGTGCGCGTGGTGGAGGGTGAAGTACAATGACGGACCAGGAGGACGTGCTATGAGCAACAGGTTTTCCCGGCGGGAGTTTGTCGGCGGGACCATGGCCGCGGCGGTAGCAGCACAGGCCGCTGAAGGCGACGGGTCCACGCTGCCCACGCGGGTGTTCGGCCGCTCCGGACAGCGGGTGACCATTCTGGCCATCGGCTGCGGGAACCGCTTGTGGGCGGCGTACAAGACCGAGGATAAGGGAGTGGAGGCTCTGAACCTGGCCTACGAGTCCGGCATCCGCTACTTCGACACCGCGCAGGGTTACGGGGACGGCATCAGCGAGACCTGGGTGGGCAAAGCCACCAAGGACCGCCGCAAAGAGGTGTTCATCGGCACCAAGACGGGCGCGCGGAAGTACGACGACGTTCTCCGCCACTGCGATCTCAGCCTGAAGCGGCTGCAGACCGACCACCTCGACGTGCTGCACATTCACGGCCTGAAGTACGAAGACGACGTGGAGGTGATTGAGAAAGAGGGGACGGTCAAGGCGCTCTACCGGCTGCGGGACCAGAAGATCGTCCGGTCGATCGGGGTGACCTCCCACGCCGACCCGGTGGCGCTGGCCAAGGCCCTGGAGCGGTATGATTTCGACGCCACGCAGATGGCCCTGAACGCCGGCCTGCAAGGCCGCAGTCCCGACGGGGGAGGGTACTGGAAAAAGGGCGGCGCCAATGACTTCTTCGGAGAGCCCCTGGCGCCGAAGCCTTATCCGGGCAGCAGCTTCGAGGAGGTGGCCCTGCCGGTGGCGGTCCGCAAGAAGCTCGGCATCATCGCCATGAAGGTAACGGCCCAGGAGGGCCTGATCGGCGCGGGCGCCGGCAAGGCCGCCGCCCAGCAACTGCTTCGCTACGCTATGTCGCTGCCGGTTACGGTGGTGACGGTGGGGATGCCGAAGCTGGAGTTCATCCCGAAGAACGCGCGGTTGGCGCGCAGTTTCCAGCCGATGCCCCGGCCGGAGATGGAGCACCTGTCGCGGCGGCTGGCGGAGGCGAACAAGGTGGCGCTCGACCACCACTTCAACCACGAGCACCACGACGCGTGAGGCTGTTAGGGGCGGCAGCGGCGGTGGTGTGGCTGGCGGGATGCGGAGCCGCGACGAAGCCGGCCGCGGTGGCGGAAGCCGAGCCGGTGGCGGTGCTGACCTCGACCGAAGGACCCACCGTGGCCCCCGACGGAGCCGTGTACTTCACTTCTGGCGGCGTCACCGGCGGCCGCATCCTGAAGTGGACCGACGGCCCGCGTCGCGAGACGCAGCCGGGCTTGCCGGAGCCGCCGGGGCGGGTGGAGGTCTTTCGGGATTGGGGGGCGGCCGGGCTCATTTTCGATGCCCAAGGGCGGCTGCTGGCTTGTGAGCGGGGTCCGCAGGGCGACCGGCCGGGCCTCACGCGGACGGACGTGAAGACCGGCCAAATGGAATGGTTGGCCGACCGCTACCAGGGCAAGCGCTTTAACGCCCTCAACGACCTGACCATCGACGGTAAGGGACGGGCATACTTCACCGACCGGCCGGGCATGAAGCCGGCGCCCGACCAGACCGGTATCAATGCGGTCTACCGGGTGGATCCGGACGGCACGGTGGCCCAGATCCTCCGCGAGCCGGAGATCGAGCGGCCCAACGGCATTGTCATTTCCCCGGACGACAAGATCCTCTACCTGATCGAGGCCCACATCGCCAAGGGCGGCGCGAAGCTGATCCGGGCCTACGACCTGCAGGCGGACGGCACGGTCACGAATATGCGGGTGTTCTACAACTTCGCGCCGGGCCGCAGCGGCGATGGGATGACGGTCGACACGCAGGGCAACCTCTACGTGGCGGCGGGATTGAATCAGTCTCGCGGCAGCGCCGAGACGTTGGATAACAAGGCCGGCATCTACGTCCTCTCGCCGCAGGGTAAGCTGCTGCGGTTCATCCCCATCCCGGAAGACCTGCTCACCAACGTCGCCTTCGGCGGGCCGGACGGGAAGACGCTCTACGTGACTGCCGGGAAGACGCTGTTCCGGGTACGGGTGGATATTCCCGGTACGGGGCGATGACGCTGCTAGGGCGGGAAGACGCCATCCCACTCGTCCCTGAAATTGGGAAGACAGATGTCGGGAGGCACAGAATGCAGGCCTTTGCCTAAGGTCCCCGGCCTTTGATCCTTTTTCTCACGGCCCCCACGATGCGGGTCAACAGGAGCAGCGCGAGGACTCCGGCGTAGAGTAACGGTGTCAGGCTGATGTACTTCCCCCGCCAGATGTAATGGAAGATCGCCGCGGTGGCGCTGGCATAGACCAAACGATGCAGGCGTTGCCAACGCCGGGCCCCCAGCCGGCAAACCGCCGCGTCGAACGAGGTCAGCGCCAGCGGGACCAGCAAGGTGAAGGCGGTCAGGCCGGCGATGAAGAAGCGGCGGACGGTGAAGTCCTCCCAGAGGACCTCGCGGTTCCACTGGGCGTCAATGCCGAAATAGTGCAGGGCATGGAGCGTGGCGTAAAGAAAGGTGACCAGCCCTAACAGGCGGCGGAAGCGGATGAGGTCGTGGAGGCCGGGAATGCGGCGGAGCGGGGTGATGGCCAGGGTCAGGAGAAGGAACCGCAGGGTCCAGCCGCCCGTGTAGCGAGCGACGAATTCAATGGAGTTGATGCCGAGGTCGTGGCGCCGCCATTTCCAGGCCACCCACAGGAGTGGCGTCAGGCTCACGGCCAGGACTATCCGGGGCAGCCAGGGGTTCCTCAAGGTTGGGGCACGGTCTTTCTGAACCTGGGTTGGTTTCGGATTCGTCCTGGACCCCACGGGAGCGGCAGAATATGCCTGGCTAGCGGAGGCCGGTGAACTGGTCCCAACCGCAGCGCGCGCAAGATCGGAAGGTCGAGAGCGTTTTGTAAAAGCTTCGCCATATCGGTGTCAGACATTCTACCAACCAAACATGGCAGAGCCACCGAACGGCGGATTGGCACCGCCGGGTTCAACAGGGTAAACTCTCGGTAGTGGAGGGCCACTATGTCCCTGCGACCAGTGAAGAGGCTCGTCAGAGCCAAACCGACCCTCGAAGGCGCGGGCGTGCACCTGCGGCGCGCCTTCGGCTTCGGCAACACGTCCGACTTCGACCCGTTCCTGCTGCTCGACGATTTCCGCAATGACGTTCCGGAGGACTATCTGGCGGGCTTTCCCTGGCATCCCCATCGCGGGATCGAGACCATCACTTACGTCCTCGCCGGAACCGTGGAGCACGGCGATAGCATGGGGAACCGGGGCGCCATCGCCGCCGGCGACGTCCAGTGGATGACGGCAGGGAAGGGCATCATCCACCAGGAGATGCCGAAGGGCGACCAGAAGGGCCGGATGCATGGATTCCAGTTGTGGGCCAACCTCCCTGCGTCGCTCAAAATGACGGCGCCCCGTTACCAGGAGGTGAAAGCGGCCGACATCCCGGAGATCAAAGAGGACGACGGCACCCAGGTTCGCGTCGTGTGCGGAAGCTTTTGGGGGACGGCCGGCCCCGTGGACGGGATCGCCGCCGACCCGATCTACCTCGACGTCTCCGTGCCTCCAGGCCGGAGGAAGACCCTTCCCGTAGAGACGACTCGTCATGCCTTCGCGTACGTGTTCGCAGGCGCTGGGAAGTTCGGCAACGCCTCCGGCCCCCTGGCAGTACCGACCGAAGGGGTGGGCTGGGCGGACACGGCGCCTCCCGCGGAGGCGGACAACCGCTGCCTCGTCCTCTTCGATCGTGGCGACGAACTCACCGTAGAGGCCGGGAACGAGGGGATCCGGTTCCTCCTGGTCTCGGGGAAGCCACTGGAGGAGCCCGTGGCCTGGTACGGTCCGATCGTGATGAACACGCAAGAGCAACTCCGGCAGGCGTTCCAAGAGCTCCAGCAGGGGACGTTCCTGAAAGCGGAGTCGCCGGCGAGCCGCAAACTACACAGGGATCAGGTTTAAATCTAGCCGGGTTCTCATCAACCAGGCGTCTCTGTTATACGCCGTACGAAAGCTGTAGCCGTTGCGAAATCCCCTCGCACCGGTTCCGGTGTTCGGCCCGCAAGCGGCGCCCGGTCACCGGACACCGGCCCCTGTCCCCAACCCCCGCGTCACCGTATCCAGAAACTCCCGAGCCCGCCGCGCCATCTCATCGATTCCCTCGGGCGTCTTCGGTCTCGGGACCAGCGGCTCGAAGATGTTCTCGCACAACAACGGCATCTCCCGTCCCGCCGCAGCCACCGCCGCCAGCAGCTTGTAGTGGTCTATCTCCCCAAACCCCGGCCCGCAATCTTCATTTTTGGGCGTATTCCGGTGGTCTTTGATGCAGAAGCAGTATATGTCCTCGGCGCAGGTCCGGATGTCCGGCAGGGGATCCACGTGCTGGTAGTCCAGCACGTTCCCGGCGTCGTAGCAGATTTTTAACCCGGGATGTCCCACGTCGGCCAGGATCCCGGCGCAGTCCTTTCCCGTCGCCGTATTCCCTCCGTGCGGCTTGATCACCAGCATCACCCCGGAGGCCTGCGCCCGGGGCGCCAGATCCTTCAAATTCGCGATCCAAACGTCCCGCTGTATCGGCTTGGTGTTCCCGAAGGTGAGCAAGTAAGGGATGCGCCCAGCTGCCGCCTGCTCGATCCGCCGCTGGTGCGCCTCCAGCGCCCCCGCTGCTTCTATCGCCACCCCGGAGAACATCAGCAGGGGCGCGAGGCCCATGCCCCGCGCCCGCTCGGACAGCTTGGCCATCTCCGCCGCCGGGGCTCCTACTTCGATGGTGGGCTTCCCCACATGGCGCGGCCCGAATCCCATAAACTTGCACTCCGACCGCGCGATCCCCTCCAGCGCCCGCTCCAGAGGATAGGCCCCCCAGGGGAGCGTCAGGTGACCAATCTGAAACCGCGTAGGCCCCGCCGCTGGGGCCACGGCCATCCCCACCCCGCCCAGCAGGAATCCC
>JBGOUV010000249.1:0-10482 GCA_041477815.1 Terriglobia bacterium | reverse complement strand
CCCAACGGCCTTTCCACCCGAACGGTCTTCTCCCGCCCCTCCGCGACGCGAACCCTGCTGACCCTTCCCTTCGAGGCGAAGATATACCCGGCCACCGCCAAGCCCCCCACGGTCAGGATCCCGATCGTCAGGATCACCGCCACCACTACCGCCACGAGCCGTCCCGTAGGCGGTCCCGAGGAAGTCATAGGAATTCCTCCTTATTCCATTCTACGAATCGGCTGCTCCCGCTGTTCCGACCATAACACCGGGACCACCAGCGCCCCCACCGCCAATCCGATCCCAAACCTCCACCAAGGCCGCGCCCCCACCCACCCTAGCGTCTCCAGCAGCCAATCCGCCCCCATCGCCGCCACCATCCCCAACGCCGCCCCACGCCAAAACTTCCCCCCCGCCACCACCCCCGCCAACGCCCCCAAATACAACCCCAAACACCGCACACAGACCGCCAGCGACTTCCCGGCTAGCTGCCAACTCCGCTCCGGCCGCTGATGACAGACCCAGCCCAGGGCGGCGTAGATCCCCGCGCCCCAGGCCCCCAGCAGCGGCGCAGCCACAGCCGCCAGTAAGATCACCGCCAGCACCACCCCCGCTCGACACCGCGCCAACCTACTTGTAGGCGGCAAGCCCCGTCACCCTCTCCCCAATGATCAGCGTATGAATGTTATGCGTCCCCTCATAAGTCTTAACAGTTTCCAAGTTGCACATGTGCCGGAAAATCGGATACTCATCGGTAATCCCGTTGGCCCCCAGCAGGTCCCGGCTCCGCCGCGCCACTTCCAGCGCCATCCCCACGTTGTTTCGCTTCAGCATCGAGACGTGCGCAAAATCGGCCTTCCCCCGATCCTTCAGCCGCCCCACCTGCCACGCCAGCAACTGCGCCTTGGTGATCTCGGTGATGGCCCAGGCCAGCTCCGCCTGCACCAACTGGTGCGTGGCGATCGGACGGTCGTCGAACTGCTTGCGCAGGATCGCATACTGCCGCGCCGTCTCGTAGCACGACATCGCCGCCCCTACCGCCCCCCAACCGATGCCGTATCGCGCCTGGGTCAAGCATCCCAGCGGCCCCTTCAAGCCCGACGCCCCCGGCAACAGCGCGTCGCCCGGCACCCGGCAATCCACCAGCGACAGACTCGACGTCACCGACGCCCGCATCGACCATTTCCCATGAATGTCGCCGCTCGTAAGCCCCGGCGTTCCCTTCTCCACCAGGAATCCCCGGATCACCCCCTCCAGCCGCGCCCACACCACCGCCACGTCGGCGATCGTCCCGTTGGTGATCCAGGTCTTCTCGCCGTTCAGCACGTAGCCGTTCCCGTCCGCCACCGCCATCGTCCGCATCCCCGCGGGATTCGATCCAAAGTTCGGCTCCGTCAGTCCAAAGCACCCCAGAGCCTCCCCTTTCTGCAGCCGCGGCAGCCACTTCCGCTTCTGCTCCTCACTCCCATATGTCAGGATGGGATACATCACCAGCGCTCCCTGGACGGAGCAGAAACTCCGCAGCCCGCTGTCCCCCCTCTCCAGCTCCTGCATGATCAGCCCATACTCCACGTTGGACATACCGGCGCAGCCGTACCCCTCCAGGTTCGCCCCGAAGAACCCCAGCTCCGCCATCTCCGCCACCAGGTGCATGGGAAACCGGGCGTCCCGGTTGCACTGCTCGATGATCGGAATTACCTGGTCTTCGACAAACTGCCGCGCCGTCTGCCGCACCAGCAGCTCCTGCTCGCTGAACAGCGAGTCAATCTCCAGGTAATCCACGCCGCGAAAGGGGAACATAGGCCCATTCTACCGCCGCCGCCGTCCCGCCCTTCTCTCCTCGGACTGGAGGTACGTCTGGCACCGCAACCCTTTCTCGCGGCGAAGACTCTGGCTCGCGGGATGGTGATCGTTGGCGAGACTCCGGTCTGGCCGGCCCGCTCGCGGGCAACTCGTGCCACGGTTTGGGGTAACGCTCTTCCCCTTCGACGATGACTCTTCCGGTAGGCGCGGTGGCGCCACGCGGCCCATGTTCGCTTCGTCCCACCGCTCGAAGTGCTCCCTCCAGAGGCCGTCCGTAAGTTTATTATTCCGGCCGACGCGCTGGCCAAAGCCGGCAAGTTTCTTGAGTATTGCGAAGTGAACGAACTCTCACTCTTCCAGGATCTTGATGCCCTGGCCCGCTATTTGGTAACTGTTAGAGGCGCAGAAGAGCAGGGTGGCTTCCAGCTCCGACGAAACTGTGCCTCGGCGAACTGGTACGATGTCAGATCAGGAGGAGAAAATCTTGCCAAACCGTAAGGACGTATCGACCTTGACCAATGTGGCGCTCACCAAACTTCGGGCGCTGCTCGACCAGTACATCGCCAAACCCACCGATAACCCGGTCGCAGAGCACGCCGCGGCTGGTCAGGATATGGCGCTGATGATTCACGACACCGGCTTTCTCACCTGGCACCAGCATTTCGTTGCCGAGCTGGAGACCTGGCTAGCCAACAATGGCGGCGCGAGATTCGTACCGCTGCCATACTGGAATCCAGCGAAGCCGATTCCGGCTCAACTCAACAAAAACAATACGAATGTGAATATGCCACTGCCGGCAAATCTCAGGCCTGCGGCGCTCCAACAGATCACCACTTACAACGCGCTGAACAATCGTATTCTCCCGTATCACGCTGCCGTCCATGATGCCGCCGGAGGACAGATGCCAGATACGCAAACATCGCCATCCGATCCGATTTTCTGGCCGTTCCACGCTTTCTTGCTCGGTGTCTACGAGCGCTGGAGGAATCTGTGAGCCGCGCCGCCGCTGCACGCCGGAGTCGTTAGACGGCCGGAAACACTATTAAGTTAATAGAGCGCAAGCTGCCGAAATCCCTTACGGTCGCGGTTCGGCGGCGCTGACCCGCGTCCCCTCCCGCAACTCGTCGGTACCCCGCCGCGCCACCACGTCCCCCGCCTGCAGCGCCCCGAACACCTCCACCAGCCCCCCCATGGGCACCCCCCGCGCCACATTCACCCACTCGACCACGCCCTCCCGGATGCGCACCACGAACGACCGCTCCGTTGTGGTCGCCACCGCCGTCGGTGGCACCAGCAGCGACGGCTTGGCCCGGCGCACCGGCCAGCTCACTTCCGGATACATGCCCGGCGCCAGTCTTCCCCCCGTATTGTCCACGTCCAATTCCACGGGCATCGCCCGGGTCTTCACGTCCACCGACCGCGTGACCCGCGCCGTCACCCCTGTAAACGTCTCCCCCGGATACGCCGGCGCCGTGAACGACACCCGCGCGCCCGGGACCATCGCCCCCAGATTTACCTCCGGCACCGCCACCACCAGCCGCAGCCGCGCCACTTGCTCGAGCTCGAACAGCGCTTCTCCCGCCGGCCCGGCCAGGGCTCCCGGATGCACCATCCGCTCCGTGATCACACCGTCGAACGGCGCCGTCACCACCAGGTACTTCTCCATCTCCCGTATCGTCTCCACCGCTGCCCGCGCCGCCTTCACCGAGCCTTCGATCGACCGTATCCGTGCCCGCGTCGCTTCCGCCGCCTTCTCCGCCAGCACGATGTCGTTCCCCGCCACCACCCCCGGCGTGGACGCGGCCTTCTTCAAATGGTCCAGCGTGCTCTCCTCCCCCACCAGCTTGGCCTGCGCCTCCGCGCGTTGCGACTCCATCGCCTGGACCTTCGCCTCCGCCTCGGCGATCTGGGCCTTCATCTCCGGCGCCACCAGCCTCGCCAGCACCTGCTCCCGCTTCACCACCGACCCCCGGTCCACCTCCACCTTGTCGACAAACCCGGCCACCCGAGCCCGCAGGGCGACCCTCTGGTACGGCCACAACTCCCCCGGCAGCTTGATGGTTCGCTCCACCACCTTGGCCACCACCCGCACGGCGTCCACCGCCGGAACCTGCAACAAGAACACCGCAAGCAGCGCGCTCATGGAACCTCCTCCACCAGCGACGCCGAACCCCGTGTCCGCCCCCGCTGCAAAATCGCATACACGGCCGGCAGCACGGTTAGCGTGGCCACCGTCGCCGCCAGCAACCCTCCAATTACCGCGCGACCCAGCGGCGCACTCTGCTGTCCCCCCTCTCCCCATCCCAGCGCCATCGGGATCATTCCGGCGCTCATGGCCAGCGCGGTCATCAGGATCGCCCGCAGCCGTCCCCGCGCCCCCTCCCGCGCCGCCTCCCGCGACGTCATCCCCTCCCGCCGCGCCATCTCGGCGAACGTTACCAGCAGGATCGCGTTCGCCACCGCCACTCCGATGGCCATGATCGCGCCCATGAACGACTGCACGTTCAGCGTCGTCCCGGTCACCACCAGCGCCGCCAACACCCCGCAGATCACCGCCGGCACTGTGGACACCACCGCCACCGCCAGCCGGAACGATTGGAAGTTCGCCGCCAGCAACAAGAAGATCACCGCAATCGACAACAACATCCCCGTCCTCAACCCCTCCATCGTCTGCTCCAGGGGCGGCGCCTGCCCCCGCACCTCCACCCGGACGCCGCGGGGCGGCGCACCCGCCCGCGCCACCGCCGCCCGTACCTTCGCCGCCGTCTCCCCCAGCGTCTCCCCATGAATGTTGGCCGTGAGGCTTACCATGCGCTGCATGTTGTACCGGTCCACTTCGCCCATCGTGGTCCCGTAGCGCACCTCCGCCACGTCCCCCACCAAGGGCCTGGACTCTCCGTTCTTCATCACCGGAATCTCCCGGACATCCTCCAGCGACGCCATCTTGAGCTGCGGAATCTCCACCTGGATCTGGAATCCGTTCCCGCTGACCGGATCTCTCCAGTAGTTCGGATCGGTGAACCGGCTCGACGACGTCGCCGCCACCAGCGACCTCGTCACGTCCGCCGTAGTCAGCCCGAATTGTCCCGCCCGCTCGCGGTCCACCTGCACGTCCAGCGTCGGGTAGTCGAGCGGCTGCCCGTACTGCAAATCGCGCAGCGAGGCAATCTTCCCCATCTCCAACCGCACCTTCTCGGCATGCGCCCGGTCGACCGCCAAGCTCGGTCCCGACACCGCCACCTCGACCGGCGTCGGCGACCCGAAGCTCATCACCTGCCCCACAATATCCGCCGCCTCGAACGAGAACGTGGTCCCCGGCAGCGCCAGCGGCAGCTTCGCCCGCAGCTTCTCCTTTAGCGCCTCCACCCCCACCGGCGCCCCCGCCTTCAGGGCCACCAGCAGCACCGCCTCCTGCGGCCCGCTGGTCCACAGGACAATCGTGTTAATCGGATACGCCGGCGGTTGCACCCCGATGAACCCCGACGTAATCTGCACGTTGTCCGGACCCGCCTCCGCCCGGATGACCTCCAGCGCCTGCAACGCCGCCAGCTCCGTCCGTTCGATCCGCGTTCCCACCGGCGCGCGCAGCCGCAACTGGAACATGCCGGTGTCGACCGCCGGAAATATCTCGGTTCCCAGCCGCTTCGGCACGATCCACACCACCAGCGCCGCCACCGCCACATAGACCGCAATCATCGGCCACCGCAGCCGCACCGCCCAATCCACCAGCGTCCCGTACAGCCCGTACAGTCCGCCGGTCCGGTCCTCTCCCTGCCCATGCCGCATCACCACCGTGGCCATCACCGGGAGCAGCGTGCTCGACAACAGGTACGACGACAGCATGGCGAACCCCACCGCCAAGGCCAGCGGCACAAACAACTGCCTCCCCACCCCCACCATGAAGACCGCCGGCAGGAACACCGACAGGATGCACAACATTGCCAGCAGCCGCGGCAGCGCCGTCTTCCGGCACGCCTCCACCACTGCCTGAGCCGGCCTCAATCCACCGGTCAGGTGCGTGTGGATGTTCTCCACTTCCACGGTGGCCTCGTCCACCAGCACCCCCACGGCCAGGGCCAATCCGCCCAGGGTCATCAGGTTGATGGTCTGCCCGCTGGCCCACAACCACACCACCGCCGCCAAGAGCGAAAACGGAATCGTCAGAACCACAATCAGCGCGCTGCGCCAGTCCCGCAGAAACAGCAGCACCATCAACCCCGTCAGCGCCGCTCCCAGCAGGCCTTCTATAACGAGGTTCCGAATCGCGCCGGTCACGTACCGCGACTGGTCGAACTCCAGGCGAATGTCCACGTCCTCCGGCGCCGCCTCGCGCATCCGCGGCAGCGCCTCCTTCACCCGCCGGATCACGTCCAGCGTGGACGCGTCGGCCCGCTTGGTCACCGGAATGTAGACCGTCCGCCGCCCGTTCACGTGCGCATACCCACTGACGATATCTGTGCCGCTCTCAATCGTCCCGATATCCCGCAGGTAGACGCCGGCCTTCATCGGCGTCTCCAGTAACTCCGCCAGGTTCCCCCCCAGCACTGCGTTGGTCGAGGCGATCCGCAGCAGGCTCTCGGTCCGCACGTTCCCCGACGGCAGCACGGTGGTCCCCCGGTTCACCGCCGCGATCACTTCCTCCGGCGACAGCCGGTACGCCCGCAAGCGTTCCGGATTCACCCGCACCACGATGGTTCTCTGGTTCCCCCCGAACGGCGGCGGCGCCGACACCCCCGGCAGCGTCGCAAACAGCGGCCGCACGCGGTTCAGCGCGATGTCCTGCATCTCCCCCGGACTCCGCAGCGGACTCGAAAAAATCAACTGCCCCACCGGCACCGACCCGGCGTCATAGCGCACGATGAACGGCGGCACCGCCCCCGTGGGCATGAACGCCCGCGCCCGATTCACGTACCCCACCACCTGCGCCATGGCCTGCGCCATGTCGGTCCCCGGATGGAACACCAGCTTCATCAGCGCCACGCCCTGAATGTTCTTCGACTCGACGTGCTCAATCCCCGTAATGTAAAGGAAATGATACTCGTAATAGTAAGTAAGAAACCCCTCCATCTGTGACGGATCCATCCCTCCATACGGCTGCGCGACGTAGACCGCCGGCGCCCCCAGGCTGGGAAAGATGTCCACCTTCATCTCCCGCAACGCCAGCCCCGCGCCGAGCGCCATCGCCAACACCACCACCACAATCGTGATGGGCCGCCGCATCGCCAGCAATACCAATCTCATCCCTGCTTCACCTCACTTCCGCCACGGCCCTCTCCCCACTGGACACTGGCCACTGGACACTGGCCACTGCTCATCGCACCTCCCCCAGGTACACCCCCACATCCCCCTCCGCCGCCCGCAACGCCAGCAGCGCCCTCCACACCCCCAGCGCCGCCAGCGCGTCATCGATTTCCGCCTGCGACAGCAGCCGCTGCGCTTCCGCCACCTCGACGATCGTCCCCAATCCCGCCTGATACCGCGCCGTAGCCTGCTCCACCAAGGTCCGCGTGGCCTGCACCCCCAGCGGCGTATTCTCGGCTACCCGCCGCGCCCCCTCCAGTCCCGCCCGCGCCTTACCCGCCTCGGCGTTCAGCTCCTGCACCACCTGCTCCTGCCGGGCCACTTCCGCGCGCTCGTTATGCACCTCCGTCTGCTTCCGGGCCCGCAGCGCGGGCAGGTCCAGCATGGGAAAGGTGACCGTCATTCCCAATGCCCAGTTGTAGAAGTTCGGCCCCAGTCCCGACCCCGCTCCTCCCGTGGTCCCGTCCGGCCGCGCCCCGCTGCCCCGCGCAAACGTCGTCCCCTGCAAGCTGAACTTCGGAAAATACGACCTCTCCAGCACCTTCTCCCGCGCCTTTACCACCTCTACCGCCGCCGCCTGCGCGGCCACCCGCGGATTCTTCTCCACGCCCCCGCCGGCCGCCTCCCCCGCCGGCGTCCGCAATAACCGCCCGGCCTCCAGCGACCCCGGCTCCCTCCCCACCCACTGCGCCAGGGCTGCCCGCGCCATCCGCTCCGCCTTCTCGGCCTGGATCCACTGCGTCCGCGCCTGGACCAGCTCCGCTTGTGCCCGCGATCCATCGGCCCCTGGCCGCAACTCCGCCTTTACCAACGCCTGAACGCTCTGGTCCAGCACCTGCGCCCGTTCCACGCTGGCCTGCGCCGCCTTCACCAACTGCCCCGCCGCCAGCACGGTCAGAAAGGCATCGGCCGCCGCCGCCCCCACCTCCAGCCGGCGCACTGCCGTCTCCGCCTCCGCCCGATCCCGTGCCTTCCCGGCCGCCTCCACTTGCGCCCGCCGCGCCCCGAAATCAAACGGCTCCCACGACACCAGCAACCCCGCCGCCGTCCCCCACACATTGGTCAGGGCCGTCCGCCCGAGCACCGGACCCGAAATCGGCGAGATCACCGACTGCGGCAACAGCAGCCCGAAGACGTTATTCCGCGTGGCCCGGTTGATCTGACCCACCAGGTCCGCCCGAGGCAGGTACGCCGTCCGCGCCGCCTCGATCCCCGCCGCCGCGGACGCCGCCTGCTCCGCCGTCACCCGTATGGCCGGATACTTCTCCCAGGCCTGCTGCACGGCCTCCTCCAGCGTCAGCGTCTGCCCGAACACCGCACCCGCCGTGCACCACGCCAGGATCCATTTCATATCGAGATCCGATATCGGAATCCGTTATAATACCCCCTATGCCCGGCGTGGCGCAACCCGACGACACCACCCATGAGGTTTTCCTCGGCTTCATCCGCGTCCACATCCTCCACCACGCCGCCCACCGCCCCGTCTACGGCCTGTGGCTGATCGAGGAGCTGGCCGAGCACGGCTACAAGATGAGCCCCGGCACCCTCTACCCCATCCTCCACACTCTGGCCGCGCGCGGGCTGCTCTCCAGCCGCGAGCGCCTCGCCCACGGCAAGATCCGCAAGTATTACTCGATTACCCGGCCGGGCAGAAGGGCCCTCACCCAGATGCGCCGCAAGCTGCGCGAGCTGGTCTCGGAGGTTCTCTCCGCCTAGTCTAGCGGCCCGTGTCAAGAGTGCCCTGGAGCCACGTGGTGCAAATTTGCACCACGGCAAGTCGTTGATTCTGCGGGGTTGAGGATCTGGCAAATTTGCCAGGTCTTATTTCTGACGGCCTGTCAGCCGCGCGATCGCTTCCAGCAACTTCTGGTTGCGGACGGGTTTGGCCATGTAATCGTCCATGCCCGCCGCCAGAAACTTCTCTCGGTCGCCCCGGATCGCGTGGGCGGTCACGGCCAGGATCGGCGTTCGCCTCCCGTTGGTCCCTTCGTGCTCCCGAATGGCCCGCGTCGCCATCAGCCCGTCCATGTCCGGCATCCGCACGTCCATCAGGATCAGATCGAACGGTTCCCGCGTGGCCGCCTCCACCGCTTCCCGGCCATTCCTGGCCAGCACCACCGTATGGCTGCGTCCCTCCAGCAACTGCTGGGCCACGCGCTGGTTCACCGGATTGTCCTCGGCGACCAGTATCCGCAGGCCCGGCCGCTCCAGCATCTGCCCGATCGGCGGCGCGGCGGCGCTTTCGCCGGCTCCGCCCCGCTCGAAGGGGACGACGAAGTGGAACGTGCTGCCGTTCCCCATTTCGCTCTCCACCCAGACCCGGCCCCCCATCATCTCCACCAGTCGCCGGCTGATAGCCAGCCCCAACCCCGTGCCTCCGAATCTCCGCGTGGTGGACGTGTCCGCCTGCTCGAAAGCGTGAAACACCAGCTTCTGCTTCTCCAAAGGAATCCCAATCCCCGTGTCGCTCACCGCGAAATGCACCGTGAGCCGGTCACCGGTCTCGGCCTCCGTCCGCACCTCCACCGTCACTGCCCCTCGCTCGGTAAACTTGATCGCGTTCCCAATCAAGTTGGTCAGAACCTGCCCCACCCGTCCCGGGTCGCCCCGCAGCAGGTCCGGCGTCTCCGGCGAGGCCTTCCATCCCAACACCAGCCCCTTCTGGGACGCCCGCAACGCCAGCACCTTCGTGGTCCGGTCCACCGTCTCCCGCAGCCGAAAGTCGATCGACTCCAGGTCCAGCTTTCCGGCCTCGATCTTGGAGAAGTCCAGGATGTCGTTGATCACCCGCAGCAGCGTCTCCGCCGAGCTCTGGACGATCTCGAGCGACTCCCGCTGCTCCGCGTCCAGTTCGCTGTCCAGGGTCATCTCCGTCATCCCGATAATCCCGTTCAGCGGCGTGCGGATCTCGTGGCTCATGTTGGCCAGAAACTCGCTCTTGGCGCGGCTCGCTTCTTCCGCCCGCGCCATGGCCACTTCCAGTTCCTTGGACTTCTTCAGCTTTTCGATCAGGTCGCGCGCCACGTGTACGGCCGCCGAGGTCCGCCGGCGCAACTGCTCCGACGTCCGCGCCGCCAGAGCCACATAGAAGCCGGCCACCATCAGGCTGGAGATTTTCGCCATCTCCAGGGCCCAGGGCACCGGCCGCTCCGGCGCGATAATCCCCAGCATGCCCGCGTACCCCAGCACCGACAGCGCCGCAAAAAACAGCACCCGCCGGAAAGTCGTGTTCGTCTGGTCCGCCACCCGCAACATCAACAGCAGAAACAGCCAGCTCTTCTCCCCTCCGGAGCAATAGATGGCCAGCACCACAAAGAGGACGTCGGCGCTCAGGAGAACCAGCCCCAGATCCACTCTCCCGGTCCGCCCGTAGAACCGGTACAGGATCGCCCACGACAT
>JBGOUV010000394.1:0-6302 GCA_041477815.1 Terriglobia bacterium | reverse complement strand
CTAGCAGAGGGCGTCGATCAAAGCCTGAGTCGTGTGGGGGGAGGCTTCTACGGTGACCTCCAGGCCCAGACGCCGGGCGGTGGCGGAGGTGATGGGGCCGATGGAGCCGATGCGGGCGCCTTGCAGACACGCGGCGCCGAACAGGGTGACAAAGTTTTCGACGGTGGAGGAGCTCGTGAAGAGGACCCAATCGGGGTGCAGGTCGGCGGGCCAGTGGACGTCCCGGGCGGGGATCGTCCGGTAGGCCTCCACCACCTGGACCCGGGCGCCGCGCTTCTCCAGTTCGGCCGGGATCAGATCGCGGGCCACGGCGGCGCGCGGCAATAAGATCCGGGCGCCTTCGATGGGGATCTTCTCGAAGGCCTGCAGGACGCTCTCCGCTACATACTCCTGAGGTATTAAATCGACTTTCAGGTGCAGGGCGGCCAAAGCGGCGGCGGTGGCCGGGCCGATGGCGCAGATTCGGGCGCGCAGGGCGCGGAGGTCTCGGGCCGAAGCATCGAGGCGTTCCAGGAAGAAGTGCACGCCGTTGGCGCTGGTGAAGATCAGCCAGTCGAAGCTCTCCAGGCGCGCCAGGGCGGCGTCCAGGGGGCCGTAATCGGCGGCGGGTTCGATCTGAATGGTGGGGATCTCGATCGCCTGCGCGCCCAGTTCAGACAGGCGGGAGACTAGGCCGGAGGCCTGTTCGCGAGCGCGGGTGACGACTACGGTCCGGCCAAACAGGGGAAGCTGCTCGAACCAGTTCAACTTCGCGGACAAGCGCACCACCTCGCCTATTACGATTAAGGTAGGTGGCTTGAGGCCGGCCTGGGTGATTTTCCCGGGCAAGTCGGCCAAGGTGCCGTGCAGGGTGCGCTGGTCGCGGCGCGTGGCCCAGCGGATGGCGGCGGCGGGGGTGTCGGGGGACCGGCCGGCGGCGATCAGCCGTTGGGCGATCTCGCCGCACGTGACCAGGCCCATGAAGACGACGATGGTCTCCGAAGCGCCCACGCGGGTCCAGTCGATCTTTTCGGGCTCGTGGCCGGTGACAAAGGTGACGGCCGAAGTATGCTCGCGGTGGGTGAGAGGGATGCCGGCATAGGCGGCGGCGCCCATGGCCGAACTAACTCCGGGAACAACCTCAAAAGGAATACCCGCGTCGGCCAAAGCCTCGACCTCTTCACCGCCGCGTCCGAACAGGAAAGGGTCGCCGCCTTTGAGCCGGACCACTCGCCGGCCGGCACGGGCGTGTTCGATCAGCAGATCGTTGATCTGCTGCTGGGTGAGGGCGTGCTCGGCGCGCTTCTTGCCAACATAGATAGTCCGGGCGTCGGGCCGTGCGTAGGCAAGCAATGCGGGCGCGGCGAGGTGATCGTAAAGAATAATGTCAGCGCGCCGCAGGCACTCCAATCCCCGCACCGTCACCAACCCAGGGTCCCCAGGCCCAGCCCCCACCAAGATAACCGGCGGGATCACGAGTCCCCCTGGCCGGCTTCCAAGATTTGCGCCGCACCCCGAGCCAAGAGGTCTCGTGCGGCCTCCCGCCCCAGCGCTGCCGGATCGGAAACAGCTCCCTCCAACACCGCCCGCACCACTCGCCTCCCATCCGGCGAGGCGACCACGGCCGTCAGCCGCAGCATACCTCCCTCCCTCCGCGCCGACCCCCCGATCGGGACCCGGCACCCTCCCCCCAATGCCGCCAGCAGCGCCCGCTCCGCGGCCACCTCCGCCCGGGCCTCAGCGTCGTCGAGTGCCCCCAGACGCCGGATGGTTTCACTGTCGCCGGCCCGGCACTGGATCCCCAGGGCTCCTTGTCCCACGGCCGGGCACATGATCTCGGGCGAGAGGTACTCCGCGATGCGGTCACCAAGCCCCAGACGCCGCAGCCCGGCGGCGGCCAAAACGATGGCGTCGTACTGGCCCTCGTCCAGCTTACGCAGCCGCGTGTCGACGTTGCCGCGAATGCTCTCCACCACCAGGTCCGGCCGCAGATGCCGGAGCTGGGCGGCCCGGCGGGGCGATCCCGTGCCCACACGTGCGCCTCGGGGCAGTGTGGCCAGCGTGTGGCCGACCAGGGCATCTCTCACATCCTCGCGACGCGGAACCGCGGCGATGATCAGGCGAGGGTCCATCTCGGTGGGCAGGTCCTTCAGGCTGTGAACGGCCACGTCGGCCCGCCCGTCGAGCAGGGCCTCTTCGATCTCTTTGGTGAACAGCCCTTTGCCGCCCACCTCGGGAAGCGCGGCCGCGCTGATACGGTCGCCGCTTGTCTTAATGATAAGGAGGCCGGCGCCCTCGATCTGGGACTCGACCCACCGGGCCTGCCACAGCGCGAGTTGCGATCCGCGAGTGCCGATAATCATGCGCGCGAATCCAAGCCACCATCTTTATCCGCGTCTATTCGCGTCCATTCGCGGCTCATTTGATTTCCTTCAGGTTGAATACGCGGCGGATCGCGTCGATGATGTGGAGGCCGTCGGGATGGCTGGCCAGCGTCTTGAGCTGGGTGATGGGGGTGTGGGCAATCTTGTTCACGATGCCGCGCGTGAGAGCCTCGACAGCCTCCTGCTGCTGCGGCGTAAGGTTGCCCAGGCGGCCGCGAACGCGGTCGATCTCGGCGCGGCGCAGGCGTTCCAGCTCGGCCTGCAGCGACACGATCGTGGGGGCGATGTCGTGGGTCTTCAGGCGGGCCAGGGTGCGGTCCACCTCGGCTTCGACGATGGCCTCGGCGTGGTCGGCCTCGCGGGCGCGCTCGCGGCGGTTGGCGTCGGCCACCTGCTGCAGGTCGTCGATGTCGTAGAGGAAGACGTTGTCCAGCTTGTCGATCTCGGGGTCGATGTCGCGGGGGACGGCGATATCGATCAGAAACATGGGGCGGTTCTTGCGGGCCCCCAGGACCGCCTGCATCCGCTCCCGGGTCAGGACGTACCCCGGTGCGCCGGTGGAGGCGATGACGATGTCGACGTGGGGGAGCAAGTCGGGGAACTCGTCGAACGGGATAGCCCGGCCATCGAACCGTCCAGCCAATTCCACCGCCCGCTCATAGGTACGATTGGTGACGAAGACGGCCGGAGCGCCGCCGCGCCGCAAATGACGCGCGGCCAGCTCCGACATCTTGCCCGAGCCGATGATCAGGA
Organism: Terriglobia bacterium; assembly: GCA_041477815.1. Classification (GTDB taxonomy): domain Bacteria; phylum Acidobacteriota; class Terriglobia; order Bryobacterales; family JACQDG01; genus JBGOUV01. Next base: position 3,186 of record JBGOUV010000394.1, on the reverse strand, counting down.
CGGTGTGGCCGTCCAGGGAGCCGAAGATCTTGCGGGCCAGCTCCACGGCGACAAAGCTGATGGAGACGGCCATCTGTCCGATGCCGGTCTCGGTCCGCACCTTCTTGGCCACGTGAAAGGCGCGGTGGAGGACCTCCTCGAGCGGGCCGCACAGCGTCCCCGCGGCTTTGGCGGCGGCGACGGCGTCCTTCACCTGGCCCAGGATCTGCGGCTCGCCGACGACCATGGAGTCCAGGCTGCACGCCACGCGGAAGATGTGCCGGACGGCGTCGCGCCGGGCATAACGGTACAGATACGGCTCCACCTGTTCCAGGGGCAACTGGGCGAGGATGGCCTGGATGGCGTCCTCGTCGGGCTCGCCCCGCACCGCGAACTCCACCCGGTTGCAGGTGGAGACGATCATCGCCTCGGAGATGGCCGGATGGGCCAGCAGCGCGGCCAGGGCGGCGTCGCGGGCGGCGTCCGACAGCGCCGCCTGCTCCCGTACTTCCACGGGCGCCGTCTTATGGCTCAGTCCTACCAGGAACAGGTTCATTACCGCTTCACAAAAGAGTGCACGCCGCTGTTGACAATCCAGGTCAGGGCGGCGCACCCGAAGCCTGCAATGGCGAAATAGGCCGCCTTGCGTCCCCGCCATCCGATGGTCCAGCGGGTGAAAATCATGGCCAGATAGATCCCCCAGGTCACGAAGGCGAGAATGATCTTGGAGTCGACCACCCAGCTCGTCCCCCACTCGACGAAGGCCCAGAACGAGCCGGTGATGAGGCCCAGGGTGATGAGCACGAATCCCGCGGCCATGGTCCGGTAGCTCAACTCGTCCAGCGTCCCCAGCGGCGGCAGCCGGTAGTAGAAGGCCCGCGGCTTCTTGGATTTCAGTTCCCGCTCCTGGATCAGGTACATGATGGCCGCCACACAGGTGAGGAACAGGGCCGCGTAACCGAGCAGGGCCAGCACCACGTGAATGAACAGCCACGACGATCGCAGCGCCGGGTTCGACCACGGCTCGACGGGATGGCCGAGGCTGGCGATGAAGGTAAGGATAAAGACGATGGGGAAAACGAAGACGGCCAGGCTCTCGAATTTGTAGCGCCAGTAGGCCAGGAGGAACCCGATCGTGATGAGCAGCCCGATCAGAGAGGAGGACTGATACAGATTGGCCACCGGAAACCGTCCCACGGCCAGTCCTTCCTCGACCAGCGAGACCAGGTGGAAAACGGCGGCGACGGCGAAGCTGGCCAGGGCCAGGGGGAACAGCTTCTGGCGGCGCCGGATGACGGTGTGGAGAGCGTGCAGCAGGCCCAGGGAGTAAAGAGCGAGGGTCACCCGGAGCCAGAAGACGGAGGTGTCGCCCATAGGACCATTATAGGCTGGCCCGACCTCCCCATGGCGCTGGGTTCATACCCTGGGCCGGTTGGAAGGCTTCGGGTTCAGTTGGCAGGTGCTCCTTTGACCCCTGCTACACCTGCTGTTCGGTCGGGCTAGCGATCGGGGCGCCAAACGCCTGCTATCAACCTGCCCCCGGTCTTACGCAGTTTGACTTGAACACGATGTGGTTCGCTTTCCACCGCAACTCCGGCGAGATTGCCCAACTTGTTCCCGCACAAGATTGGTCGGAAATCAGTGTCGGGAATCAGTTGACAGGTAGGTAGACCGGTGTTCCAATGGGTTCGTTCGTCAGCCCGCGGACCGGAGGTACGAACGACGATGACCTACACGCCCCTACTTAGCCGGGGCGGGCGGTATATAGTCCGCTGGACCGGCCTGCGAGGACCGTCGCGAAGAGAGCGGCGCGTTATCCCGCCCGGTGGGGCGCGATAACACCGGAGGCCAGGTGGAGGGATGATGGCAGAAGTGATGGGAATCACGGCGGCTGCCGGGTGGCTGGCCAACGGGGATTGCATGTTACCCCGCCGGAAGGCGCGTTATCCCGGCGGGAGAAACAGGAGTTAGGCCGGTAGAAATCGTTTTCCGATGACGCTCACCAGCACTTTGCCGACAGCCGACTCGGTCCTGCAGCTCGAGCCCGAGGAGCTTGCTCCCTATCTTCTGGAGCATCTCGCAACAAACAAGGACCACCTACACCCTGGGAACTTCTTTAACGCGAGCCTGGGAACGACCGTCATGGGTCACTACAAGAATGACGAGCGCGTGGAACACGCGCTGAGAGAGGCATGGTCGTGGCTCGAGCGCGAAGGGCTACTCGTTCGGAAGGAGTACGGATACTTCATTTCGCGTCGCGGCCAGCGTCTTCGAGCGCGTCAGGATTTCGACGCGTTCCGTCGCTCAAACGTGCTGCCTAAGGCGTCTCTTCACCCCGTTATTGCTGAAAGAGTGTGGTCGAACTTCATTCGAGGCGAGTACGACACGGCTGTGTTTCAGGCCTTCAAGGAAGTAGAGGTTGCCGTACGCGCCGCCGGAGAATTCCCGCCTGACGAAGTTGGCACGAAACTTATGGCCAAGGCATTCAAGGTTGGTGTTGGCCCACTGGCCGACACGAGCCTGCCGGAAGCCGAACAGCTCGCGATGGTAAACTTGTTTACTGCCGCTGTCGGTCTGTTCAAGAATCCTACTAGTCACCGCCATGTGGCCCTGAATGATCCCAGCGAGGCGGCTGAGATGATCTCGTTTGCCAGTCTGCTAATGCGTACGGTTGATTCCCGGAGTACCAAGGCCACGAGAACGGCCTAACGAAGGCATGCACCCGGCCGCCCAATAACCGGGCGGCGGGTGATGCCCGAGTCGTTAGGCTGCCCTCGCAGGGCTATTCCGGGCGATGGCTCTTGCCAGATCACCGGCTGAGGCGCCAAGCCCGATGAGACATCGGATCATCAGATCGAGCGAGACCGAAGGGTCCCCAGCTTCCATCTTGGCGATCCGGGATTGGCTGGACTTCAGCAACTTCGCCGCCTGCGCCTGCGTCAGATGGCGTCGCACTCGCTGCTGGCGCAGGGAATCCGCCAGACGGAGCTTCACTTCGATGAACGCAACTTCTTGGGGCGAGAGGCAGAGGAATTCAGGTGCGCTACCGATTCGCCATCCCTTGGCCTCCAATCGCCTCCGTTTCGATTCACGCATGGTCGTACTCCCACAGTCGTCGCCGACAAGTCGCGATGACCTCTTGAGGGGTCTGCCTTGTCGTTCTTGCTGAATACCGCCGCTATCACAATGGCATAGGGTCTGTTCGAT
>JBGOUV010000018.1:0-33094 GCA_041477815.1 Terriglobia bacterium | reverse complement strand
GACCAGTACTTCAATCCCGCCGCGTTTCGGCTGCCGGGAACGGTTCCCAGCGTGACCGGCGCACTGATTCCACGCTTCGGGGATTCGGCCCGGCACGTGGGCCGCGGGCCGGGTTCGGTGAACTTCGATTTTTCGCTGTTCAAGAACACCGCCATCACGGAAACGATTAGACTGCAATTCCGGGCGGAGGCCTTCAATTTGACGAACACGCCCACCTTCTTCCTGGCGAGCGGCAGCAGCACCTCGCTTTCGGTGGGGCAGCCGAACTTCGGCAAGCTCTCGCAGGGAACCGCCGTGGGCCGGCAGATTCAGTTTGGGATGAAGTTCATCTTCTAAGCCAATGATTGAGACCTACCCGATCAAATTCAGGCCGATCTGAATCACCCGCGGGCGCGTTCGCCGGCGGGAGTCTTGGCCGCGCCGCGGGCCCCACGAGTCTTCGATGCGAACCGTGGTGTCGCCCAACGCCGTCGCGCGCGCGAGCGCGGTGACCGGCGGGCGCGGCCAGGCGCCAAAGGCACCGGCCGACCTCCGATCGGAAGAGTCTGTATCCGCTTCCGGCGACCAGTCAGTATGCTCCCCAGCGCTTATCGTTACCGCGCCGGCGGCGTCTGTTGCAAAGCCCGCCGGGCGCTGAGACTTTGGGGATTGAACCGCAGGTAGCGCTCCAGCAGCTCGCGCCGCCGTTGCGGCTGTTTGGCAGCGAGCAATGTGTAGGCGCGTTCGAGCGAGGGATCCAGGTCGATGGCGCGCTCCAGGTTTCGGATCGCGGCCCCGCGGTCCTGAGCCACGGCCAAATTGAGGAGATTGCGGGCGGAAGGCTCGGCCCGCGCGGCCTGTTCGAACATTCGTAGAGCTTCGGCCGTGCGGCCCTTCCGGAGCAACACCAAGCCCAGGGCGGAGAGCACGTCCGGGTCGCGGGCCGACTCCTCCTCCAGACCGGCCAGCAGCCGGAAGCCCTCATTGAGCAGGGGGGCCGCCTGGTCCCGTTCGCCCACGCTAATGTAAGCGAGACCCAGGTTGCGGCGGGCCAGCGTGGGGGGCGGCTCGCGCCAGGCGAGCAGTTGCGGGGGGGCCGGCTGGACGGCAATTTGCGGGCGGCGCAGAATACGGTGATCGGAAAACGACGTGTGGGCGATGTCGCTGGAGGGATGGCGGGGCAGGTGGCAGCCGATGCAGTCGTCCGCCGGCGCCGGATGCTTCACGAGCAGACTCTGGCCGTGGCAAGCCAGGCAGCGCTGACGATAGTTCACCGGCTGCTCGTGGGGATGGTGGCAGGAGCCGCACCACATACGTCCGCTGCTCTGGCGCGCGCAGCGGCTCAGGGCGAGCTGCTCGGCCTGGCTCACCACCTTGAAATCGTCGCCGGCCGGTTTGCGGTAAACCGAGAAGACTGCCTCGAGCTCGCGGCCGGGCGTGAAGTCCTGGAACGTCCGGCCCGGATTAAGCACCCGCGCCTCGCCGGCGAGGTGGCATTGCTCGCAAACGCTATCGCGGGCGCGCGGAGAAAGCCAGACGGGGTTAATGATATTGCTCTTAACCGGACGTGCCAAGTGGGTTTCGGCGGGGCCGTGACAACGCTCGCAGGAGATGGGCTCGGCGGCGAGCGGGCGGGTCCGGTTGGCGTGGCAGAAGAGGCATTCGGGCGTGATGGGCCGGTCGAAGTCCGGGGCGGGGTCGCGCTCGTAGCCGGGGGAGACGTCCCAAGCCCGGCGGCTCGCATAATAGGAAGCCGGCGCCTGAAACAGGTAGGCGCCAATTTGGACTACATAGCTGCGCCCCTGCGCTCCCGAGCCGATGCCGAAGGCCACCGGGTATTCCGCGGTCAGCCCGGCGCGGTCGAGCCGCATGCTCAGGCCGGCGGCGTCTCGACGGATGCGGAACCTGCTGCCGGAGAGCGCATGCGTGAAGCTTCCGCCCGGCTGGTCCGCCGGACGGGCCAGGGAACGGGCCATTCCGGATTGCGCGTAGCCGGCCACCTCCTTGGGGTGGCAGGCGAGGCAAGGATGTGCCGCCAGGGCCAGAAGCGCTGCGCCGATCACCTCACCATAATAGCTTCATGCCGAACTGCAGCACGCGCGGGCTGCCATTGACGCCGGTAATCTTGCCGAAGTTCGGCGAGCTGATGTCCCGATTCGGGGCCGCGAAGATGACGCGGTTCATCGGATTCGATACCTCGAAACGAAACTCATGAACGATGCGCTCGGTAATGTTCGTATCCTTCAGGAGAGCGAAATTCTCATTCAGGATGGAGGGCTGCCGGACGCTCAGATACGGCGGTGCGTTGCCGAACGTGAACGGCGCCGGCTGCTTGAAGGCGGCCGGGTCCAGCCAGCGGTCGCGGTTGGGGTCAAACTGGCCGGGTCCCTGGGAGGCGCGGATCGGGGCCCCGGTGAGGTCGGGCCGCAGCGAGGGGTTGAAGATGGGCAGGGTGTTGGGGGCGGTTACGGCCAGGGGGTAGCCGCGGGCGTAACTGTGCACGCCGCTGATGATCCACCCGCCGAGGACCTTGTTCCCGACGCCGCTCAGGCTCGACAGGAACGGCTTGTTGCGCCCGACCGGCAGCTCGTAATAATAGCTGGCCGTCAGGACTTGGGACTGATCCGTGGGGTAGAGGGACTTCTCCCGGAGGTAGGCATCCTGGCGGAAGTTGACGACGTTGTCGGCCGTGTACATCCGGGCGTCGGCGAGCATCTTGGACGCCGTGTAGGCGATGGTGCCGTTCAGGCCGCGAGAGAAGCGTTTGTCCACCTTCAACTGGAAGGAGTGGTAGCTGGAATTGCCGAAGGGGTTGCCGAGAATGCCAACGCCGGTATACTGCGGGTAGGGCCGCAGCGCCTGCGCTACCGTGGCCCGGGTGCCGTACAGCGCAGCGAACCCGGGGAACGGTTCTCGCAAGCCGGCGGCCTGCGCGGCGGGCGAATTGATATTCTGCTGCAACAGAGAGCCCCTGCCAAGAAGCGACGGCGGCAACTGATTCAGATTGATGTCCGGGTCGCGCACGTGAGTGCTCTTGTTGCCGACATAGGCAGTGCTGACCGACAGGGAGTTGCTGAACTGGTGCTCAATGACGAAGTTCCACTGCTGGGAGTAGGGAATCGCGCTGCCGGCCTGGCGCAACGACGCGCTGGCGCCTTGCCCGTTCTGGACGGTAGGCTCGATCGTCGGCGGACGTTTGAAATTCTGAGGGAACCCGGCGTCCCACTGAAACGCCGGGTTAATGCCGTTGTTGCCGCTGCTGAAGCTGGCCGTGGCCGCATAGCCATCGGCCGGTGTGCCCACGCCCTGGCCGATGTAGACGGCGTAGTAGATTCCGGCGCCGGCCCGGACCACGGTCTTGTTATTCACCGAGTAGGCGAGTCCCAGGCGGGGAGCAAAGCCGCGATAGTTCGGATCCGTGATGCTCGAAAAATCGCCCTTGGCCGCGAATACGTAGGCGCCCGGCAGGTTGCCTGCCCCCGGGTTGGGCTTACCTGGATCCATATAGGAGAGGCGCTGGCCGCGATCGAAGATGGTGGTGTTGATCTCGTAGCGCAGGCCGGCGTTGAGCGTGAGCTTGGGAGTAAGCTTCCAAGTATCGTCGATGAAGAAGCCGTAATAGTTGTAGCGCCGTTCGGGGTCCGTGGACTTGAAATAGGCGCTGGCGCTGTCGACGTTGCCCAGCAGGAAGCTGGCCCAGGAGTGTCCGGACCGGGACACGCCCGGAAGACCGGTCTCGAGCTGGCTGAAGTTGAAGGTGCCGGCGCCATTCCCGAAGTTGCGGAACGTGTCCTGGTGCTGCTGGGTCTCAAAACCAAGCTTGAGGGAATGCTTGCCCCGCACCACGCTCATGGTATCAAGGAAGGTATAGGTATTGAAATAATTGTCCGAGGCCGTGCTGTTGCCGAAGGGGGTGTAGCCTTGGGCAAAAGTCACGATGGGGAACAGGTCGAACTGCAACCCGCACAACTTGAGCTTGCCGCAATTGGGTTGCATCCAGCCCTGATTGAAGTTCTCGCTGAAGTTGGGGTTGCGAAAGCGGCCAAAGCCGAGCCCGACGTGATTCAAGACGGTGGGGGTCCAGGTCTGGTCGTAGTTCACGGAGATGACGCGGGTGGTGACTACCTGGTAGTTGTGGGTGCCGAGGGGCCGGCCCTCCAGCGGCCAGCCGGGCTGCACGCCGGCATTGCCGGCCTTGACCGACGGCCGGTCGGTGTAGTTGAACATGCCACTCAGGCGGTGCTTGGCGCTGATCTGGTGATCGAGCTTGAAACCGCTGTGACGCTGATCCACCATGGGGCTGGTCAGCGGGGCGAGGTAATTGGCCGAAATGCCCGGAAACTGCGGCTGCGGGTGGAACCCAACCATGGTGGAGGACACCGTGCTCCAACGGCTTTGCGGAACAATATTGTTCTGGAATCCGGTGCGCGTGAAGGTGGCGCCGGAGGCCGCGGTGGTCGCCGGGTCGTAAAGGGGGTCGGGCCATTCACCGAAGTCGCCGGTCAGCATACGCGAGGTGGGTACGGTCACCAGTGAGGGGAACTGCCCGCCGCGCCGGTAGAACTGGTCCATCGAGAAGAAAAAGAAGGAGCGGTTCCTGCCGTTGTAAAGCTTGGGCAGCACAATAGGCCCGCCGGCCGTCCAGCCCCACTCGTTCTGCTTATCCGCAGCCTTGGCCGGGGAAAAGAAGCCGCGCGCCACGACGTGCTCGTCGTGCCAGAAGTACCAGGCGCTGCCGTGCAGGTCGTTGGTGCCGCTCTTCATCGTGAACGTGGTGACGCCGTTCATGGCGTGGGCGTATTCGGCGGAGTAAGTATTGCTTACCAGCTTGAACTCGCCTACAGCGTCCACGGATGGATTGACCTCGCCGTCGTTGGAGAGGTCGCCACGGCTCAGGGCGATGCCGTCGTAGTAGACCATGTCGGTAAACGACGACCCGCCGCCGATGTGTTTTTCCCAGGTGCTGCCGGGGTTGACGCCGGGAGAAAGCAGAATGAAGCTGGAGGGGTTGCGGATGCCACCGCCGAGCGTCAGCGGCAACTGCAGAAACTGCTTACTGTTGATGGTGGTGCCGACGTCGGTGGATTCGGTGGAGATGAGGGGGATCTCGCCGGTGACGTTGACGGTCTGGCTCACATCGCCGACCTCCATCACGATGTCCAGGCGGATGGTCTGGTTAACGGTGACCTGGACCTCGGGGCGCACGTAGGTGCGGAAGCCGGGGGCGCCGACCGTCATCTTATAGACGCCCACCGTAAGGTTGGACAGCGAATAGTTTCCCGAGGAGCCGGCCGTGGTGGTGACCTCCAGGTTAGTCCCCGTGTGTTGCAGGGCGAGGGTCGCGCCGGGGACACTGGCGCCGCTGGGGTCGGTGACCAGGCCGGTGATGGTGCCGCGGTCGGCCTGGGCCAGCAGGAAGACAGAAAGAGACAGCAGGGTAATCAGGTACAGCAAAGCTCGCTTCATAAGCCCCTCCATTAATGAATTTGGGTACAGTATGAGAGGCGGCGGAGTGGAAGTCAAGCGGTGAAATTGGCAACTCTATTATTGGTGGCGGCGTTACAAGGGCCTCCGGAGGTGGTCACGGCCCTGTATAAGGAGAAGAGATTCGCCGAGGCCGCCCGGGCGCTGGTGGAGCATGTGGCCGGGCATCCGGCGGACTTCCCTTCCCGGCTGCTGCTGGGCCTGTGCTACCAGCAGGCGGGGGAGATCGGCAAGGCGGAAATGGTGCTGCAGGAGGCGGCCAGGCTGCGGCCTGAGCATGCGGAAGGGCGGTTTTATCTGGCGCGCGTGGAGTACGTGCTGAAGAAATTTCGCGAGGGGGAGCAGGACGCGCGGCTCTCCATCCAGCTGGGGGGAGAGGCGGGGAGAGCGTACAACCTGGTCGGGCTGATCCTGGCCGAGCAGAACCGGAACGAGGAGGCGCTGCGGGCGTATGGAGCGGCGCGGGGATTTGCGGAGGCGGACGTCAACGCCGGGGTGCTGTTGTTGAAGCTGGGGCGGGCGCGGGAAGCGGTAGAACGGCTGGGGCGGGTGGGGTCGGGGGAGGCGCTGTATCACCGGGCCCGGGCTTATCTGGAGCTGGGAAGGAGGGCGGAGGCGGAGAGGGATCTGGTGGCGTCCAGGGATTTTGAACCGGCGCAAAGGCTGCTGGAGGTGGTGCGGGCGGGGGTGGGGACAAAAGCTTCGTCCGGCCGGGGGGCCGGCCGCGACGCGGGGGCGTCGCCCCACATGGTCATCAAATTTCGGGAGGTGGCGGAGAAGGCCGGGGTGCGGTTTGTGGTGGAGAATCATCCTACGCCGGAGAAGAACCTGATTGAGACTATGGCTGGGGGAGTGGCGACGCTGGACTACAATAACGATGGGCGGCCGGACATTTACTTCACCAACGGGGCGGCGATTCCGTCGCTGGAGAAAGAGACACCGAAATACTTTAACCGGCTCTATCGCAATGACGGCGGGATGCGGTTCACCGACGTGACGGCCGAGGCGGGCGTGGAGGGGGCGGGCTACTCGATCGGGGTGGCGGCGGGGGACTACGACAACGACGGCCACGTGGACCTGTTCGTGGCCGGGGTGAACCGCAACCTTTTATATCACAACCTGGGCAACGGGAAGTTTGAGGACGTTACCGCCCGGGCCGGAATCCGGAGCGGCCTGTGGTCGGTCGGCGCCGGCTGGTTCGACTACGACAACGACGGGCGGCTCGACCTGTTCGTGGTGAATTACCTGCAATGGTCGGACCGCTACTGCGCGGACCCAACAGGACGGCTGCGCGTCTACTGCCACCCGCAGCACTTTGCGGGGCTGCCCAACACCCTTTACCGGAATCGCGGGGACGGGACGTTCGAGGACGTCTCAGAGAGGGCGGGCCTCCGGCGATATGCCGGCAAGGGCATGAGCGTGGCGTTTGCGGATTACGATCAGGATGGTTTCGTCGATGTGTTCGTGGCCAACGACACGGTCCCGAACTTTCTGTTTCACAACCGCGGGAATGGGACCTTCGAGGAAGTAGCGCTCGCGGCGGGTGTGGCGCTGACGGATGACGGCAAGGCGGTGTCGGGCATGGGGTCCGATTTCCGCGACTATGACAACGACGGGCGGCCCGACCTCAGCGTGACGGCGCTGGTGGGTGAAACCTTTCCGCTGTTTCGTAATCAGGGGAAGGGGTTTTTCCGGGACGCGACCTATCCCAGCCGCATCGGGCTCGCCAGCGTCCAGCGCAGCGGCTGGAGCAACGGCTTCGTGGATTTCAACAATGACGGCTGGAAGGACCTGTTCTCGGCCAACGCGCATGTGATGGATAACGTGGAGCTGCTAGGGCCGCACCAATACCGGCAGGCGAACAGCGTCTTCGTCAACCTGGGCAACGGAACCTTCGAGGACGTGGCGGACGCCGGTTTTAGCACGCGGCGGGCGCACCGGGGCGCGGCGTTCGCCGACTTCAACGGCGACGGTAAGCTCGACGTGGTGGTGTCGGCCCTCGGCGAGCCGGCCGAGTTGTGGGAAAACATCAGCCCTGGGCCGAACCACTGGATCGCGCTGCAGCTCGAGGGTACGAAGAGCAACCGCGACGGGATCGGGGCGCGCGTGCGCCTGGGGAACCAGTGGAATCACCTGTCGACCAACGTGGGCTACGCTTCCTCGAGTCACTCCGGGGTGCATTTCGGCGTGGGGAAGAGCGAGACCGTGGAGAAGATCGAGGTGCGGTGGCCGAGCGGCGTCGTGCAGGTGCTGGAGAGCGTCCGGGCGGGGCAGGTGGTGAAGGTCCGGGAGCCGGAGAAGTGATGCTAGCCCGGCGCCGATGGCGGTCGAGTGCTTCCGAGTTGCACTTGGCCCTTCCGAGCATCAGGGCGTCTTGGCTCGCAGGAAAGGATCTGGCTCCCCGAGCGCCCCATGGCAAGAAACTGAGTTTTATCCTTCGGCCGAGAAGTCCTTAAGCTATTGATCCAGAGCATGGTTTGGTAAAACTGCCATGGATCTTTTTGGCCGCATTCAGTCAGCGGGACTCGCCTTTCGATCCGTCGCGCTCATACTAAGATTCGTCATCCACGCGAGCAACGCTACCTCAAGTGTCCAAGGGACAACACGAAACCAGTTGCCGGTGATCTTCGCGCGGATGGCTACGGCACTATAGCCGTGCTCGATGAGATCCTGGTTGTATGGGAACTCGAAGATCGAGGAGGCGATAAATCCGAGCAGCGCTAGCCCCACGGCGGACCAGCAAGCCCAGGCTGGAACGATCCTTGGGCGATACCATATCAACACTACAGACAGGGCCCAGCCTAAAGCATAGGGAACGATTACCGCAAAAACGATGGCCTCGTTGTACTGTTTGTAGTACGCGGGAAAGCTGGCCGGCGGAACCGCGAGGTACAACGGGTAGATCACAAACTGGCCCAGCCAACCTCCCGCCATGCAATTGACCGCGGCCACCAGGTTCACGATGAGAATCCAACGCGAAGCGCCCCCCTCGCTGCCGCACAGAATGGCATCGGTCGATGGACGCTGGACGGGGGGCCGAATCAAGAGCCACACCGCCCAAGCCAGGAGGGGCACTCCAAAGATTATGCTCATCGCGAGCGAACGCGGGACATACGGTCGAAAGGCGATGCGAACCACGTAAGCTAACAGCGGCACGCCCGCCATTAGCACGGCGAGAGGCCACGCGGCTTTCCCTCTCGACCGGGCGTCAGCCAACGACCAGCGAAAGGCCGCGTACCAGAAAGTAAGCAGGAATGCGAGAAAGGCGGCGTTGACTATGATGAGCCCGACGGGCATATCCTTTTCACTTCCGGCTTTGGTGAGTTCGTGGACTACTTCGCATCTGACTTCTCTGGAAGGATACCTCGGAGCCGCGGTCGAAGGCAATCCATAGACGGATGGATTGAGGCACTAGTCGCGAAGGCAGGCGATCTCGACGGCGGCATGCTTAACTACTGGGGACGAACCGCATGTCGAGCAGCGTGGGCTACGCGTCGTCGAGCCACTCCGGGGTGCATTTCGGCGTCGGGAAGAGCGAGACGGTGGAGAAGATCGAGGTGCGGTGGCCGGGCGGCGTCGTGCAGGTGCTGGAGAGCGTTCGGGCGGGGCAGGTGGTGAAGGTCCGGGAGCCGTGGTACTAACGGCGGATGCCGCCCAGCATCTTGTCAAAAGCCGCTTGCCCGGCGGCGACGGTCTTGGCCGGACCCGTAAACTTGAAGAAGACCCCTCCCTGGGGTCCCTCCACGATGGCGCCCCGCAGGCGGTAGCCGGGCTTACTGGTCTTGGTGGGGGACATGGGGCCGGCCGCAGCCAGGTACGTTCCCGACAGGTCGATGGTGGTTACGGGCAAGCCGTTCATGGTCTTCTTGGCCGTCTGGGGCTTGGCGCTGGTTTCAAACTGGGACACCCAGCGCTGGAGGTTGGCGTCCACGCCGCCTCCCTGGCCGGCGCCGAAGTAGAACACGGCGACCTCACCGTCTTCCTTATCCCCGGCAGCGGCCGGAACGGCGTAGGTGGCGGCCCGCATGGGGCGCTGGGGCTGGCTCTTCCAGCCGGCGGGGGCGGTCCATTGGAGGCCCCCGGCGCTTTCCGCGCGCGCGGCGCCAGCCAGCGTCAGGACGGTGAGCATCGAAAAAAGGAGGCGCATCCTCATCAGTATAGCGTGCTGGAGCGTTTGGGGAGGGATGGTATACTGGTCAACTTCTCTATGCTGGACTACTATCGCGCCGGTTTGGCGTGGCTGGCGCATTCTGGAATCCAGTCAGAATCCGGAGGCGTTTCCCGATACTACGCGGCGGATGCCGGGCAATACCGGGAAATCTCGACCGAAATCACCGCCTACTCCATTCAGGGCTACCTGGGATTGCCGCTTCCGGGGGAGCCGGGGTTGCTGTCGAACGCCCTGCGGGCCGGCCAATTTCTGTGCTACGACACCGGCAATGCGCGGCTGGGACTGTTTCCCTTCGAGGTGGCGCGGAGCGGGTTCCCCCCCAGCAACGAGGTGTACTTTTTCGACTGCGGCATCATCATCCGGGGGCTGCTGGCCCTCTGGAGCAGCACCACCGATCCGTTGTACCTGGAGCGGGCCGAGCACTGTGGCGCGGCACTGATGGGCCTGATGTCGCGGGTGGACGGGTCGTTCTTTCCGCTGCTGGACCTTTCCAGCGGGGTGCCTGCCTCCGGGTCCGGGGCGTGGTCGCTCCAGCCGGATATCTATCAGCTCAAGATAGGACTGGCCTTTCTGGACCTGGCCGAGTCGACCAGCTCCAGCATGTTTTACAAGGTGGCGGAGGGCCTGCTGAACTGGAGTCTGCGCCAGCACGAAATGTTCCTGCCCGGGGCCGCCGAACCCGACCGCGTGGCCGACCGCCTCCACGCCTATTGCTACTTTCTGGAAGGGCTGCTGCCGTTTCTGGAGCGCCGCTTCGACTGCGCCCAGGTCCTGCATGCCGGCATCACTAAGGTGGAGAAGCTGGTCCTGGAGACGCGGCGGGCGCTGGAACGGTCCGACGTGATGGCGCAACTGCTGCGCCTGCGCCTGCTGGCCGACTACATCGGCATCATGGAGCTGGACCTGCCGGCGGCCAGTTGGGAAGCCGAGAGTATTCCAGCGTTCCAGCTCTTCACCGCCGACAAGCAGACCAATGGGGCCTTCTCGTTCGGGCGGCGGCAAGGAAGGCTGACGCCGCACGCCAACCCGGTTTCAACGATCTTTTGCCTGCAGGCGCTGCGCATGTGGCGCGATTACCAGAACGGGGAGTTCCGCACCACCTGGAAGGAGCTCATCTGAAAAGAAGCTGTTAGCCATTAGCTCTTAGCCGGCAGCAACCAGGATCACGTCTCCGGTGTAAAATTGCGCGCCGGTGTACCTACTGAATGGTACTCGCCCCCTCCACGCCCAAATCGGTCCGCAATCCGGTCTTGTTGATGTGTTCATCCAGATTGATGACGTAGGTTTCCCGAGCCTCGATCAGGATCGGCGAGTGCGTGGCCGTGACCACCCGGAACCCCTTCTGCTGCACCAACTCCATCATCATTTTCAGAATCCGGCGCTGGTTGGACTGCGACAGCGCCATCTCCGGCTCATCCAGCAGCAGGACGGTCCCCTCCGGCAGACTCGGGAAGTTCTGGCTGAACATCGACAGCATCACCTGGCCGTGACTGGCCATCTGCAGGAACTCCAGCATGGCCGGATTGTCCTGGAACAACTCGAGCTGGGTACGCGGGTTGTGCTGCTCGGCGTCGAACAGAAACACGCTCTGAACCGGGGCCTTCTCCGCCTCCAGCTTATACGCGTACCCCTCGATCTGCTCCCCCTTCAACGCATAGTAAATCGAATGCAGCAGCGTGGACTTCCCCGATCCATTTTCCCCGGTGAGCATGATGAGCGGGTGCGAGAGGTCGACAACCATGGGCATGTGGTAGCCCAGGTTCACAAAGATCGGATGGCCCAGAATCTTGAGATACATATAGAGTCAGGATACCAGACCCAACCGCACCAACAGCGCCCCCGGATCCGGGTCCCGCCCCATGAAGCTGCGGTACAGCTCCGCCGGATCCTCGCTGTCCCCGCGCGCCAGAATCCGCTCCCGAAACTCCCGTCCCACCTCGCGGCTCAGCACCCCGCCGTCCCGGAACCGGCTGTAGGCGTCGGCGTCGAGCACCTCGGCCCATTTGTAGGAATAATATCCAGAGGCGTACGCCACCGGGCTGGAGAACAGGTGCGTGAACGACGCGATCATGGCGTGATCCTCGGGCAGCGGCGCCGGCGAGAACTGCTGCACGACGCGGCGGCTGTATGCGACCACGTCGCCGTCGCGCTCCGGCGCATACTCCCGGTGGAGCGCCAGGTCGACAAATCCAAACCCGAGCTGGCGCATCTGGAAGTTGGCCGCCCGGAACGTTTTGGCCCGCTTCATTTTTTGGAACAAGTCCTCGGGAATCGGCCGGCCCGACTCCCAGTGGCGAGCGAACCGGTCCAACGCCACCCGCTCCCAGCACCAGTTCTCCATGATCTGCGAAGGCAGCTCGACGAAATCCCAGGCTACGTTGGTCCCGGCCAGGCTCCGGATCTCCACCCGGCTCAGACAGTGGTGCAGCAAGTGCCCAAACTCGTGGAAAATCGTCTCGACTTCCCGGTGCGTCAGCAGGGCCGGCTGGTCCCTTACCGGCGGGGTGAGGTTCCCACAGATCACCCCCAGGTGCGGCTCGGCGCCGTCTCCCGTGCGAAGCGACTCCATCCACGCGCCCCCGCGCTTGTTCTCCCGCGGATACCAATCGGCGTAGAAGGACCCCAGCAGCCCCCCCTCCCGCTCGTCATAGATGCAGTAATACTTAACGTGCGGGTCCCACGCCGGCAGGCCGGTCTGTTCCTCCAACCGGATACCGAACAGCTGGCCGGCGATCTCGAACATCCCCGCCACCACCCGTTCCATCGGGAAATACGGGCGCAACGCCTCCTCGTCGAAGTCATACATAGAGGCCCGCTGCTTTTCCGCGTAGTAGGCGACGTCCCAGGGCTGGAGCCGGCGTCCGGCGAAGGCCTCCAGCTCGTGATTTTCCTGCGCGAAACGGGCCTCGGTCTGGCCGCGCAGAGCCTCCAGAAATTCCTGCGCCCGCGCGCCCGAATGGGCCATGCGGTCCTCCAGGACGAGGTCCGCGAAGTCCCGATACCCGAGCAGACGCGCCTTCTCCCGCCGCAGCTCCAGGATGCGAACCAGCAGCGGCCGGTTATCCCAGGTCCCCGCCGCCGCCCGCGTGGCGTACACCCGATACAGGCGCTCGCGGATCCCGCCGTCGTCCAAATACGTCATCAGGGGTATATAGCTGGGCGCCTGCAGCGTAAACCGCCATCCCGCCAAGCCCTTCGACTCCGCGCTCTGGCGCGCCGCCGCCACCGCCGTGGGCGGCAGTCCCGCCAACTGTTTCTCGCCGGGGATCACAAGGTCGAAGGCGTTGGTCGCGTCCAGCACGTTCTCGGAAAACTTGGTGGTGGCCTGCGCCAGCTCCACGTCGATTTCTTTCACCCGCGCCTTCCCCGCCGGATCGAGCTCCGCTCCATGCCGCCGGAACGAGTCCATCGTTTTGGTCAGCAGCCGGCGCCGCACCCCGGCCAGCGCGACGCCTTCCGCGGTCCTCGCCAGCGCCTGAATCGCGTTCCACAGTCCCTCGTGGAGCGGGAGGCTCGAGTAGAACGCGCTCACCGGCCCCTGTACGGCGTTGTGCGCCGCGCGCAGCTCCGGATACGTGGCCACGCTCTCCAGATGCCGCACCACGGCCATGGCATATTCCAACCCCAGGGACGAATCCTCGAGCGCCAGCATGGTGTTGGCGAACGTCCGGGGCTCCACGCTGCCGGCGATGGCGTCCACCCGGCCCTGCGCCTGGCCCAGCAGCTCCGCCACGGCCGGCTCGACGTGCTCGGCCCGGATCTGGTCAAAGGGAATACGGTAGTCGATGCTGAGAAGCGGGTTCATATCAATTAATCGTAATGCGTCCACAGCCGGATCACCTTTACGGTCTTCTCTTCGGGCAGGATCTCGTACACCAGGCGGTGTTGTATATTGATGCGCCTCGAGTAAGCTCCGGCCAAGTCTCCCACCAGCTTCTCGTAGCAAGGTGGAGTCTGGTACGGGTTCTCTCGGGGGATCGCCAGCAGTTCCTCAGCCTTGGGACGCAGGCTCGCGCGCGCCACCTTCTTGGCGTCTTTCTCCGCCTGCTTGGTAAATGCCAGCCGCCAGCTCACCACTCCAGCTCGGTCGAGCACCCCGACAGTGGCGTCTTGAGACCCTTGCGAATCGATTCGCGCATGCCGGGAACCGACAGCAGGTACAGCGTCTCCTGGACGGCGTGCCAATCGTCCTCCGAGATCAAGACTGCGTTAGCCCTCTTACCAGTGATGAGGATCGGCTCATGACAGGACGCCTGCTCCAAGAGGCCGTACAGCCTGGAGCGGGCCTGACTGGCTGTCAGGATCGCGCGAGACCTCGCTGGGCGCTTCACCCTAGTATGGTACGATATTTCGTACCAAAACTCTATGCCCACACCCACTCCCGAGCTCATTTGGTCCACCATCAACGCCTATCAGAGCACGGCTGCGCTCAAGACCGCCGTGGAGCTGGATCTGTTTACTGCCATCGGGGAGGGCGACAACACCTCCGCCGCACTGGCCCGCCGCACCGGCGCCGCCGAGCGTGGCCTTCGCATCCTCTGCGACTTCCTGGTCATCGGCCGCCTGCTGGCGAAGGACAACCGGATCTACAGCCTCACCCCCGACTCCGCCGTCTTCCTCGACCGCCGCTCCCCGGCGTCGCTGGCCGACTCGGTCCGCTTTTTGAACAGCCCCCTGATGATGGAGTGCTTCGAGCAACTCACCGCCGCGGTGCGCCAGGGTGGCACGGCCGTCAACTCCGAGGGCACCATGTCCCGCGAGCACCCTATCTGGGTGGAATTCGCCCGCTCCATGGTTCCCATCATCCACCCCGCCGCCCAGGCCATCGCCCGGCTCGTGAACGCCCCGGCCGGCGGCCCCAGGAAGGTTCTGGACATCGCCGCCGGACATGGGATGTTCGGCATTACGCTGGCCCGCGACAATCCGCAGACGGAGGTCGTCGCCGTGGACTGGGCCCCGGTGCTCGCCCTGGCCCGCGAGAACGCCCGGGCCGCCGGCATCGACGGCCGCTATCACACGCTCCCCGGCAGCGCTTTCGAAGTGGACTTCGGGTCCGGCTACGACCTGGCCCTGCTCACCAACTTTTTCCACCACTTCGACCCGGCCACCTGCCGGAAGCTGATGACCAAGGTCCGGAGCGCCCTCGGCCCCAGCGGCCGCGCCGTCACGCTGGAGTTTGTCCCCAACGAGGACCGCGTCAGCCCGCCCCCTGCCGCCGCGTTCAGCCTCATCATGCTGGCCACTACCGCCTCCGGGGATGCCTATACCTTCCAGGAATACGATGCGATGTTCCGCGCCTCCGGCTTCTCGCGCAACGAGCTCCATCCCATCGAGGGCTACCCCGGCCAACTCATCCTCAGCTCCCCCTGAACCGCGACCGTGAGAGAGCGGAGGGTTCAGAAAATCACGGAAACCGCTCCTTACGGTCGCGGTTCGGCGCACCCGCCCGGCGCCAGCACCGTCAACGCCCCCGGCGCCACCGTGATCTCCAGCGGCAGGGTCCCTAACGGCTCGCCATCCATCTCGATCCGCACCTCCTCCTCCGACTCCGCCACCACGCGCCTGCCCCGCAGATGGGATACCTTAGGATGCAGATATACGTTGTCTGAATACAATACGGGAAGATCCTTGATCGCCTCCCAGCGCCGCAGGTGCTCGATCACCGTTACTTCCAGTATCCCGTCCGCCAAATCCGCCGTCGGACAGGCCTGCATTCCACCCCCATGAAACCGCCCATTCCCCACGGCAATGTTGTAGATCTCCCAAAGACGACCCGCGTCCCCATCCACCCGCAGCCGCACCGGCTTGCGCTCGAATACAAAGAAGGACACCAAGGTAGCCCACAAGAACGCCGCCGTCCCCCCCAGGGGCGACAGGACGTTTTTCGCCCGCGATGCGACCTCGCCGCCCATCCCAAAACTGACTAGGTTGACAAAATACCGAGTCTGCTGCCCGCCGTCCTTTCCCTGAAACACGGCCTTTCCGAGATCGATCCGCCGCGCCACCGCCCCCGCCAGGGTCTCAATTGCCGCCTCCAGCCCCGGCGGCACTCCCAGGGTGCGGCGGAAATCTCCTCCCGTCCCCAGGGGCAGGATCCCCAAAGCAGCCTCCCCAGCCCCCTCCACCATCCCGTTCGCAACCTCGTTGATCGTCCCATCCCCGCCGGCGGCAATGATCCGGTCAAATCCGCGCTCGAGCAGTTCCCGCGCCAGATCCGTCGCATGCCCCGGCCGCTCCGTAAACCGGACCTCCAGAGGTCCCAGCCGCGCCCGGAGTTTCTCCCCTATCGCCGCCCACCGCCGGCCCGTCCTCCCCCCTGCCGACCGTGGATTCACGACGACAGCGGTTCTCATGGCTTGCCGCGCAGGTCGTCGATCGTCGCCCGCAGCGTCGCCTCCGGATCCCGAGTCAGAAACCCCAACTCCGTGCGGGCCTTCTCTGTATTGCAGTACCAAAACATAGCCGACATCCGGATGGAAGCATCATCCAGCCGGTACTCCTGGCCGGCCACCCGATAGAGCACCCGCAAGGCCCGCGCCCCCCACACGGACGCCTCCACCGGCATCTGCCTGGACGGCGCCCGCCGCCCCGCCAGCTTCGCCGTGACCTGGATCATCTCCCGGAACGTCCAGTTGGGTCCTCCCAATAGATATCGCTCCCCGCATCTCCCCTTCTCCATGGCCGCCACCAGCCCCGCCGCCGCATCCCGCGCGTCTACGAAGTTCAACCCGCCCAGCGGCAACGCCAGGATCTGGCCGTCCAGGAACAGCGCCACGTCTCCGGTGGACGATCTCCGCTCGTCCCCCGGTCCCAATAGCAGGCTGGGGTTTACTACTACTATCGGTAACTGCCGTTGGCCGGCGTACCAGAACGCCAGCTTCTCGGCGAAGATCTTGCTCAAATAATAGGGCCACTCCCCGACCACATCGTTCTTATATCCGCACGTCTCATCGTACTCCACCGGCCGCGGCCCCACCGCAATGGTTCCCGACGACGACACCACCACCAGCTTACGGGGACCCGTTTCCACCGCCGCTTCGCACACGTTTCGCGTGCCCTCCACGTGGATCCGGTACAGCTTTTCCGCGTCCCGCGGGTCGCGCGACACCGCCCCGGCCAGGTGGTAAACCTGCTCTACTCCCTCCATCGCCCGTCGCACGGCGGCGCGGTCCTCGATGTCGCCCCGCACCACCTCCACCCCGGCGTCGCCGTCCCACGGCGAGGCGCCTCGGCAGAGCAGCCGCAGCCGCGCCTCGGGCCGCAGCAAAGCCACCAGATGTTTACCCAGGAAGCCGGTCGCCCCCGTCACCAGGACGCTGGTCACAAAACGTCCACCATCCCGATCGGCGGGATATGCATCAGCGTGATATTCGGTCGCCGCCCCAGGTGCGACTGCGCCATCTCCAGCGCCTCGTCCATCGTCGACGCGCAGTCCCATCCCAGGATCCGCGCCGCCTCCCGGCTCTCCGCCCCGACCACGATGATCTTCCCCAAGTGGTCCTGCCCGTTCTGTCCCCAGTACCACATATAGAACGGATGTACTCCGTGATAGGCGTTCCCTTCCCGGTACATCTTGATGTACTCCGGATGGCGCGCAAACTCGGCCTCGTACTTCTCCTGCAAGACGAAGGAGTCCCGCGTCTCCGGCAGCACCCGGTGGAAGAACTCGATGTAGGAGGGATGATGCCGCGGGTCGAACTCGTCGTACAGCGGGTGCGTCAGAATCATGACCCCGTTCTTCTTCACGATGGGCCGGTGGCGGTACATGTTGTGGAAATACCCCAAGGCCAGTACCCGCACCAGCAGCGGATTCAATATCGAGTTCACATTGTAGGGCGAGATGAACGGGATGCCGTAGACCACGACGTCCGACTGCCCTTCCACCGGCACGGCGTACTGCGCGTAGCAGTAGGCCAGGCTCTTGTTGTGGCACGGGTCGGTGGAGCCGGCGTGGGCTGCGATCAGCTCGTACGGCGCCGGAATCGCGAACAGGACCTTCCGCTTCGCCCCCCGCGGCAGCGCCCGCAAACCCCGCTGCGCCACCCGGAACGACACCTTATCCAGCGCACTCCAGCGGTCTTCGTTCTTGACGAAGAACGCCATGTTGGGATCGAACATGCGATTGTTCAGCACCGTCTCGACGTGGAAGCACTTGATGTGTCGCTCCAGTACCGCCCCGATCCGGTTGCAGGAGTGGGTCAGCGCCGACCGCTTGTGATCGAAGTAGGAATCGCACTCGCGGATGGTCTGCGGCGTATGGTGGGCCTGGAGCGTCGGGTAGTCGCACAGCCCTACGCTGATCGACTTGTGGCCGCCATCCATGGGAACCAGGTTGATGTTGCAGTAGATCAGCAGGTCCGACTCCGCCGCCCGCCGGCTGATCCGCACCCGCTCGCCGCGGTCGGTGACGCCCAGCTCCACCATCCCACCCGGCTTTTCCCCGTCGTGGTTGTAGAGGCGGTCGGGGTAATACGCTTCAAAAATCCGGGACCCCACCGCGTGCTTGATCTCGCCAGGCGCCATCCGCCGGTGAAAGGACGTGGCGATGACGATGTGGACGTCCTCCACGCCCTTGCTCGCCAGCAAGTCCAGCACCACGTTCAGCATGGTCTCCCGCACGTCCGGCCGGGACATCTTGGGCAGGGGCAGCGAGATATCGTCGATGGCGATAGTCACCCGCATCCCGGGACGCAGCAGCGCGGTCAGCGGCTCGGACCCTTCCGGGTGCTCCAGAGCATAGCGGACGGCCCCCTCCCGGTCCTTCAGCCCCGGGATGGTTGGCTTGGGGTAAATCTCCCGTGTCCCCGCCGGCATCTTCACGTCCCACAGGTCTTCGCCGTACCACAGCAGCCGCGGCGCCGCGTTCGCCTCCAGCTCCACGACACAGTCCTGGTGCGACACCAGGGCCTGCCGCCCTACCGCGTTCGGCGCGGGATCCACGTCCAGGCTTACCGCGTCTGGAATCGGCTCAACTTGTGTTGCCATGTTCGGCCTTCTTCAAATCCAATATCGGCCACCCCCGTGCCCGAGCCACCCGTCGCAGGTGCCGGTCCGGGTTCGCCGCCGCGGGCCATCCGACCGACTCCAACATCGGCAAATCCGAGTAGCTGTCGGAGTAAGCCTTCGATTGCCCCGTGTCCACATTATAGTCACGACAGAACCGCCGCAGCGCTTCCTGCTTTTCCTGCCCGGCGAGCAGCGGCGGCTCCACGGCCCCTGTGGCCCGGCCGTCCGCGAACACCAGCCGGTTCGAGATCACGTGGTCAAATCCAAAATGCCGCACCACCGGCGGCAGGTCGAAGTCCAGCGCCCCGGTCACCAGGACCACCTGGTACCCCGCCGCCCGATCCGCGTCCACCAGCCCCTTCGCGCCCGGATAAATCTTCGGACGCACTTCCTGCTCGAAGACACGCTCCGCCATCGACGCCAGCCATGCCTTTTCCAATCCCCGGTACTCGCGATAGAACACCTCGTTGAAGAGCCGCCGCGAGTACAGGTCCAGCCCGATCAGCAGCGGCACACTGGCCAGCAGCTTGGCGTACTTCAGCGCCGCCCTCACCCGCGAAGGATGGTTTTTCGCCAGGAACGCGTAGCGCGTCACCACGTTCCCCGAGATCAGGGTGCCGTCGAGGTCGTAAAAGGCGACTCGGGTCATGATCGTCGCAGGTTCCGGAAGTTCTGCTGGTGCCGCCAGGTCAGGAACAACGTCATCAGCGCCGCCACCCCCGCCTCCCGCCATCCCGCCAACGCCAGCAGCAGTCCCGAGAACAACACCCAGGTTGCGATGGACGCGAGGGCCCCGGCCTCCTTCCACTTCCGCCGGCTCCCCCCGATCCGCACCACTGCAAAGAACGCCAGCGCCACCAATGCCCATTGCGGATACAGCATCAGCATCACACCACCCGACGTCGCCACTCCCTTCCCCCCGTTGAACGCCAGCCACGGCGTGTAACAATGCCCCAGCACGGTGACGAACCCGTATACCCACCCCAGCAGGACCGGGTCCCCCGGCCGCAGGCACAGCCACACCGCCAGGATCCCCTTGCCCATATCCCCGATCAGCGTCAGGATCGCCCGCGTCTTGCTTACGCGCAGGACATTATTGAATCCCGGATTCCCGCTCCCCACTTTGCGGATATCGATGCCCGTCCCGGC
The DNA here is from genome assembly GCA_041477815.1 of Terriglobia bacterium. Classification (GTDB taxonomy): domain Bacteria; phylum Acidobacteriota; class Terriglobia; order Bryobacterales; family JACQDG01; genus JBGOUV01. The sequence goes on along the minus strand of JBGOUV010000018.1, from coordinate 13,305 downwards.
CATGGCCACCACGGCAAACGGGATCGATCCCAGCAGGAAGCAGAACACCAGCCGGGCCAGCAAGGGAAAATCAAGGTTGGGCATAACAGTTATTTCACCGCAGAGGACGCCGGGAACGCAGAGGAAAAAAAGAATTACTCTGCGTTCCGGCGTCCTCGGCGGTGAGAACAAAGCTGGGCTCCTATTCGCACAGCCCGGCAATCCGCACCCGCACCTGCTCCCGCAACCGCACCATCTCCCGCTGGTCCGTCCCTTCCGGCGCCAGCGGTTCGCCAAAGATGACCCGGACCTTCTTCCGCAACGCCGGATGCCGGGCCGACTCCAGGATATGGCCCGTGCCCGACACGGCCACCGGATACACCGGCGTCCCCGTATCCACGGCCGCATGAAACGCATCCAGCCGGAACCGGCTTCGCCTCGCTGACTCCCCGATGGGACTCTCCGGGAACACCACCACCGCATACCCCTGCTCGAGGACCCGCCGTATAGCGTGCTTGGCCCGCGGCCCGTAGACGGGCGCCGCCACCAGGGGGCCGAGCAAGTCCGCCGCCAGCGACGGCAGTCCCGCCAGGGCCGCCGGATCGGCGAACCACACCGGCCCCCGCATCGCCGCCGCCAGCACCACCGGGTCCAGGCGCCCCGCCCGGTTCGCCACCAGCACGGCCGGACCCCGCGCCGAGCCCTTTACCTCTATTTGATGTCTGCTCAGCCATAGGTATGGGCGGGCCAGCCATCCCAGGACGCTTCCCCGCATCGCCCGCACCGGCGCCACCCGGGCCCCGAGGCCGGCCGCGGCGCAGGCGGCCGCCAGCAGGGCCTCATCCCACCACTGCCGCCCGACCCAACCGGCCCGGCGCGCCCCCAGCGCCACCCAGTTCCCGAGGTTTCCGGCGCCCAGCCGCGCCAATTGCAGCCACGGCGGACGCTTGCGCGCCTCCAGCTTTCCGCTCCGGTACAGCGCCTTGGTCTCCTGCCGCCGGATCTTGCCGCTGGAGGTCTTAGGAATAGTCTGTGGTGATACCAACTGGACCGCGTCGGGCGGCATCCCCACCGCCGCCTCCACCGTCCGGACGATCTCGGCTTCGATCCGCTGCCTCTCTTCCCTTCCCGTCGCCCGCGTCTCCGCCACCACCACCACGCGTTCGGTCCCCGTGGCCGCGTCCTCCACCCCGAAGGAGGCCACACATCCCCGGCGCACCCCCGCCACCTCCGACGCCGCCGCTTCCACCTCCTGCGGCGCCACATTGCGTCCGCCCTTGATGATCAGATCCTTGACCCGCCCGGTGATGAACAGTTCCCCGTCCGCCCAATACCCCAGGTCGCCGGAGTCCATCCACCCCTCCGCGTCGATTACCGCGGCAGTGGCCTGGGGATTGCGGAAGTAGCCTGCGGTCCGCGACGGCCCCCGGAACCAGATCCTCCCCTGCACCCGCTCGCCCCGCACTGTCCCGCGATCATCCCGGATCTGGACCTCGTGGCCGGGCAAGGGATATCCCGCCCCCACAAAGCGTATAAACCGCTCCTCGCCGGTGGCCGGCTCCGCCCGCCCCTCCCGCTCGAAGAGCTCCCGGTGGATCCGGTCCACCACCGCGCCGCGGCCGGCCGGCGGCACACACAAGGCCACCGACGACTCCGCCAGCCCGTAGCACGGCATTACCGCCTCGGCCCGAAACCCGTGCTTCCCGAACCGCTCCTGGAACCGCTCCAGCGTCTCCGGCAGCACCGCTTCGCCGGCGTTGATGGCCACCCGCCAACTGCTGAGATCCAGTCCCTCCAGCGCCCGCTCGGGAATCTTCCGCGCGCACAGCTCGAAGGAGAAGTTGGGCGCCGGACACAGCGTCCCCCGGGCGTCGTGCATGGCCCACAGCCACCGCTCCGGGCGGCTCAGGAACGCCAGCGGCGACAGCACCGTAATAGGTGTGGCCCAATACAGCGCGAACAGCCACGACCCGATCAACCCCATGTCGTGGTAAAGAGGCAGCCAGGTTACCACCACGTCAGTAGGACGAACCTTCACCGCCCACCCGATCCCCCTGACGTTGGCCAGGATGTTGGCATGCGTCAGCACCACGCCCTTGGGATCGCCCGTCGACCCCGAGGTGTATTGGATGAACCCGGTCCGCGCCGTCTCCACCACCCGCGCCGGCGCTCCCGCCCCCGCCGCGCGCAGCCCATCCACCGTAGTGACCTCCAACAGGCTGGGGAGGCTCACCCCCATCAGGTGCGACACGGCTTGCACCTGTCCGAAGGTAATGAGGAACCGCACTTCGGCGTTCTGCAGAATCCGCACCTGCCGCTCGACGTATTCTTCGATCTTGTCCGGCCGCGCCGGCGGATAGATCGGGACCGCAATCCCGCCCGCCAGCATCACCCCGAAGAAGGCGTAGAAGAAGTCCGCGCAGGTCGGCAGCATGATGGCCACCGTCTCGTCCGGTCCCAGGCCCTTCGCCCGCAACCCCGCCGCCACCGCCGAGGCGACCTCCAGCAGCTCTCTATAGGTAATATCCTGTCCGGTCTCATCCTCGGGCAGATGAATATGGACCCGGTTGGGCTCGATCTCGGCGTGCCGCCGCAACACTTCCACCAGGGTTGGGGCCGCGGCCGGCTCCGGCGGCGCCTCCCGGTCCGGCGGGACGATCCGATACCGCGTCCGCACCGCCCGTGCGGATCCCCCTTCCACAATCGCCCGCACCCAATCCCCGACCGTATCCCCCGTCTGCGCGATCTCGTCCGGCAACTGCACCCCAAACCGCGCCTCGCACCGCACCAGCAACTCCACGCGCTCCAAGCTTCCCAACCCCAAATCCCGATCGAACGAAGCCGCCGCCGACACCTTCTGCGCGGCCAGCGCAGACCCCAGCTCCAGCAGCAACCCGCGCACCATCTCCAGGGTCTGCTCTTCCACCACCGTGGCCGTCAGATCTGCAACGCCCATTGCTTCACCGCGTCCGGCTGGATCCACTTCTCAATCCCCTCGACCTCATTGCGTATCCAATACTCCCTCCAGTCAATTTCCTCCGGATCCCAAGGCAGCAAGGACCGGTCTCGGTCCGTAACCCCCGCGTAGGCCCCCCGAATATTTCCCGTCTCAAAAATGTACCGATTATGATGTATGAATGGCAAATACTGATCGAGCGTTTGCTCCCGCAACGCGGCCTGCAAACTGCGCGTCCGCAGGGCCAAGGACCACCCCGCCACGCGCTGCCGCCCCGGCAATCCCGCCGCCTCCAGCGCTCCTCGCACTCCCCCCAGCACCGCCTGCGCCCGCGCCATCCGCTTCTGCAGGCGCGTCCGCCGGGCGCGCGCCTCCTCCGGCGAAACAAACCGGGCTTCCCCGGCCAGCAACTCGACCAGGGGCTCCAGATATACCGGATTCACATCCGCCGTCCCCAACTGATAGACCGGCTCCTGCTTCCCGTCCAGCAACAGCGCGCCGGCCACCAGGATTGCCGCCGCCACCAGATCCACCGGGACCACGTCCAGCGGCGCATCCCGCCGTACCGGCCAGTCCCGCATCCCGCTCCGCGCCATCAAGACCAGCGGCGCCGCCGTCCGGCCTCCCTCCACCCATCCGGCGAACGGAAATCGCAGCGCGGCCTCAATGATGGCCGGCCGGATAATGGTCCACTCCAGCCCGTCCGACGCGGCGATGATCTGTTCCCCCAAGCTCTTGGCATAGGTATATGTGTTGGTCCATCCCCAGTGGGCTGCCCGCCGGCGACCCAGCTCGGCCAGGCGCTTCCCGGCGTCCTTCGATCCGCGCTCCACCTGCCCGATTCGATCTTTGCAGTAGGCGATCTCCGCCTCGTGGTCGAAACTGCCGTCCTCCGGCCCCTTCCGCCGCGGATAGAATCCCGGGATCGGCTCGGTCTCCTCCACCAGGCCGTCTCCCTCCCCGCATACAAAGCACGTCGAAATATGGGCCAGCTTAGCCCCCACCCGCCTGGTCAGGGCCACCAGTTGGCGTACCCCGTCCACGTTCGACCGGAACGACTCGTCCACCGGCGGAAAAAACTCCACCAGCCCCGCGCAGTTGATCACCACCCCCACCCGCCCCACCAACCGCTCCACGTCTTCCTCGGCCAACCCGCAGTTCGGCGCCCCGACATCTCCTCCCAGCACGGTGATCTTGCTGCGCAGCCAAGCTTCGCCCCGCTTCTCGGCGATCGCCGCCAAGGCCGGCGACGCCAGCGTCTGGTCGTAGAACCGGGCCTCCGCCGGCAGATCCCACTTCGGCCGCATCACCAGGTAGAGATGCTGCAACTCCGGAAACCGGTCCAGCAAGTAGGCGAGAATGACCTTGCCCAAAAACCCGTTCCCGCCCGTCAGCAGGATTGTATGTGATTGAAATGTTTGGACTACGTCGGTCAACAGGTACCTACGTTAGCGGCTTGCGCTGCCGCTTGTCAACCGGCGGTAGGAAAGAAGACAGGAAACAGAAGGAACCTCCTTCCCGAAGCCATTGTCTCCTGCGTGTCAAGTCTTCGCCCTTACATGGTTCCCTCGTCCGCCGACGGCCCGTAGATCGACGGCACGGGGATGTCATTCAGCCGCAAATACACGCCCAGCTGCGCCCGGTGGTGGAGGCCGTGGTTCAGAACGAAGCTGCGCAGCACCGCCATCCGAGGCATCGTCAGGATCGGCTGCCCGCCTTTTAGCAAGGACCAGGGCTGCAGCAGGGATTCGTCGCTCGCACCAACGATCGCAGCGCGGGCCGCGGCCACACCCTTCTCGAACAGGTTGAGCAGCTCGGCGCGAGAGCCCGCCAGCGGATTTCGGTACGGCTCGGCTCCGGGCGGCGCCAGATCGAAGGAATCCTGGTCGATCGTCACGCACGCCCATTGCAGGATCGAGGCCACGTGAGTAGCCAACTCTCCCATCGTCCAGGACTTGGGGTGAGGCTTCCACCCGAGCCTCTCATCGGGAACGCGTTCCAGCGTCTTCCGCGTGCCAGCCATTTCTCGGTCGAATTCGGGCAGTAAGGTGTCTCGTAAAGCCATGTTGGCCCCTCCGCGAAACTACAAGGGATCATTTTGGGGGGCCCCTCCCTTACGGGCGGGTCTCCGTGCGGCCGGCGTAATACCCATCTCGGGCCTGCACTACCAAGCCTTTCTGTTTCGCGGTCAGGCGGATCTTGCGAAATCCGGGGGCGGCCGCGGACTGGTCCGGGGTGTAGCCCAGGTTGTACTGGTTGCGTAACTCCTCTTCCACGCGCCGGAAGATTTCCTCGATCGGCAGCTTCCGGGAGACCTCGAAAAACCCGCCGCCGGTTTCTTTGGCCAGCCGCTCCAGAATCTTCTTGCCGTCCGGCAAGGGACGCACCGGAAACCTGCCTCGCGGCGGGCCGCGCCGGCCCATGCGCGGACTCCCGACGTACCCGCCCCCGAATCCTTGCTCGTCGTAGAAACGGATAGAGTACACCAGGGTGTCGGCGCGCTGGGCCGCCTCGATGGCGTCGGCCACGGAAACCTTGCTGCCCACGTCGACGCCGTCGGAGAGGAGAATGACCGCCTTGCGGCCGGACTGTTTCCGCATCAGCTCGTCGGACGCCAACAGCACCGCATCATAGAGCGACGTACCACCCGGCCGGCCGCGGCCCGACGCCGGACCGCCACGCCCCCCCCACTGGCGCGCCGGCGGCGTCTCCATCAGGTCCAGCACTCGCTCCAGGTCCCGGCGCGAGGAAGTGAGATCCTGGAGCAACTCCACCTCGCGATCAAAGTGAATCACGAAGGCCAGGTCCTTCTTCTCCCGCAGCACCTGGTCGAGAAACTGGTAGCTGGCACGACGCTCCTCGCCAAGAACGCGCCGCTGGCTTAGGCTGGTATCGACCAGCAGGCCCAGCGTCAAGGGAAGGTCGGTCTGTCGCAAGAAGTAGCCGATCGCCTGCGGCCGGCCCTCCTCCTCCAGGTTGAAATCGTCCTTGGTCAGATTCTGGATAATGTGCCCCTGCTTGTCCCGTACCGTGGCCAGCACATTGACCACCTTGACGCTGGTGGAAAAGGTCGGCTCCTTGTCGTCGCCTGCCAGAAGGACGGCCACAAAGAAAAGCCCAGCCCGCATCCGCATAGACACCTCTTCTTAAAGGATGCGCCGCCAACGCTGTCCGTTACAGCGTCCAGGCCGAAGGGGGTATAATCCTGCTATGAAGCGCTTGTCCTTGGCTGTTGTCTCCTTTCTGGTCCTGGCCTGCACGCCCGGACTGTTGCTCGGCCAAGGGGGCCGATCCACCATCCTCGGGACTGTTACCGACCAATCGGGGGCCACCGTGACGGGCGTGACGGTGACGGTTCTGAATACGGGCACGCAGCAGAAACGCACGTCCCAGTCCAACGAACGCGGCGACTACGAGGTGCCGGCTCTGGACGTGGGCGTCTACGAGGTATCGGCCGAAGCCACGGGATTCCGCCGCGCGGTGGTGCGGTCCATCCAGCTTGAAATCGACCAGCGCGCCCGTGTGGATGTGAAGTTGCAGGTCGGCGAGATCACGCAGCAGATCTCGGTGGAGGCGAACGTTACGGCCGTCCAGACCGACGACAGCACGCTCAGCACCGTGATTGACGCCGCCAAAATCCGCGAGTTGCCGCTTCCCGGAAATCGCAACCTGTTCCGGCTGGCCCTGCTCGCGCCCGGTATGAGCCGGGGTCCGGCGAGCAGCGTGACCACCAGCGGTTTCGGTCCCGGCTTCGGCATCGCGGCCATGGGCCAGAAGGTGCACAACAACGCCATCCTGCTCGACGGCGCGCCCCTGCGGACGGCGATCCACGGGGCGGTGCGTATGCGGCCGTCGGTGGAAGCGATCGAGGAATTCCGCGTCGAGTCCGGCTGGTATTCGGCCGAGTTCGGCACGCAGTCGGGGGCCCAGATCATCGCCACCATTCGTTCCGGGACGAATGACTTCCACGGCGTGGTCTTCCATTTTCTCCGCAACGAAAAGCTGGACGCCCGCAACTTTTTCGAGACGCCCGGCACGGTGAAGAAGCCGCTGCGGCGCAACACGTTCGGCGGCGTGATCAGCGGGCCTATTATTAAGAACCGGACGTTCTTCACCTTCAACGGGGAATTTTTCCGCGAGCGCCGCAGCACCCAGGGCTTCGGCACCTATCCCTCGACGCGGATGCGGGACGGCGATCTCACCGAGCCCTACTTCCGGCGGGCGGATGGCTCGCTGATTCCCATTCAGGATTTGCTTTCCGGATCCCCGTTCCCCAACAACCGGATCCCCGCCAGCCGCATCGCGCCCCAGGCCAAGAACTTCTTTCCGTTCTGGCCCACGCCGAGCTACGGACCCGCCGAGTTCAACGGCACCCAGAATTACGCCGGCTCCGTTCGCAACAAGGACAACGACGATCAGGAGTTCGTGCGCATCGATCACAGCATCGGCAGCAAAGACAGACTGTTCGGCCGTTATGGGATTCAGACCGTCCAGCTCCCCGTCTTCCCGGTCAACCCGCATCCGTATTTCGTGACGCGGCGGCCCCGGCGGCAGCAGAACGCCACCCTGACCTACGACCACATCGTGTCGCCCACCAAGCTCAACGAGCTGCGCGTTTCCTACAACCGCGACATTTTCAAAACGGTGGACGACGTCAGCGGGACAAATTTCAACATCCGGAAGGACCTGGGCATTCCCGGCCAGACCAACAATCCGCTGGATACCGGACTGCCTTCTCTGGGTATCACCGGTGTCAGCGGGCTGGGAAACAGCGATATCAACACCATTTGGGATGAGTCCAGGCAGGTGGCCGACCACTTCTCCTTGGTCAAAGCGAATCACACCCTCAAGCTCGGCACCGAGCTTACGCTCTTGCGGCTCGACCGCCGCACGGTGTCGTTCGTCAAAGGCGCCTTTGATTTTTCGGGAATTCACTCCGGCACCGCGCCGGGGGTGACCGCAGCCGAGCGGGGCCGCCTGGCGTGGGCGGATTTCCTGCTGGACCAGCCGCAACAGGTGCGGCTCGGGTTTACGGACCAGCTTCCGGCCGGGATCGACCCCGGCACGTTTCCGCGCACGCGCTTCTGGCGGTCGCACTTCTACGTCGCCGACGACTGGAAGGTCACCAGCCGCCTGACCGTGAATATGGGATTGCGTTACGAGTACAACTCGGCCATCGAGGACATCGGCGGGCAATCGCGGAACCTCGACTTCACGCGGCTGGTGCTGTACCCCGAGGTGGGGAAGCGCGGGCCCCTGAACGAGCCCAGCAAGAGAAACTTCGCGCCGCGCGTGGGGCTGGCCTGGCGTCCGTTCGGCGGAACCAATACGGTGGTTCGCGCCGGGTACGGAATTTTCTTCAACGTAAACATGATGAACATGTTCGTGCCGGCGCTGGCGGCCAACCCGCCGAACAACCTGAACATCAACGAGCTGAATGCCGCGGGCGTGGTGCGCATCCGCATGGCCAACGCCGATCAGGCCGCGGCGCTGAGCATCAACAGCGAAATCAACTCCGCGGACCCCAAGCGCGGCGTGGGCGACGTGCAGCAGTGGAACCTCAACATCCAGCGCCTGCTGCCCCGAGGAATCGTCGCCGAGTTGGGTTACGTCGGCTCCAAGTCGAGCCACTTCGACTCCCCGCGCACGGTCAACCCCTTCGTGCAGGGCACCAGCGTCCGCGTTTATCCCGCGTTTGGGCCGGTGGAGAATATTTCGCTCGACGCCGCCGGCAACTATCACGGCCTGCTGACCAAGCTGGAAAAACGTTTCTCGCGCGGGTTCACTTTCCTGCAGACCTACACCTGGTCGAAAACGTTCTTCGATTCCTTTGCCTGCTGCGGCGCGCAACGGCACAACAATCCGTACGCCTGGAGTCTGGAAAAGGGCCTGGCCGAAACCGATCAGCGGCACCGGGGTACTACGAGCTGGCTCTACGACCTGCCGTTTTATGCCGGCAGGCGCAACCTGCTGGGCCAGATTTTCGGCGGCTGGCAGGTCAACGGCGTTCTGGTGCTGGAAACCGGTCTGCCCATCCATCCCAGCCAGAGCCTCAAGCCGATTGACGACGGCTGCCCGCGCTGCAATCACCGGCCCGACCGGATCAAGGACGGCCGCCTGAGCGCCGATCAACGGACGCTGGACCGCTGGTTTGACACCTCGGCTTTTGTGTCGGCTCGCGGGCACTATGGCAACAGCGGCCGCAACATCCTGACGCAGCCCGGTCTGGTGAACGTGGACTTCGCGGTGTTCAAGAACTTCCCGATCACCGAGAAAAAGAGCATCCAGTTCCGCTGGGAGAATTACAACTTCACCAACACGCCGCCTTTCGATCCACCCACGCTCGAGATCAGCTCGGGCAACTTCGGCCGGATCACCAGCGCCGGGCTGGGCCGGGAGATGCAGTTTGCGTTACGGTTCGAGTTCTGAACGTGGCGCAGGTTTCAGCCCCAATGCCACATGCTTTTGTGGGGCGGGCGCCCACGCCCGCGGCCGGCCCCCTGGCCGGCCCGTACGGAACTTGTTGATACCACCCCAAGCCGGGCGAGGGCGCCCTGCGCGGCTCAGGGGAGCCGCCCCACAATTGTTTCCTATACTTTCAAGTCCGGAAACCAGATGCGGCGCGCGGTTTCGCCCAGGATCAGTTTTCTGGCGTCATCCTTCAGGGGCAGGGCCTCGGTGAAGATGCGCAGGTGTTCGGCGTAGGTGATCTTCGGGGTCCACAGGTCGTTGGGGAAGCAGCTTGCCCAGACGCATCGTTCCGGTCCATAGGCGTCGATCACCTTAAGACACGCGTCGTGCAAGTCGGTGCACGGGTACTTCATGGTGGTGCCGGTGCCGATGAAGTCGAGCTTGGCGTAGAGGTTCTTGTAGCGGGCCAGGCGCCGCACGGCGGCGAGGCTCGGCTCGAGGAGCGGTCCGGGCTTCAGGTCCATGCAGTGGCAGAACCCGACCGTCAGGCCGGGGAAATCGTCCAGCAGCCTGGTCGCGGTCTCCACCATCTCCAGGCGCATCAGAAAGATGTCCACCGTGATCCCCAGATCGGCGACCGTTTTCCAAAGCGCCCGCACGCCCGGATCGTCGAATCCCGTCTTTCGCGTGGGCGACGGGATGCTGCGCAGGGAGCGCACCCGGTGGTCGCGCACAAACTGGGCGAGCAGGCCCGGGCTGTGCGGGTCATCCGGATCCAGCGTGCAGACCCCCGCCATCCAGTCCGGGTTGGCTTTCGCGGCGTCGCACAGATAACGATTGTCGTAGCCGTAAAAGGAAACGGCATGGATGGCCCGGACGGCCGTCACGCCGTTGGCGCGGCTCACGCGCCGCAGGTCTTCCGCCGACCCCTGGCCGCCCGGCGGCCGCAGCGGCTGGTCCTTCGGCTGGTAGCGCTTTTCATCCGGTGAGGTGATGTGCGCGTGACAATCGATAATCAGCATGAGCCAAGTATAGTATGCTACCTCCATGAACTCGAATCGGCGTGAATTCCTGGGCGGCGCGGCGGGCCTGGTAGCCGCCGCCGCGGCGGAGGGCGCTCCTCCTGACTTCGCAGCCGTACGGGCGGATTTCCCCCGCGCGACGAATGAGATCTACTTCAATTCCGCCGCCCAGCATCCGCTGGGGATCCACAGCGTGCGCGGGATGCAGCGCTACATGGACTTTATGCATCTCGGTCCCGGCGAGGGACGCCGAGACTTTTGGGAGGAGGGCTTTAACGAGGTCAAGCCGATGTTCGCGCGGCTGATCCACGCCCAGCCTTCCGAGATAGCGCTCTGTCCCAGCACTACTGTCGGCGAGAACATGATCCTGGGCGGGATGGATCTCGCCGGCCACAACGTCGTAACCAACGACCTGCACTATACCAGTTCGATTTCGAACTACAAGGTCCGGGAAAAGAACGGTCTCGACGTACGGATCGTGAAGCACCGCGACTGGCGCATCGACCTGCGCGACATGGAGCGGGCCGTCGACAAGAAGACCAAGCTGATCGCGGTCTCCCTGGTTTCCTCGGTCAACGGGCACCTGGAGAACGTGAAAGCTCTGAGCGACATGGCGCATGCGCACGGCGGATACCTTTTTGCCGACATCATTCAGGGCGCGGGCGCGATCCCCATCGATGTGCAGGCGATGGGCATCGATTTTGCATCGTGCGCTATGTACAAGTGGCTGCAAGGCGAGCACGGCTACGGTTTCCTGTACATTCGGGAAGGCCTGGCCGGCACGGTGGTGAAGACCCTGCAATACACCGGGCATCCCGATTTCAATTACCCGCCGTGGGTCAAAACACCCCGGCCCGGCGCGCCCGATATCATTAACCACACCCCGTCGGGCGCCGCCGACTTCGAGTGCGGCACGCCGTCGGTGATCACCTACGCCGCGCAGTATGAGTCCTTCAAGTACATTGACAAGCTCGGGGTGGAGCGTATCCGCGCCCACGCCCGCACGCTGACCGGCCGCCTGCAGAAGGAACTGCCGGCCCTAGGCTATACTCCGATCACGCCGCAGGATGCCGGCACGCCCATCGTGACGTTCCTCTGCAAGGACACCGAAGCCGTGAAATCCAAGATTCGCGAAGCCGGCCGGACGGGCCGGGCGAAGATCTCCATCACCGGTCCCAACTCCGCCCTGACGGTGGGGCGCTTCGGCAATCACGTCCGGTTTTCCGTTTCGGTGTTCAACAACCAGCAGGACGTCGATCGGGTGCTGGAAGTTTTGGCGTAAGAAACAACACGCTAGATCGCATCGTGCCCTCGAGCTCCCTTCGGCGGTGGCTTACGTCGCAACGCACTCAGCTTGATGACGTCGTGGCAAGGTATCGTGCGGTCGGACGAACAGGGCCCGGCCGTCGTTATGCAACCGAGCAGGCCAGCCATTTCTACGCCGTTCTGTTATCGGCACACTTCCAGGGTTTTTGCCGCGACCTGCACTCGGAGTGCGTACAGGGCATCGCCGAGGAGATTCCCGCTTCTTTGCAGAACGTGGTTCGCGGCTGGTTCCAGCAGGGCCGTAAGCTCGATCGAGGCAATCCCAATCCCAAGAATATTGCTGAGGATTTCGGGCGGTTCGGCTTAGTAATGTGGGACAAGGTAAAGGCGCTCGACAGTAGAAATGAGCGGCGGAGACAGTTGCTCGAGGAGTTAAACAAGTGGCGCAACGCCATCGTGCATCAGGACTTCGATGCGGCAAGACTTGGCGGTGGGAGACTGCGGCTTCAGGATGTCAACGGTTGGCGAAGGGCATGCGACCACCTGGCCCGGGCGTTCGACGAGGTGACAGGCGCGCATCTCGGGGACCTGTTGGGCTCACGCCCTGGGTGATAGACTCTTGGTATGGGCTACGTGCGCACCGTCAGTGCTAAAGGCCTCCCACCCCGGTTCCGGCCGGGAGCCGTGGTGAAGTTCCGGCTTGTAAACCAATTCGTGCGTGGGAGAATCACCGAGTATCGGGGTCCGCTGGCGGTGGGCGGACAGCATCTGTATCGGGTGGAAGTTCCTTTTTTTGGCAACTATGCGCAGAGCTACGAAATACCTGAGGAGGAGCTTAAGCCGGCGTAAGTTGGGCGCACCTGGCGCCCCATCGAAGCGGTCGCGGCTCTAAGCCTATCGCGACTCGGCCATCCAGATGTTGCCGGTCAGGTCGCCATGCTGAATACCAGCTTGTCGCGCGCTACCGAGAGGCTAATATCGGCGTTGTTCAGGTTGTTCAGGGAGCGGCGGGCGCTATCGAAATGTCGGACCTCGAACGGCTGGCCCACCGGACGCTTGGTAGTGGGATCGAGCCGGTGGGCCCAGATGCAGGTGCCGGCGTCCCGGTCGGAGAGAAAGTAGATCACGTTGCCGTTGGGGGACCAGTCGGCCTGGTTTGCGAATCCCGGCTCCTGGGTGACTACGATCCAATCGCTTTCCGGGGTTGGGGCGCCGGCTCGAAACGGCGCAACCACGACCTTTCTTGGGCCCGACCCGGCGCTCGCGGTAAACGCGAGCCAGCGAGAGTCGGGGGAAAACACGGGCCGGTACGGGCTGACTTCGGCGTGCGGGAGGATTTCCGTCTTGCGGCCCGACTCGACTTCGACGGTGAAGTCGCGGATGGGAGTTTCGTTCAACCCGTAGGTGATGATGTTGCCGTCCGGGGATGCGCCCAACACAAACCCGCAATCGCTGCACACGTTCTTCGGTACGCCGCCCTGGGCGCTCACCACGTAGATGGCGGGTTGCTGATTGGGGACCGCCTGGTTATAGACGACCTTGGAGCCGTCGCCGGATATCTTCACCCTGATTTCCGGCATCGGGGTCGCTGTGAGGGCCGTCTCTTTGCCGGTTTCGAGGTTCTTCAGCCATACGTCGTTGTTGCCGGACCGGTCAGAAAGGAACACGAGT
>JBGOUV010000136.1:0-15637 GCA_041477815.1 Terriglobia bacterium | reverse complement strand
GGTACATTTTCTTCACGGCGGTTGGCTCCTTTTTCGGGGTCTTGTTTGGCAACCGGATTCTATCGAAACCGGCGCCACCGCCGCCTAGCCACCTTCAACTAGGTCTGGGACGCCCTCCTGGTTTGTCCGGACTGGCCACTGGACACGGGCCACTCCTTCGTCCGGCCTGGACACTAGCCGCTAGCCGCCGGTTTGTCCGGACTGGCCACTGGCCACTGCTCTGTACCACGCCGCCGACAGCACGATCCCGGCCAGAATCAGCGCCAGACACAGACCCGACCACATCCCCGGGGCTCCATACCCAAGTCTAAAACATAGTACCCAGCCAAGCGGCAATCCCACCACCCAATAGGCCAGCAGGTGCGTGATCATGGCGGTATGGGTGTCGCCGGCGCCGCGCAACGCTCCGGTGGCCACCACCTGCAGCCCGTCGAACAACTGGAACACCGCCGCCACCAGCAGCAGCGGAACGCCGCGCTCCACCACCATCGCATCGCCGCTAAACAGCCTCAGTATGTGCCTCGGAAACAGCCACAGGCACAACCCGGCCAAACTCATGAAGGTGGCGCCCAGCAACAGGGCGGTCCACCCGGCGCGGGCCGCTCCGGCCGGATCCCCGCGCCCGATTCCCTGGCCCACCCGCACCGCCGCCGCCGCGCTGATCCCCAGCGGCGCCATGAAGGTGAACGAGGCCATGTTGATGGCGATCTGGTGCGCCGCCAGCGATTCCTTCTCCAGCCGTCCCAGCAGCGTGGCCGCCGTGGCGAACACCCCCACCTCGCCGGTCATCTGCAGGGCGGCCGGCAACCCCAGTCGCACCAGGTCCCGGAGTCGCCGCCAGTCCGGCCGCCAGGAGACGTGCTCCAGGCGGACGTGCTGCCGCCGGTCGTAATAGAGGACGTAGCCCAGCATCAACGCGGCCATGTACGCTCGCGAGGCACAGGTGGCCCACCCCGCCCCGGCCGCTCCCATCGCCGGAGCGCCCCAGTGCCCGAAGATCAGCACCCAGTTCGCCCCGACGTTCACCAGGTTGGCCGTCAGCAGGGCGAACAGCACCGGCATCACCAGGTTCATCGACTGCAGATACCGCCGCACTCCGAAGAACAGCACCTGCGGAAAAACGCTCCAGGTAATGGCGTAGAGGTAGGGGACCGCCTCGGCCACCACCTCCGGCCTCACGTGAAACGCCGGCAGCAGCCGCGCCGCCACCCACAGCACCGCCATCAAAAGCGGGGTCAGCGGCAGGGTCAGGTACACGCCGCTCAGCAGCGAGCGGTGGCAGTCCTCCACGTCGCCGGCCCCGAACGCCTGCGACACCAGCGTATCCAGTCCCAACAGGAGTCCGGCCCCAAAGATGGCCACCGTATAGAAGATGGCCGAGCCAATGCCCACCCCGCCGAGAGCCGCCGCGCTCACCCGCCCCACCATCATGGTGTCGACCAGCCCCATGGCCATCCAGCCCAGCTCGGTCAGCACCACCGGGCCGGCCAGCCGCAACATTGGCGGCAGTTCCAGCCGCAGGGCTTGCAGGATGGACATCTCTTACGCCATAATACTGAATCGGACATCCAGGGAGGCGGGACGATGCCGGGCAAATGGCTCTCGATCGCGCTGGTCCAGTGGTTGATTGTTTCCGGGGTGAGCCCGCTATGGTCCGCCCCACGCGCACAGGAAGGCGCTTCCAAGCTCAAGATTTCGATCCTGGAGGGCGAGGGCGCCATTAACAACGTCCGGCAACGCACGGCCCGTGAGCCCATCGTCCAGGTGACGGACGAGAACAACCGGCCGATCGCCGGGGCGGTGGTGCTGTTCGCGCTGCCTGACCGCGGCGCCAGCGGGACCTTCGCCAACGGCGCCACCAGCATGACCGTCACCACCGACGCGCAGGGCAAGGCCGTGGCCACCGGGCTGCGTCCCAACGGCGTGTCCGGCAAGATGGAGATCCGGGTAAGCGCCTCGCACCAGGGTCAGACCGCCAGCGCCACCATCACCCAAACCAATGCGCTCGGTGCGGCCGCCGCGGCCGGCGCCGGCGGCGGCAAGATCCTGGCCATCGTGGCCGTCATCGGCGCCGGGGCCGCCGGCGGGATCATCGCCGCCACCCGGGGTAAGAGTTCCTCCCCATCGCCTACCCCCACCCCGACGCCTGCCCCGACGCCCACCGTGATCAGCGCCGGAGCCCCCACCATCAGTCCTCCGCGCTAAGACGAGAGAGGGTGCCGCCATGCGATCCATTTTGATCCTATTGCTTCTAGCCGGGCTGCCGGTCGCGGCAGCTCAGGACCTGCCGGTCCAGGGACCGGTCCTCGGCTATGCCTGGGACGCTGCCTCCAGCCGTCTCCGGCCCATTCTGGGAATCCCCGGCTCCTCCCTCCTCGGCTCGCCGCTCGACCTGGGCGTGAGCCTGACGCTGGCCGAAGTCTCACCCCGCCAGGACTATGCCTTGGCCGTCGAGGCCGACTCGGGCGCCGTTCTGCTGGTCCGCCTGACCGGCAGCCTCTCGGCCCTCCCGCTGCCCGGCGTCGCCCCGGGGGCGACTCGCCTGGCCCTCAGCGCCACCGGATCGGCCGCTGCCATCTACGCTCCGGACCGCGCCTCCCTGCACCTCGTCACCGGCCTCCCCGACGCCCCTGCGGTGACAGCCGTCTCCCTGCCTGGCCCCGTGTCCGCCCTCGCCGTCCACGACTCCGGCGACCTCGCGCTGGCCGTCTCCGGCGGGCAGTTGTACGCCCTTCGTCCCGGCGCCGAGCCGCGCGGGCTCGGTCCGGTGGGCGCGGCTGCGGCCATCGCCTTCGCCGAGGATTCCCACGACGCCCTGATCGCCGATCCGTCCCGCCAGGAAGTTTTCCTCCTGCGCGGTGAAAACGAGCGCCTCATCCTGGCCGGAGAACGCGACGGCGTCTCGGATCCCGTCGCCGTCGCCCTCGCCGGACGCCGCGGTTTCGTAGCCAACCGCGGCTCCAGCACCGTGCTGCTGGTGGACCTGGCCGGCGGGCCCCCCCTTTCCCTAGCCTGCCCCTGTGAGGTTTCCGGCCTCCAGAGGCTCCGCGGCGAGGCCGTCTTCCGCCTCACCGATTCGCTGCGGTCCGCCTCCTATCTGCTCGAAGCCGGGCCGGCCGAGCCGAGGCTGTGGTTCGTCCCGCCGGACGCCGCCGCCCAGGTCCGCCCCGCCCGGGAAAGGAGCCGCTGATGAAACGCCTGGCCTCGCTTCTTCTGCTCGCAGGCCCCGCCTTGTTCGGCCAGTCTGCTTATAACGTCAGCCCCACCTCTATCGCCTACGGCGATCAAACCCTCAACACCGCCAGCACTTCCCGGCCGTTCGTGGTATCCGTGCCGTTCTTTCCTCAGACCAGCTCCACCAACATCGACTTCGCCATTTCCACTACCAACCCGGCGTTCACCCCCAGCACGACGGGGTTTAGCCTCCTCAGTGGCAGCGGGCAATCCAGGACCGTCAACGTGACGTTCACCCCCAACGCGCTCGGGGCCGCCACCGGCGCTATCCGGGTGGCCGCCAGCATCAAGAGTGACCCCATTTCCACCACCGACGTCCAAGTCAGCGGCAATGGCATCGCCGGCTTCACCATGCAGCCGACCGTCCTGCACTTCGGCGACGTGCTCCTGGGGTGCAGCAATTCCCACAACATCCAGATCGCACCTATAAGCAATACTCTACTAGATTTCACGATCGAGTCCACCAACCCCAACTTCACCGTCTCCCCCACCACGTTCCAGACGCAGAGCGGCCGGGCCGTCCTCGCCACCTTCACTCCGGCCGCCTTCGCTCCCACCTCCTCGATCTACACCGTGACCGCCTCGAGCGGCCGGGTCCTCGCCCAGACCAGCACCATCCCTGCCGACGGCTCCGGCGTGGACGTCGGCCTCAACCTGACCTCCCTTGATTTCGGATCGGTGCCGGTGGCGGTCGCCTCCGCTCCCCGCCCCCTGCAAATCACCCTGAGCCCGGGCGGCGTGCCGGTGACCTTCACGGCCACCGCCTCCAGCAGCGATCGCGCCTTCCAGGCCACGGTGTCCGGCGTCAACGCCTCCGTTACTTTCACGCCGCCTACCGAAGGCCCCTTCCTCGGAACCATCACCTTCACCATCGTCCGGCAGGACGCCGGCTACACCCCCTGCACGGTCACCCGCACCCTCGCCGTACGCGGCGCCGGAACCACCCTCAATCTGACCGCCGATCCCAGATCTCTCGACTTCGGCCGCGTCACCCTGGGCACTACCTCTCCGGCCCGCACTACCGCCGTCACCAACAGTACAGTCTTCAATTTCACCGGCGCGGCGTCGGTCGACAACGCGGCCTTTGCCCTGACTCCCACCACCTTCAGTTTGAACGCCGGCCGGTCCCAGGAGTTCAGCCTCACCTTCCGCCCGCCGGCCGAGGGTCCCGTCTCCACCGCTCTGAACATCGTTCTGACCAGCTCCGGCGGCACGGTGGGGACCTTCCGGGCCAGCGTCACCGTAGGTCTCAGCGCCGAGGGTATCAACCCGGCCTCGGTAACCGTCTCGCCCACCACCCTGGACTTCGGCGACGTCTCGGTGGGTTCCTCGGTCATCCGCAGCCTGACCGTCAGCAACAACGGCGGCGTGTCGTCCGCGGTGACCGCGTCCACCAGCAACCCGGCGTTCGCGGCCTCCCCCGCCTCCTTCACGCTGGCCGCCGGCGCCTCCCAAATGGTGAACCTCACGTTCTCGCCGGCCGCCACCGGCCCCGTGCAATCCACCGCCACCTTCGCCATTTCCGGCTCCTCCCGGGCCGTGGCTCTCACCGGCCGGGGCGTCGCCCCCAATTTCACCTATCAGCAGATGCCCCCGGGCCAGAACCCCGCTCCGATCAACCCCGGTGACGCCATCTCCTTTGCCACCACCGTCGTCGGCGCCACCAGCGATTTCGTCCAGTTTGAGATCCGCAACACCGGCACCGGCAGCGCCACCGTCAACACCATCGCCCCGCCCACCGGGGCGTTTGTGCTGGACGGCGTGCCTCCCCTGCCTTCGGTGGTGGGTCCCGGAGGCAGCCTTACCTTCCGCCTCGGGTTCCGGCCTACCAGCCCCGGGACCAGCACCGGCTCGCTGACCATCGACGGCCGTTCGTTCAACCTCAGCGGCAATGCGGTGCTCAGCGGGGCTACCTTCACCGGCGCTGCCGCCACCCTGACCCCCGCCTCCCAGCCCGCCCTCGGCCTGACCCTTCCCGATAGCTATCAGGTTCCGGTAACCGGCACCCTCACCCTGACCTTCACCGCCAACGCCGCCGGCGCCCCCGACGATCCCGCTATCCAGTTTCTCACCGGCGGCCGCGCCACCACCTTCACCGTCCCCGCCGGCAGCAACACCGCTCTGTTCGGCGCTGCCAACCAGATCGCCTTCCAGTCCGGCACCGTAGCCGGCGCCATCACCATCCGGGCCACGCTGCAGGCCGGCGGCATCGACGTTACCCCCACCCCCGCGCCTACCCGGACCTTCACCCTCCCCCGCGGCGGCCCGGTGATCCGGAGTGTGGCCATCGCCAACCGCACCGCCACCAGTGTCCAGGCGGTGATCGTAGCCTACGCCGTCACCCGCGAGGTCAACACCCTGAACTTCACCTTTACCGCTTCCGGCACCGGCGCCCTGCAAACCACGTCGCTGCCGCTGGACGTGGCCACCCGCTTCGGCGACTGGTATCGCAGCAGCGACGCGGCGCCCTATGGCGGGGCTTTCACCATCACCGTGCCCTTCACCGTCACCGGCGACCTGGCCGCGGTCCGCTCCCTGGCCGTGACCCTGAACAATGGAGACGGGGCCTCGCCGGCCATGTCCGTGAATTTCTAAACGGGAACGGGAAGCAATTCACCACCAAGGCACCAAGAAAACCAGGATATTCTTGGTGTCTTGGTGGTGGATTGCTTAGACCTACTTCCGCTTCCTGGTCCGGGCCTCGTACTCGGCGTTGAACTCGCCGCCGATCAATACCAGCAGGCTCACGATGTACATCCAAATCAGTAGTACTATCACCGCCTGGAGACTCCCGTAGAAGTCCCGGTACCGGGCCACGTGGCTCACGTACCAGGCGAAGCCCTGCGTGGCGCTCCACCACAGCAGGGTCGCCACCAGCGCGCCGGGCCACACCAGCCTCCAGCGCTGCCGCCGATTGGGGACGATGTGATAGACCGTGGCCAGCACGGTCGCGCAAGTACCCAGGGCCAGAACCGTCCGCCCCAGCCGCCCCACCAGGACCAGCCCCTGCGACCCCGTCCCCCCTGCCATCTGCAGGAGCCACGCTTCGATGAGCTGTCCGCCCAGCAGCAAAATGGTCGCCGCCACCAGTGGCGCCCCCGCCAGCAGCACCGCCAGCAGCGACAGAATCCGGGCGTGCAGGAACCCCCGCTTCTCCTCCATCCGGTAGGCCGCGTGCAGGCCGTGCTTCAGGCTCAGAATCACGCCCGAGGCCGACCACACCGCAAAGGCTATTCCACCTACCAGCAATCCCTGGGCTCTCCGGCCCTGAAACAGGAATTGGGTGGCCAGCCGGTGGGCGTCCGGCGGCAGCACCCGCGCCAGCACCCGTGACACCTCCGGGACAATGCCCCCCACGTTCTCCTGGATCAGCACCGCCGCCACCACCAGCAGGGCCGGGAAGAACGATAGCGTCGCCGAAAAGGCCGCCCCCTTGGCCGCCTCGAAGCAGCCGTCGTCAAACGCCCGCACTACTGCCCGCCACAGCAGCCGCAGAATCATGGAGCCCCATCCTACCACGGGCATCCCTTGCCAATCGGCAAAGAAAAAGCGAAATAGAATGCCCATTGGTATCGCCCGCCGGGCCGCGCCAAGCCCCACCCGGGAAGCCAATTTTCTTCCCCGTCGAACGGCAGAGAGCCTGGTCACCTGCGGGCCGGCAGCCCACCGTCACCATCCAGGCCCTGGACTGCCGGGCCGCCGACCGCAGGATTCGCCGTGCCAAGGCCGGTGAAATCTGATACCATGGCCCCCAGAGGTGACCTCATGACTCCCAACCGTCGTAGATTCCTGCAAACCCTGGCCACGCTGCCCGGCGTCGGCGCTCTGCTGCCGGCTTCGCTGGTCGCCAAGCCCAGCAAGTCCATTAAGCGCGACGTCTATAAAGAACTCGGCGTCCGTCCCCTGATCAACGCCGCCGGCACCTACACCACCCTCAGCGCTTCCACCATGCACAAGGAGGTCGTCGAGGCCGTGGATGCCGCTGCCCGCCAGTACGTCAGCATCCCGGAGCTCCACGAGGCGGTCGGCAAGAAGATCGCCGCCATGCTCCAGTGCGAAGGCGCCCTGGTGACTTGCGGCGCGGCCTCCGCCCTCACCCTGGGCACCGCCGCCTGTGTCGCCGGCAAGGACCAGGCGGCCATCCGCCGCCTGCCCGACCTCACCGGCCTGAAGAGTGAGGTTCTGGTCCAGAAGACCCACCGGTATGGCTACGACCATGCCGTCCGCAACGTCGGCATCAAGATGATCGAGGTGGAGACCAGCGAGGAGCTGCAGCGCGCCGCCAGCGACCGCACCGCCATGATGCTCTTCTTCAACGCCAACGAGCCCAAAGGACAGATCAAGGCCGAAGAGTTCGTCCAGCTCGGCAAGAAGCTCAGCGTCCCCACCTTCAACGACGCAGCCGCCGACTGCCCGCCGGTCGAGAACCTGATGAAGTACACCAAGATGGGCTTCGACCTGGTGACCTTCTCGGGCGGCAAGGGAATCCGCGGACCCCAGTGCGCCGGCCTCCTCCTCGGCCGCAAGGACCTCATCGAAGCCGCCACCCTCAACAACAACCCCAACGACTCGATTGGCCGCACCAACAAGGTCGGCAAGGAAGAGATCGTGGGCATGTGGGCCGCCCTGGACTACTTCCTCAAGCAGGACCACCAGGCCGTCTGGCGCGATTGGGAGAAGCGCTGCAAGATCGTGGCCGACCTGGTGACCTCGGTGAAGGGCGTCAAGACCGAAGTGTTTGTGCCCGAGATCTCCAATGCCGTGCCGCACCTGCGGATCACCTGGGACTTCGAGGCCACCGGGCTGAAGCCGCGGGACGTGGTGAAGCAGTTGCGCGAGGGCGAGCCCAAGATCGAGGTCCGGCCGGGCGCGCGGGACGCCATCGAAGTGGCGGTCTGGATGCTCGATCCGGGCGAGGAGCAGATCGTCGGCAAGCGGCTGCGGGAGATCCTGAAGAAGGCGTAGTCTAGAGAAGCTATTAGCGATTAGCTCTTAGTTATACTTCTGCCGTCCTACCTCGTACCTCTCAGGCAGACGCTAGTTGAAAGTGAAAGGGAACGTTCATGTCGATTCGCCGCTCACGGCTCTTGAGATTCTTCTCTTCTTGCACCCTGGCTGCTGCATTTTTAGGGAGTGTTTCTGTAGCTTCAGGCCAAACGTTCTCGTGGGCGCACCGTGCCGGGGCGCCCGGGAGCGCCATTGACGACGAGGCTTACGGCGTGGCTTCCGGTCCCGGCGGAGTTTACGTGGTGGGGTACACGGCAGGTTCCTTTCCCGGCCAGACCAGCGCGGGCGCCAAAGACGCCGTCGTCGTCAAATTTGACCCGGCCGGGACCCAGTTGTGGGTCCGACAGTTCGGGACCGCACAGGAAGACGTACTCCGGGCAGCGACCGCCGACGCGACCGGCGTGTACGTGGCCGGCACCACGCTCGGCGCCGTCACGGGAAGCAACCTGGGTGGCGCCGACGTGTTTGTCCGGAAATATGACCCGAACGGCAACGAATTATGGACCCGCCAGTTCGGCACCTCTCTCGACGAAGAAGGGCTCGGGATCGCTTCCGATGGAACTGGTGTCTACGTCGTGGGTAGGACCCAGGGTGCGTTAGCGCCGGGCTCGACAGCAGGCGGCGACGCCTTTGTACGTAAGTACGACGGCAGCGGCAATGAACTGTGGACCCGGCAATTCGGAACGGCATCGGTCGATGATGCGACTGCCGTGGCGGCGGACAACACCGGCATCTACATCACCGGGAGAACCAACGGGACCTTGGGAACCTCGAGTCAGGGCGGGTTTGACGCCTTTGTCCGCAAGTACGACGCCAGCGGAAATGCCGTTTGGACGACCCAGTTCGGTTCCAACACCACCGATGCTGCCTACGCCATCGCGGTAAACGCCTCGGGGGTGTACGTAGGCGGCGAAACGTCCGGTGACTTCCCCGGCTTCACCAGGGTGCCGAGCGGACTGCATGACGCTTTTGTGGCGAAATTGGACCTAAACGGCGTCCAGCAGTGGGTCCGCCAGTTCGGCAGCAAGTATGAGGATGTCGTTTACGGCGCCGCCGCCACCACCGCCGGAATCTACTTCGTGGGGTACGCCGGGGACCCTTTGCCAGGACAGTCCAGCCCGGGGACCTTTGTTCGCAGGTATGACGCGAACGGAAACGAAACCGGCACGGCGCAGTATGCCGGGGCGACGGACACGGAATGGGCATCCGGGGCTTCCGCGGACGGTAGCGGGGTCTATGTCTGCGGGTTCGTGAATTTTGCCAGCACCGCGTTTGGTCCCCGGCCTGTAGTGTTCTCGGGCAGTGACATCTTCGTTTTCAAGATACCCAACCCGCCCGACGTGTTCGAAGGCGGCGTGGTCAACAACGGCAGTTTTGCTCCGAATCCGGCGCCGGTCGCGCCCGGCTCGATCGCCGCCGTCTTCGGCAACAATCTCAACAACGGAATATTTGTGCTGGGATCGAGCTTCGGACCCAACGGCCGGCTGGTCACGACGCTCGGCGGCTCGAGCGCGACGGTGAACAACATCCCCGCGCCGATGTTCTACGCGACGCCCGGACAACTAGGGATCCAGATTCCGTACGAGCTGACCGGCGGCACGGCGACGATCCGGGTGACGGTCGCCGGCCAGACCAGCGTCCCGCGCACCTTCAATGTCGATACGGTGGCGCCGGGCATCTTCACGACCACCAACGACGGAAAGGGCACGGCGGCCCTGCTCCACCAGGACGGCGTGACGCCCGTGACGGCGGGGAATCCCGCCAAGCCAAACGAGGTAGTGATCTCCTTCCTGACCGGGTTGGGAGCGTTGTCACCGGCTCTGCAGACCGGCGAGCCGGCAGCGTTGAACCGCGCGGGGAATCCGGTCATCACGGTCGATGGCGCAGCCGCCGAGATCCTGTTTGCGGGCGGGGGGCCGGGGTTTGTGGGGTTGAATCAGATCAACTTCCGCATCCCGCCGAACACGCGAACGGGCGCGGCGATTCCGGTGGTACTGACAGCCAGCGGGAAACAGTCGAACGCGGTGACGATCCCGGTCGGGCCGTAGGAGTCGGCGCGAGCTAGAGCAAGCGTTCGAAGTCCCCGTAGACTTCCGAATCGTTGCGCTTGGCGATGAGGGCGACCTTCAGGACGTCGCCCTGGACCCGGTAAACGATGGGGTATTCCCCCTTAGCTGTCAGTAACGCCACCCGGTGGGATACTGGGGTTGCTAATGACTAATAGCTAACAGCTTCTTCGAGCCGCGCTATACTGGAGGGAGGAGGTAGCCGTGTCGGGTTACGTTTCCACTCTGGATCCTAAAGCTAAAAAGGCCCTCCGCGTGATCCGGGAAAAGGCGGTGGTCAGCGGTTGGGAGCCCCAGGCGCTAAGCGGCCTCACCCCGGCAGAACTTCTGGAAGCGGTTCGCACGCTGGTAGACTCGGATTTGATTGCTGCTAGCGGCGAACTCTTGCAGCCGGAGGGGGTGCTGGAGGCTTATTTCAATCTTCGCCCCTCGGCCCGCGCCGTCGCCGACTTTCATCTGAAATTCGGCGCCGCCTGAGCGGCCGCGATCCGGTCGCGATAATGGATCTCTCCATCTCTCCCGACGTTGAAGCCTACTATTGTTACCTGATAGTCCTGCTAATTGGTGCATGGGTTGCCAGGAAGCGAGTATCCGAATTGCTCGAAGGCTTTCGCGGCGCCTGGGTCAGGGCGGACATCTGGATGCTCCTGGGCGTCTACATGCTCCTGCCGGTGGCCTTGTTCTGGCTCCTCGACCGTACCGGAGCTTTGCATGACACCTCTCTGCTCGGAGCCGTCTTGGTCGCGATCGGCTACCGGCAGATCATTGTTGGCGGGGTCCAAGGGCTGGCCGCTCCGTCCCAGCTTACCGGCGCTTGGCAGCCGCTGGTGGATTGGACTGACAAAGTAGCCGCCCGTATCCGCGACCGCATTCAACGCTTCAACGCCCGCTATGAGGAGCGTCTGCTCACCAGCATTGTCGGCGACCAGGCCAAGATGGACAACCTGGTCCAGTTGGCTCAAGGCCACGCTCCGAATCCGGCGGACGTCGATACCCAGTTGAAGACCCTGGCCTCCGCCTTTGCCGCACTGGGTCCCGCCGGCGTGGCCAGAAAACAGGCCGCGTGACTTTACCGCAGCCTGAAGGCAGTGCCCAACCTGGATTACGAACACCTCATGTACCAGCAGGGGGTTATTAAAAGGAGCTGGTATCTGTGGTACGTCAGCGAGTGGCGCAGCAAGACGCTGGCTTTTGGCGTCATCGTCCTTGTTCTCCTGGGGGTTTGGTGGGGCTTTCCTCGGACTCGAACCCCGGAAAACGCCGTCTGCTATTACCTCTGGCGGCTGCGGAAGACCAACGGCACTCAGTATGACCGCTATCGGGCCCGGGAGAAACTGTCCGCCCTGCTCCGCGCGCCCGAGCCCGCCGCCGTTCGGGCGCTGTCGGAGCGGGTCACTTCCCTGTTGCGCTACGAGGCTCCGCCGCCCGAAACCGCGGAGAGCCTGTTGAGCGTCCTGGTGGAGCATCGGGCCGTGGCGGACAAACATGGTAGCTCCTTGGGTCCCGGCTTGGCCCAGTCTCTCCGCACCTCCAACCCCGATATCCGCTCCCGAATTCAGAAGGCCCTGGTCCTGTTGGCCGCGGACCGCAAGAAGGTCCTGCCGGACGATCTCAAAGGCTGGAGCCCCTCCAAGCAGGACTCCTTGCAGGAGCTGGAGGACCGAATTCAGCAGTGGTCGGCGCTCTGGGCCAGCCCGTAGACGCTACTTCTTCCCCCGGTCCTCCACCATCGACCTCAGAGCCTCCAGCTCCTCCCGCAACTTCGCCTCCCGCCTGCCCAGCGTCACCACGTACAACAAGTGGATCACCCAAGCCACCGAGAACGCGTACCACAGCCACTTCAGATTCTCTTCCATAGTCTCCTCTAGAGCGAGTGCACCGTCCGCCGCAAGCCCTCGATCTCCCGTCGCATCCTCTCCAGCCGCCGCGTGTGGCGCAGCAGGCAGAGGTAGAGCACCATAAAGGCCGCGGTGCAGAACACGAACGTCAGCCACATGTCCGGGTGCAGCCCGGACCCCTGTCCGCCGGCGATGACCGGCTGCGGGTGCTGGGTCCGCCACAAGCGGTTGGCCAGATATACGATCACGGCTCCGACCGCTTGGAAGACCGTCAGCACCGCCGACAGGACCGCGCGCTGCGTCGGCTCATCCACGGCCCGGCGCAGGATCAGGTAGCCCACGAACATCAGCCACAGCACGAACGCGGACGTCAGCCGCGCATCCCAGGTCCACCAGATGCCCCACACCGGCCGCGCCCAGAACGGGCCGGTCGCCAGGTTCATGCTTTCAAAAACCAGGCCCAGCTCCGCCGACGCCACCGCCAGCTCGTCAAAGCGAAAATCCCGGGTGACCAGGAACCGGATGCCCGCCACCAGGGAAACCACGATCGCTATGGCCGCCACAAAAAACGGCGGCGCGTGGAAATAGAAGATCCGCTGGACCACTCCCATAGTACGTTCCATCGGGACCCATACGAAGGTCAGGTACAGCGCCGTCACCATCATCACCGCGGTCACGCCAGCCCAGATCCAGTCCGATTGGCTCTTCATCGCTTTATCCTACTAGTATCGTCTCCACCAGGGTCACGCCCAGCAGCGTGAAAATCAGGTCAAAGCCGGCCAGGAACTGCAGCCACACCAGGTCGCCGGCGATCGGCTCGCCGGTGAATAGCGTGGTGGTCAACTGCACGGACGCCATCAGCGCCGGCACCGTGATCGGGAAAACCAAAAGCGGCAGCATCAGCTCCCGCAGCCTCACGCTCACCGTCAGGGCGCTGAACACCGTGCCAATCACCGTGAAGCCCCAGGTTCCCAATACCAGGACCGGCAGGAGCCAAGCCATCTTTGCTTCCCAGCGGACATTGTAGAAGATCGTGAACACCGGCAGCGTGGCCAGCTCCAGAAACAGCAGAAACACCGTGTTGGCCAGGGCCTTGCCCAGAAAGATCGCCGACCCTGGGACCGGCGCCGCGACCAGCGCGTCCAGGCAGTCGTTCTGGGTCTCCTGGGCGAAGCTGCGGGTCAGCACCAGCACTCCGGCAAAGCTGTACACCAGCCACAACAGGCCCCCGGACATCTCCCGCACCTGGTCCCCGGTGGGATCGAAGGTGAAGCTGAACAGCAGCAGCACCACCAGGGCGAACGAGAACGCGGCGTTGACCACCTCCTTGCTGCGCCGCTCGATGCGCAGGTCTTTCCTGGCGATCGCCCAAGCCTGACGCAGCAGTTCCATCAGGCTGTCTCCGTGTACTTGCGATAGAAATCCTCCGGCGCAGCCTTCAGCTCCTCGGTATTGGGCCCGGAGAAGGCGAGGCGGCCCCGGTCGAGCACGGCCACGTCGGTGGCCAACTGCAGCGCCTCGCGCAACTGGTGGGTACTGATGATGAGGGTCCGGCCCTGGTCATGCGCCTGCCGGATCAGCCCGGACAACAGCGCCGCCGCGCGGTCGTCCAGCGCCGTGAAGGGCTCGTCCAGCAGCAGGATGTCCGGATCGTGAAAGAAGGCCCGCGCGATGGCCAGCCGCTGGCGCATTCCGCGCGAGAACTGCCGGGCCAGCCCGTTGCGGACGCGCAGCAGGTCGGTGGTCTCCAGCCAGCGGTCGATCCGCTCCCCCGGCGCCGTGATCCCGTAGAGCGACGCAAAGAACTCGAGATTCTCGGCCGCCGTCAGGTCGTCGTAGATGGAGATGCCGTGGCCGATGAGCCCGATCCGCCGGCGCTGGGCCGGCTCCCGCAGGCTGGCCCCGTCCGCCGTGATGGTCCCCCGGGAGGGACTCGAGAGCGCCGCCAGCATCCGCAGCAAGGTCGTTTTTCCAGCGCCGTTGCGCCCCAGCAAGGCCAGCGTGGACCCGGCGGCAATTTCGAGACTGACCTCCCGCAAGGCGGCGAAGTCCCCGAAGAATTTCCACACCCCTTGGGCGGCGATCATGATTTACGTTTCTTCGCGGGCGCCGGTGACGGCGCGGGCGCCGCCGGCTTGCTCCCCGAGGCCGCGTAGAGTCCGTAGAAACCCAGCGCCAGAATCACCCCGGCAAACGCGTAGATGATCCAGCGCTGGTTCACGACGGCCGCCGGGATAACCGACATACTCCCGCCACCGCCGCCCTCGCCTCCGTCTCCCGATTCCGCTCCCCGCGGCAACTGCCCCTCCCCAGTTATCTTCACCCGGAAGTCCGACCGCGCGATGCTGAAGATCGAAGCCTTACTCCGCGGCTCCTGCCCCAGCGGCTCCAAGCCCTCGCCCTCCAGCGTCACGCCGCTCGGAGCCGCGATACGCGTGGAGAGGGCCGGATACATCGTCCGCCACGCCAACTCCGCTCCAGGCTCATTGGCCACCCGATACGTCAGATCGATACGGCTCTCCCCCGGCTTGAGGGCGTGGTCCACTTTGTAGACCCCCGCCTGATCCGTCTTCTCGGCGTTCACCCGCAGGGGGACCCCGCCCACTCCGGCCACGCTGACCTGCACCTGGCCCTTCGCCCCGGGCGGCAAGAAGAACCGCAGCGTCCCCTGACCGCTACCCGTGTAAGTCACCGGCGGATCCGACTGGTTCCGGAACAGGTAGCTCTCGTTGACCACCACCTCGCTACCCGCCGGCTCCACCAGCATCACCCGC
Source organism: Terriglobia bacterium (assembly GCA_041477815.1). Taxonomy (GTDB): domain Bacteria; phylum Acidobacteriota; class Terriglobia; order Bryobacterales; family JACQDG01; genus JBGOUV01. The sequence continues at coordinate 718 of JBGOUV010000136.1, read as the reverse complement.
TGCTCCGGCGCGAGGGGCGATTTCGAGGTGTTGTAGACGTGCAGCTTGAGATCGTTGGTCGGCGCGCCCGGCGTGACCAACTCGGTATAGGTGACCCCTTCGAACTGCGCCCGCAACAGTCCGTGGGCGCCTTCAATGCTGGCATCGAACCGGAACTTCCCGGCCGCGTCGGTCTTGACGCTACCCACCGGAACCATTCCCTGGTCCAGCTTCATCAGAGAAACTTCGAGGCCGCTCGCCGGACCCCCGGTGGTGCCGTTGTGCGCGGTTCCCTCCACCGCCGCCGCCAAAGGCGCCACCAGGACCAGAGCTATCGAGCCTCGCAGGAGCCAACGACGTGGCGCAGGCTTCAGCCTGCCGGGTCGAGACTCGTCTCGACCCTTGTCCAGCGCACCGGCGGGCGCCACGTCGCAGCCGAATAGAAGGGCCCTCCTCATGATGCCGCCATCGACTGCCCGCACTCGCCGCAAAACTTCATGGGCTGCGAAAACTCCGTCGCGCACTTCGGACATACATAGCGCGGCTTGACCGGCGCCGCCTCCGGAACCGCCGCCGGCGCCGCCTTGCCCCCCCGTATCTTCTCGATCTCGGCCAGCACCCCCGCAAGGTGGCGCTGCAACTCGAGCTTCGTATCCTGGTAATCCTGGTCCGACAGCTTGTCCATCCGGTACTCGAACTGCAGGTCGCGCAGCCCTTCGTAGATGACCTTCTTCTTCTC
>JBGOUV010000043.1:0-26013 GCA_041477815.1 Terriglobia bacterium | reverse complement strand
GTTTTGACCACAATAAGAATGGAGGACGTAGATGGGTCCCCTAGGCGTTTGGGAAATGGTTTTTCTGTTCGTGCTGGCCCTGCTCATTCTGGGCCCGCGGAAGCTGCCCGAGCTGGGCCGCTCCATCGGCAAGGGTATGGCCGAGTTCCGCCGGGCTTCTAATGAGCTGCGGTCCACCTTCGAACGCGAAATGAGCACACTCGAGCAGGAGAAACAGTCGCTCCATACGGAGATGGCGCAGCTCACCTCTGCGACCAGCGATTACACCTATCCGGGCACGAGCGACTACACGTACGACGATTACTCCTCCTCCTACGACACCACAGCCAGCGATTCCGCACCTCAGGCCGCTGAAAGTAACCCCGCCCCCACCAGCGACAATCCGGGGGAGAGTCCGATCAAAACGGAAAAGACGGAAAGCGAAGTTAAGAGCTAGATGGTTCCGCCAGAGCAAGAGGAAAAGCCCTCCGGGGCCGAGGGGGGAGTTCCGTCCGGGAGCGAACCCTACAAGTACCACGACGATCCCTACGTGGATTCGGGCGACGGAGGCTCTCCGCCGACGGCCGTGACCGCGCCCGCCGCGCCGCCTCCTCCTCCCCCGCCGCCGCCCACGGACGATGCCAGCGACCACGACCCCGATGAAGACGGCATGGTCCGGATGTCGTTCTTCGAACACCTGGAGGAGCTGCGCTACCGGCTCCTGCATGCCGTGGGCGGTTTGGTGGTGGCCTTTGCTCTCTCGCTGACCTTCGCCAACAAGCTTTGGGACATCATCGCCCGCCCGGCCGTGTCCGCTTTGACGCAGCTCAAGATCGATCCGCCCGAACTGGCCCAGATCGCCCCGCTCGAATTCTTCAACATCGTCTGGCTCAAGCTGCCGCTGCTGGCCGCGGTCTTCGTCGGCTCGCCCTGGCTCCTCTACCAGGTGTGGGCCTTCATCGCCCCGGGCCTGTACAAGAAGGAGCGGCGTTGGGCCGGCCCGTTCGTCCTGGCCAGCGCGGGATTGTTCATCTCCGGCGGGTTGTTCGCCTACTTCGTGGTATTCCGTTTCGCCCTGGTGTTTCTGCTGGGGCTGGGCATCGGCAACCATGTACGCCCGGTGGTGTCGGTGGAGTCGTATTTCGACGTCTTCGTCAACGTCACCCTGGGCTGCGGGGTGGTTTTCGAGCTGCCCGTCTTAATCTTCTTCCTGGCCTTGGTCCGGATTCTCTCGTCGGGATTCCTGTTGCGGAACATCCGCTACGCCATCCTGGCCATCTTCACCCTGGCGGCCATCATCACGCCCACCCCCGACATCTTCAACATGGTGCTGTTCGCCATGCCCATGATCGGCCTGTTCTTCGTGGGCATCCTGGCCGTCTACATCCTGGAGCTGAGCCGGGAGAACCGGCGATTCCCCTGGGGTAAGGTCCTGGCGTACCTGCTCCCGATCCTAGCCGCGATCGGGGCGTTTATGTATTATCTCCACGTCAAGTACGGGTACCATTTCGTGAAGACGTTCCCCTGGTTTGGCCGCTGACCCTGGCTATAATAGGAAAGATGCGCGGGCCGGCGTGGAAATCGGTCGCCCTGGCAGCGGTCTGCCTGGCCGGGGCGGTAGTGGCGTCCTGGAGCGCCCTGGGCTTGCAGCTCGACGCCCACGTCTACGACTTTCTGCTCCGGCTGCGGCCACCGGAGGCGCGTCCCAGCGTAGCGGTGGTCGTCGGATTCGACGAGCAGACCTTGCGCGAGTACGGCAGCATGGCCCATATCCGCAAGCCCCTGACCCAGGTCCTGGAAGTCCTGGCCGGAGCGGGCGCCCAGGCGGTGGCGGTCGATATCCAGCTTGCCGATCAGTACGATGCAGAGTGGGATGCGCGCCTGGCCCGGGCGTTGGAGGCTACACCCAACCTGGTGCTGCCCTCCACGCTGGTCGAGTCTCCGAAGCTCGATTGGGAAGACCCGCGGCCGGAGTTTACGCGCCGGGCCGTGCTCGGCCACGTCCACGCCGACCCGGACGACGATACGGTGAGCCGCCAGGTCCTGCTGGCCAAGGCGGCCGCCGGACGCCGCCGCTGGGCCCTGGCGCTCGAAGCCTTCCGCCTGGCCTCCGGCGCCCCCCGGATCGTCGAGACCGAGGACGCCCTGGAGGTCGGCGCGGTCCGAATCCCCGCCTCCCGGCGCGAGCAGCGGGCCCTGCGCATTCGCTACCTGCCCAAGAACGCCCTCGAGCACATCTCGGTCAAGGACCTGATCGCACAGCCCGACCTGGCGGCCCGCCTGCGCCACCGGGTGGCCTTTCTCGGGGTTACCGTGCAGGGAGGACCCGACCGTCTGATGACGCCCTATTCCGGCGGCGAAGCGACGCCGGGCGTCGACATCCACGCCCATGTGTACGAGACCCTGACCCGAGGCGAGTTCCTGCGGTCGGTTCCGAACGCCGCCACGTTGGCGTTCGCGTTCTCCCTGGCCGCGGGCATGGCGGCGGCGTTCCAGTGGCTGGCGGGGTGGCGGGCGGCTGCCGCCGGCGTCACGCTGCTGGTGCTGGGGCATGCCGTACCGGCGCTGCTGTTCGGGCGCAACTGGGTCATGCCGGCTATGCCACCGATCAATACCGCATGGCTGTGCTTCCTGGGTCTGGGCACGCGCCATTATCTGCTCACGCGCCGCCGGCTCCATACTACCGAGGCGCAGCGAGACCGCTACCAGCAGGCGGTCCACTACGTGACCCACGAGATGCGCACGCCCCTCACCGCCATCCAGGGCTCCAGTGAGTTGATGGGCCGCTACGCCCTGACCGAGGAGAAGCGCAAAGAGATGGCCGGCTTGATCAACCGGGAGTCGCGCCGGCTGGCCCGCATGGTGGAGATGTTCCTCAGCGTGGAGCGGTTGTCGGCGGGTCAACTGGAGCTGAAGCGCGAGCCGGTGGCCGCCGCCGAAGTAGTGGCCCTGTGCCTGGAGCGCGCCCGTCCGCTGGCCGACCGCAAACAGATCCGCCTGCGCCTGGCCGGGCCGGCGGCCGAGGAACACATTTCGGGCGACCGGGAATTTCTCGAATACGCCTGCTACAACCTGGTCACCAACGCCATCAAGTACTCGCCGGCTAATACGGAGATTGTGGCGGGCCTGGAGGGGCATGGCGACGCGGTCCGGATCTCGGTCCAGGACCAGGGCTACGGCATGGACGAGACGGAGGTAAAGCGCATTTTCGAGAAGTTCTACCGCACGCGGCGGGCGCAGCAGTCGGGTGAGGCGGGTACCGGCATCGGCCTGGCGCTGGTGGAGGAGATTGTGGTGCAGCACGGCGGCTCGATCGAGGTGGAGAGCCGCGTAAATCAAGGGTCGCGCTTCACGCTGGTGTTGCCGCGGGTCGCCGGCCGGGTGAGCGTGTAGCCATGGACAAGCCCCGCATCCTGCTGGTGGAAGACGACGACGCGGTCCGCGCCACGGTGGTGACCCTCCTGGAGTGCGAAGGGTACCCGGTGGACGCCGCCGCCTCCACCGCCGAGGCCATGACCCGGCTGGCCGGCGCCGCGTATCCGATTGTCATCTCCGATATCTACATCGATGAGCACACCGGTCTGGACGTCCTGAAGGCGGCGCGCGGGCACGACCCCGACTGCACCGTGATCCTGATGACCGCCCGGGGCACCATGGAGACGGTCATGGAGGCCACCCGCGGCGGCGTCTTCGACTATATCGCCAAGCCCTTCGACGTGGACCGGCTCCTGGACGCCGTCCAGCGCGCCGAAGCCTCGCGCGTCGCCGCGGAGAAGGAGCCCTGGGACGATGAGCCCCTCGAAACCGAGATGGTGGGGACCTCGACGTCCATGGTGGACCTCTACAAGCTCATTTCCCGCGTCGCCCCCACCGACGCCACCGTCCTGATCGAAGGCGAGACCGGCACCGGCAAGGAGCTGGTGGCCCACATGATCCACCTGCATAGCGCCCGCAGCCAGGGGCCGTTCGTCCCGGTGGACTGCGCCTCCATCGCCCCGACGCTCCTCGAAAGCGAGCTGTTTGGCTCTATGCGCGGGGCCTTCACCGGCGCCGACCGCGACCGCATGGGCGTTTTCGAGGCAGCCAACCGGGGGACGGCGTTCCTGGACGAGATCGGCGAGGTGGACCTGTCGGTCCAGCCCAAGCTCCTGCGCTTCCTGCAGGAGCGCGAGGTACGGCCGCTCGGCTCGGCCAAGTCGAAACCGGTGGACGTCCGGGTGATTGCCGCCACCAACCGCGACCTCCAGAAACTGGTCGAGTCCGGCAAGTTCCGGGACGACCTGTGGTTCCGCTTAAACGTGGTGCGGATGCGGATTCCGCCTCTGCGTGAGCGGCGCGGCGATATCCCGCTGCTCGTCCGCCACTACCTGAACCGCTTCAACGAGAGCTACGGCCACACCCTGCGCATGACCGAAGGGGCTCTGAAGGTGCTTCAGGAGTACACCTGGCCCGGCAACGTCCGGCAGCTCAAACATCTCATAGAGAAGGTCGTGATCCTGACCAACGCCCCGTCGCTCGACTTGGAAGACACCCGCCAGGCCCTGGAAGACCTGGACCCGCACGACAAGCCCATCGAGTCGCTGGCCGACGCCGAGTCCGAGCAGATCCGCAAGGTTTTGGCGGCGACGGGCGGCAATAAGAGCCGCGCCGCCCAGATCCTGGGGATCGAGCGGAAGACCTTGTATCGGAAGCTGGAGCGGATGAACCTGGCGTGACTACGCGCGGTCCAGGTCGAGCCACAGTCGCAGCGCGCGTTCCACTTGAGCCGTCTCGGCCGGGCTGAGCCGGCCGATTCTTTTCCCTATACGCTCTCGCTTCAACGCCATCACCTTGTCGACCATGATCTGGGACTCCAGCTTCAGGCCATTCTCCGGAGCCGCGTGAATCGTTGGGCGGAAAAGGGGCGCCTCCACCAGATGGGAGGTGATGGGGCAGATCACGACGCTGGCGTGGGTGGGATTGAACAGGTCCGACTGGACGACAACAGAAGGTCTGGGTTTGCCGTAGTCTCCTGGAGCGGCGCTCACCACCACATCGCCCCGGTTCATCGCCAGCCGCCGGTGTCGGCCTGCCTGTGCCAGAATTCCTCATCTTTGGTGACAACTCCGCTAGCCAACCGAGATTGCCTCCGTGCCTCTGCGGCCAGGGACTCGCGGTGGACCCTATGGAGGTATTCTTCAATGGCCCGGTTAATGACCCAGTTTTTGCCCTTCTTCAACTGTCTCGCGGTCTGCTCCAGACGAACCCGCAAGTCCTCCTGGATGCGATAGCTGGAGGTGGTGGATCTCATAACACAATTGTAACACAAGAATTTCGACTACGATGGTGGCCATGGATCGAAGACAGTTCCTCCAAACCTCTGCGTCGCTGGCTGCGGCCGGCGCCGTCTCCCTCGCCGCGCCCGCTGATGCCATCGGTACCGGTATTATCGGCACCGGCAACCGGGGCGGACACCTCTGGCGCAACCTGGTCAAGCTCGACGGCGTCAAGCTGCTCGCCGCCTGCGACCTCAAGCCCGACCGGCTGGACGCAGCGCTCTCGGTAGCCAGCCGCGACAACCCTACCGGCTACACGGACTACCGCAAGCTCCTCGAGCGGAAGGATATCAAAGTCGTCTTCATCGCCAGCCCCTGCGACCTGCACGTGGAGATGACCATCGCCGCGCTGCAGGCGGGCAAGCACGTCTACTGCGAGAAGCCGCTCGGCATCACGCCCGAGTCGATCGCCCGGCTGCTCCAGGTCGCGGCGTCAAGCAAGACGGTCTTGCAGGTGGGCCAGCAGATGCGCTACGGCACGCAGTTGCAGGAGACCATCGCCAAGATCCACGGCGGGGTGCTGGGCAAGATCATGATGGTGAAGGCCCAGCGCCACGCCGGCAACGACCTGGCCCACGACGGCCCCTCGGCCGACTGGTTCTTCGACGTCAAGCGGTCGGGCGACGTCATTGTCGAGATGGCCGTCCACAACCTGGACGTCTGCAACTGGATCGTCAATGCCCGGCCGGACAAGGCCTCCGGCTTCGGCGGCGTCAGCCTGTGGGTGAACGAGCCTCCCGGCCGCACCTCCATGGACGGCTACACCTTGTCGTATGAATATGCGAATGGCGTCCACATGAGCTTCACCCAGGTATTCTTCCACCCCAACGGGCTGCCGGGCGGCGGCCAGTACTTCTACGTGTACGGAACCAAGGGCGCTGTCGACGTCTCGAACTCCAAGTTCTACCCCTTGGGGAGAGGCGCGCAGCCGGAAGTGCTCAGCGCCTCCACCGGACGCGGAGGCGGCGAGCCGCAACTGGCGGCGTTTTATGAGTGCATCCGGACCGGAACCAAGCCGATTGCCAACGTCCGTATCGCCGCCGTGGCCGCTCTCACCGCCATCCTGGGGCGGGAGGCCATCTATCAGAAGCGGATGATGACTTGGAAAGATCTCGGCGTGGACATCGACCTGTAGGGACCGCAATGAGCCGCGGTCGTTAGGGAGCGGTTTCTTCGCGTGTCCGAACCAACCGCTCTCTCACGGCCGCGGCTCGTTGCAGATTACTCGGGTACGGCGTCTGATACCCCTTAGCATCCCACCACAGGACCCGGTTCAGCACGTCCTCGGGGATATCGTCGGGCTCGGACCAGTTCATGGCCAGCGACTGCCGGGCCGCCCAGAGCTGCCGGCCGTTGAGGCCCGACAGCGCCGGGTTCATCTGGTCGAGCGGCTGCTTCGGGGTCAGGCACTGGTAAGGGGTAGTATCGGCCTCGGCGGTGAAGACGCTGGTCATGGCCCGGGCGCTCGCCAGGAACCGCGTGCGTGGCGGGATGCGGAAGATGTCCTGAATGGTCCGGACCATGCTGGTGTGGTTGTAGTGGTTCGAGTCGACCGCGCCACGCCGGATGTGCGGGCCGATGGCCAGGGCGACGGTGCGGTGACCGTCCACGTGGTCCACGCCGTCCTGGGCGTCGTCCTCCACCACCAGAACCAGGCTCTGCGACCAGAAGCGGCTCTTGGAAAGTGCCTCCACAATGCGTCCCAGGGCCAAGTCGTTGTCGGCGACCATTGCTTTCGGCGTCGGCGAGCCGGGGCGGGTGCCGTTGGTGTGGTCATTGTTGAGGGTCATGATAACCACGTTGGGCAGGCGGCCGGACTTCTCCCGCTCGGCCAGTTCGCGCAGGAATTCCTCGGCCCGGATCTGGTCGGGGATGCTGGTGGAGCTGTAGGGGTAGCGGGGACTCATCAGCGATGCCAGAGCCGGCACCCCCGGCTTGCAACCTACCGCCTCCTGCCATTTGCCTTCTTTGTAAAGGCGCCAGTACTCGCTCCAGGAGCGTAGGTCGCGTTCGTTCATGTCGACGGCGTTGCCGGTCCGGGGATCGAAACGCCCGGCAATACAAAACTCGCCCAGGATGCGGACGTCGAGCGGCTTGGAGGCGCTCTGCCAGAAGAATCCGGTGGAAGCGATGGTGAGGGCATCGCTCATGTTCCAGGCGTAGCCGCGCGGCGAGGAGCCGAAGGCCCGCTCCACGTAGTCGCTGACGAAGGCCTGCATCAGCCAGTGGTGTCCGTCGAAGCTGATGGCGCCGCCGGTGTGGAAGTTGTCGAGCAGGACGTAGCGCTCGGCCAGGGCGTGGTGGTTGGGCGTGACGTCGCGCCCGTAAAAGACCAGCTTGGGATCGCCGTTGCCCTTGGCAATGTCGCCGAACACCTGGTCGTAAGTGCGGTTCTCCTTGATGATGAAGAAGACGTGCTGAATGCCGAGCGAAGCCAGATTGGCCACCCCGCCGGCGGGCTCGAACTGCGGCATGTTGGCCGCCCGGACCTCGCGGGAGCCGGCGGCAAGCTGCGGCGCCGCGGGCGGCGGGATCTTCACCAGCGACCCCTCGTACTGGCGGGAGTTGAACGTCCCCTTCTTGTCGGCCGTGTTCCCCACCCCCTTGATATTGACAATGCGCAGCGCGCCCTCGCCGTCCACCGCGATGGCCGAGGGGAACCACCCGGTGGGAACCGCCCCGGCCACCTTCCCCTGCCGCCCGGCCAGCGTCACCACGGCGATGGCGTTATTGCCGCCGCAGGCGACGTAGACGGTCTTGCCATCGGGCGCGAAGGCCACGCCGATCGGCTGGCTGCCCAAAGCGCTGTCGGGGAAGGTGGGAATCTTCACCGGGCTGGTGGCCAGGCTGGCGGTGTCGACGATGGTGATGGAGTCGGAGTGCCCATTGGCCACCGCCAGGAGCTTCTGATCCGGGCTGAGCGCCAAGCCCGACGGGTGCAGTCCCACGGCCACCTCGCGCACCGAGCCGTTGGCTGCGTCGATGACGCTCAAAGTTCCCGTGGCCGCGGCGCCGGTGGCCGGATCGCTCACCACTTGCGACCCGCTTGAAGGCCCTACCGTATCGCCCGCCGCCGGCCGCCGGCCGCCCAGGTTCGATACCCAGATGCGGCCTTGCGTTGTCGCCACGACGCCGAACGGCGCCATCCCCACCGGGATCTCGCGCTCGAGGCGCCGCGACCGGGCGTCGAACACGGCCACCGAATTATTGCGGCTGAAAGCGACGTAGGCCTTGGCGCCCTCGGTCGAGAAGGCGATCCCGGCCGGCACCGGATGCCCTTCGAGCGCGATCCGGTCGGTCTTGCCCGGCCGGCCCAGCTCGTCTAACTCCGCCACCAGGAGGTCGTCCGGTCCGGTGCGCGTCGTCTCGCTGGCCCAGATCTCGCGGTCCCCCGGCCGGAACGCCAGGCCGGTGTAGGAGGTTGACCGCGACGGGATCTCGGCGTACGGCACCCCGGCCGAGCCCTGCAGCAGCAGGATGCCCCGCCAGTTCAACACCGCTATGATCCGTTTGGCGGAGTCGAAAGTGAGGTCCACCGGCCGGCCCGGGATCAGGGACTGCTCGCCCCAGGGACGCAGCAGTTGATTGGTGGGGAGGAGGTAGAAACCGGCGGGTTGGCGGCCGATGGCGACGGCGCTCTTCAGAATTGGAAACAGCCCGGCCTGCTGGGCTGCGACGGCCACCAGGGCCGCGCCGAGCGCCGGGAACCAGTACTTGCGAGGCTTCATGAACCCAGATTAGTGGAAGGCGCGCGTTATTTCAAATCCGACTTGGAGCGCCGCTCTGGATAACGGTCTCCGACAAGGACACGCCCGCGATATCAACCGGTGCAAACAGGGGTAGAGCGGCGAGGCCTTTGCCGAAGGTCTTCCGCGCTGTCTTATGACGTTGGCAAGGAGGAAAGCGCATGATCCCGGCCCGTGGGGCGGTATAGCACCGGAGGCTGGTTGGAGGGATCGTAGAGAAGTTATGGAGATCAAACGAGTTGTCGGCTTGCTCACCGGCGGCGATGGCGCGTTATCCCGCCGGAGCGCGCGTTGTCGCGGCGGGATAAACAAGAGTTGAACTATGTAATTCGGCCGACCGGTCTAACACGCAAACGCTGTCGGTACCTAGACCGCGTAAGTATCTTAACTCCATAGAATTGCGCACTATTCCCCAAGTTGACTCCCGGACTTAGGCCGTCCGGCTGGTCGGCCTAAGACGCCGGTTCAGCACGCGCGTGCAGGTCATCGTCGTCCGACATCCCTGCGCCCCCGCCAACTTCCTATCGCACATCCCGCAGCGCCTCCAGCACCATCTCGTTGGTCGGCCGGATCTTGTAGTTCACCTCGGTGAACTTCCACCGCACCACCCCTTGCCGGTCGATCACGTAGGTCGTCGGATGAGGCAGAAACCGGCCCTTCTGTGCCGCCTCCTCGTTCAACAACCCGTACCGATCGATGACCGCGTGATCCGGATCGGCCAGCAGGGTGATCCCCAGGTCGCCCGGTTCCTTCTCGGCGATCTTGGCCGCCATCTTCTCCAGGTCCGGCCGCTTCTCCGGACTCACCGCCAGGACCTCGGTCGTGGCCTTTTCCTGTGGCGTTAGCAGGCTCTGCAGCTTCCCGAGCTGCGTGACGCAGTACGGTCACCACTGGCCGCGATAAAAAACCAGCACCACCCTCTTCCGCCCCTGAAACTGGGAGAGCTTCACCGGCGCGCCCTTTCTGCTCTCCAGGGTGAAGTCGGGAGCCGGCTGCCCCACCTGTACCCGATTCAAATTCGCCGGCCCCTGCGCAGGCAGCAGAACGGTCCACAGGAACAGCAGGGCGCTGGCTCGCATGCTATGGTTTCTTGAAAAGATTCTCAAAGGCCTTGCGGGGGTCGTCGGGGCGAACGAAGCTGGGCGAGTGGCCCCCCGAGGTCGTCTCGCGCTCATTGGAGGTGCGAATCTCGTAAAACGTGCAGTCGTTACGCGCGTCCTTCTTGGGGAAGCGGACCGGGATGGGCCGGGTGCACTCCCACCGCGCCGCCGGATCGAAGTTGACGCATTGTTTACAGCTATGCAGCTCGAAGTTGCAGCGGCCGCACTGCCCGTTCACGTCGAAGCCTTCTTTGGGCAGCAGCCCGCCGCAGTTGGCGCAGCGGGACACGGTCACCCGGGGAGGCATCTTGGGCGTCCGCGGACCCAGGTGGTCCGCCCCGCGCGGCGCCCCCGGAGGCCTCTCCCTGGATTCCGGCCGCTTCTCGCGTTCCCCGTTATCCATGTAACCGCGTTGCCTGTATTTCCTGTCGTCCATGCCGCCTCAGGTGTCCTTAATCCAGGCGTGCCGGGGGTCGTCGCTCCAGGCCCCGTACGTTCTCCCCTCCCCGGCCAGGGCCCACGTGTAGTTCAGAACGTAGCCGGGGAATGCCACCACCGGATGATAGCCCCGCGGAATCAGCACCGTGTCGCCATCTTCCACGGTGTAGGCGCAATCGAACGGCGCCGGGTCCGCTGGGTCGGTGTAGACGCGCATAAACCCGAACCCCGTACGCGGCTCCACCTGAAAGAAGTATACCTCTTCCATGGGCACTTCGGAAGGGGGGGCGTTACGATCATGTTTGTGGGGGGGGCTGGAGGACCAGTTTCCCGGCTCGTTCACCGTCTCCCCCACGATCAAATGGGAGGCCTCGACGTTGTCGGCGATGTGGGTATGGACGGTCCGGACCCAGTTCTTTTTCCCCACCTGCTTGCTGACCACCTGGTTCCGCGAAATGAACACCGGCTTGCCGCCCGGCTTCCCGGCGGCCCCGGCGATGCCGACCCGCGCCGTGTCGCTGAGCAGCGTAATCTTCATCCGGGCCCCGGCCGGCACGTACAGCATCTCTCCAGTCTCCCCGATGGTGCGCCGCGACGCCTCTCGCACCAGCCTGCCGCCGGCCGCGTCCACCTCCACCCGGACCGAGCCGGGGTAGAAGTCCACCGCCAGTTCCTCGTCCCCGCTGTTCAGGGTGTGCTCCCGCAGAGCTGGGCCCATCTCCAGCACGGTGAACGACAAGTGTCTCAAACCCTGGCCGCGCTGGACGATCGGGTACACGCCGGGCCCGCGCAACGGCGACTTGATCTGCAAATTGGGATTCATGAAGGCCTCCGGCCGAAATGGGGGATAATGGCTTCTTAGCTGTTAGCTTTTAGCTGTTAGCAACCGGGATCCGCGCGATACCGCGGAGACTCGATACCCGGGTTGCCAAGGGCTAATAGCTAACGGCTAACGGCTTCATTTCCATTATCCTATGTCCAAACAAAAGACGCTAGCCTCGATTCGGGAGATTGGCATTGTACCCATCATCCGCGCCTCCTCTCCCGAGGCTGCTCTGCGGGCCGCCGAGGCCATCTATCGCGGCGGCATCCGGGCGGTGGAAATCACAATGACGGTCCCCGGGGCCCTGCAAGTTCTGGAGAAGGTGGCTGACCAGTACGGCGACCGCCTCACCCTGGGAGCGGGGACCGTACTCGATCCCGAGACCGCCCGCGCTTGTATGCTCGCCGGCGCTGAATTTTTCGTCACCCCCGCCCTGAAGCTCAACACGATCGAGATCTGCCATCGCTATTCCAAGGTCATCATGCCCGGGGCCTTGACCCCCACCGAGGTCCAGACGGCTTGGGAAGCGGGGGCCGATATGGTCAAGATTTTCCCTTGTGGCAACCTGGGCGGGCCTAAGTACATCAAGGCCCTCAAAGCCCCGTTTCCGCAGATTGAGATGGTGCCCACCGGGGGCGTTAACCTGGACAACGTGGCCGATTTCCTTCGCGCGGGAGCGGCGGCTATCGCCGTCGGCGCCGAAATGGTCAACGCGCAGGCGCTGGCGGACGGGCGGCTGGACCTGATCGAGGAAACCGCGCGTCAGTTCCTGGCGAAGGTTGCGGAAGCTCGCAAGTAAGCTATGCGCCCGTTTGCCCTCCTGGCCGTCCTCGCTGCCGCCCAGTCCCCGCCACCCAACACCCCACACCCAAGACCCGCGGCGATCACCGCGGAACAAGCGGCTCGCGACGAGGCTGATTTCTTTGGCTTGATCCCCGACCAGGTCGCCTGGGCGCCCGACGGCAGCCGGTTCTATTACCATGCCGGCAACAACAAACCGCACCGGCCCGATCAGAACGCCGTCTTCGAGGTCACCCGCGCCGGCGGGCCGCCTCGCCGCCTCTCCGAGGACGAGCGGCGAGACCTTCCGCCGCTCGACGCCCTCCTCCCCAACCCCGAAGCCCGTAATTTTTCCCGCGATCGCCGCTGGTTTGTGTACCAGAAGAACGGCGACATCTTCCTCTGGGAAGTCCCCGCCAAGCGGCGTCGCCGTATTGTTAATACCGATGCGGATGAGTCCCGCCCCCGCTTCAGCCACGACGACCAATACGTCCTGTTCGAGTCCGGCCAGAACCTCTACGGCTGGACCCTGGCCACGGGCGAGCTCCGGCAGTTCACCCGCTTCCGGACCGGCAAAGATCCGGAGCGCAAACCCGACAACGACTTCCAGCGGTTCCTCGAAAAGCAGCAGACCGAGCTGTTCGGCGTGGTCCGCGAGCAGGACACCGAACGGGAAGCGCGCAAGAAAGACGCGGTGGCCGGTGCGGGCCGTCCCCTGGAGCCCTACTATCTCGCCGAGGGCCAGACCGTCTCCAACCTGCAGCTAACACCCGACGGTAAGCGCGTCACCTTCACGCTCAGCGAGCGCGGCCGTCCCGCCGAGGTCCTCTACCAGCGCCCGGTTACCAAGAGCGGCTTCACCGAGCCGGCCATCACCCGTCCCAAGGCCGGCGACCCCACTGCTAATGCCAAGATGGGCCTTCTCACCATCGCCGATGGGGCGGTCCAATGGGCCGATACCGACCCTTTCAAGCGCCCCGTCAACGTGGCCGGCCCCTGGTGGTCCCCCGACGGCCGCCAGGCGGTGGTCAAGGTTCTCTCCCGCGATTTCAAAGACCTCTGGCTTGCCCGCCTCGAGCTCGACACCGGCGCCCTCCGCCCCTTCTTCCACGATCACGACGACGCCTGGATCCCGATTTTCCCTTCTCCGCCCGTCCGCTGGATGCCCGACTCGCGATCCCTCTTCCTCACCTCCGAGCGCGACGGATACCGCCATCTGTGGACCACCGACCTGGAGGGGGTCCTCGGCCAGCGTACCAGCGGCGCCTTCGATCTCTGGGTCGACGCCCCGCCTCCCGCCCTCTCCGCCGACGGCAAGCGCTGGTACTTCCACGCCAACCGGGACGACCCCTACGAGTTCAACCTCTACTCGCTCCCGACCGACGGCGGCCCGCCCGTCCGCCTCACCCCTCGCGGCGGCGTCACGGAAGCCGTGCTTTCGCCCGACGAGACGCAGCTCGCCATGATCCGGTCCACGCCCGACGCCCCCGCCGAGGTCTACCTCATGGACAACCGGCCGGGCGCCGAGGCTCGCCGCATCTCGCAATCCACTACCGCCGAGTTCGCCGCCACGGATTGGGTGGTCCCGGAGTTTGTGACGTTCCCCGACCCGGAAGGCACCCCCATCCCCGCCCGCCTTTTCAAACCCCGCACCCCCGACCCCACCAAGCCCGCCCTGATCCAAATCCACGGCTCCGGCTACACTCAGATCGTCCGCCGCAAGCTGGACACCGATTACCTCCACACTTATCAGCAATATCTGGTGGCCCAAGGGTACACCGTGCTCGAAATCGACTACCGCGGCTCGGCCGGCTACGGGCGCGACTTTCGGACCGCCATCTACCGACACATGGGAGGACCCGATCTGGCCGGTGCCGTCGCCGGCATCGACTACCTGGCCCGGGAGCACGGCATCGACCGCCGCCGCGTGGGCATCTACGGCCGGTCCTACGGCGGCTTCCTGACCCTGATGGCCCTGCTCACCCGCCCGGGCCTGTTCGCCGCCGGCGTGGCCATGGCGCCGGTCACCGACTGGGCCCACTACAACCACGGCTATACCGGCACCATCCTCAACATGCCCCAGTCCGACGAGGAGTCCTTCCGGCGCTCCTCCCCCATCTACTTCGCCGGCCATCTGCAGGATTCCCTGCTGATTCTGCATGGCATGGTGGACTCGAACGTGCTATACCAGGACTCGGTGCGGCTGTCGCAACGCCTGATCGAGCTGAAGAAGTCCGGCTGGGCCCTGTTCTCCTACCCCGTCGAGAACCACGTTTGGGAACGCGAGGACACCAAGCTCGACTCCCTCCGCCGCCTGACCGCCCTATTCGACCAAGCTTTGAAAAGGAGCCTTCCATGAGTATCCTCACCCGCCGCGACGCCCTGAAGGGCGCCCTGTTCGCCCCGGCCGCCGCCGCTCTGCCGGCCGCCGAAACCAAATGGCCCGTGAAGGCCGACCACCATCCCTTCGGCTCCCTGAAGGTCGGGATGACCTCCTACACCACGCGTGAGTATCCCTGGGAAGCCAGCTTGAAGATCCTCAAGCAGCTCGGCGTGGGCTACGTGTCCATCAAGGACGTTCACCTGCCTATCGGCTCCACGAAGGACGAGCGCGCCAACGCCAAGAAGGCCGTCGACCGGGCCGGCCTGACCCTCCTCGGCTGCGGCGTGATCACTCTGAAGAACAACGAGGCCGAAATTCGCCGCGCCCTGGAATACGTGCGGGACCTCGGGGCCGGCACCGCCGTAGTGGCCCCCGACCCCGCCGCCGTCCCCACCATCAACAAGGTGGTGAAGGACTTCGACCTGCGCGTGGCCATCCACAACCATGGGCCGGAGGACAAGAAATTCCCGACACCCGACAGCGTATGGGATGCCATCCAGGGCCTCGACTCCAAGATCGGCCTCTGCATCGACGTCGGTCACACCACCCGCACCGGGAACGATCCGGCCGCCGCCATCCGCAAGTACGCCAGCCGCCTCTACGACGTCCACATCAAGGACATCGCCCGCGATCCGGCGGCCCCGGATCTGAAGTACAAGAACGTGCCGCTGGGGACCGGCCTGCTCGACGTGGCCGCCTACTTGAAGGCGTTGGTGGAGATCCGGTACTCGTACCACGTGGCTTTAGAATACGAGGCCGAGCCGGAGAATCCGGTCCCCGGGATGGCAGCTTGCTACGGGTTTCTGCGGGGGTTTTTGGCTGCTTGACCGCAGCTAATTCTCGAGCGCCGCGTCCAACGAGGGCAGACCGTCGGCGTTCCGGAAGAGTTTGTGATACAGGTAGTAGGCGATGAGACTGGGCCGGTTTACCGCCCCGGTCCGGTGCATGAGTTGCTGGATCGTGGATCCTACGACGCTCTCGTGCACGCCGATCACGCTGGAGATTTCCCGATCCCGCCGCCCGCATGCCATCATCATCAGGACCCGCTGCTCGCGCGCGGTAAACTTTGCCCAAGGGTCGTTCTCCGCCCCCGTCTTCGGGAGGAACTCCACCATCTGGATCAGGTCCAGGTACCGCCCCAGGATGTGCGGCGGGATCCAGGTTCCGCCGGAGGCCAGGCGCCGAATCGCGGACGCCAGATGGTCCCCCGAGGTCTGCAAGTCCAGGTACCCGCGAGCGCCCGACTCCAGCAGGATCATGGTGACCGAGTCATCCTCCGCCGACCCGATGATCAGGAACTGCAGGTGTCCAAACTTCCCCTTCACCTTGGACACTTTCTCCGCCAGGTCCGGTCCCTGCTTGTCCGAATCGGTCATGACGACGTCCGCGGACGCATAATCGTTGTCCGCAACGTCATCCAGCACCCCAGTCTGGCTCCACCCGATGACGATGTCGCGTTCCGACCGCAGACGGTTCTTCACTTCCTCAAAGAACCGCGCGTCATCGTCGACCAGTAGCACTCTTGATAGACTAGCGGGCACTCACCCTCCTCGGGTTCTAAGCGTACTATAACACGTCACTAACTTCTTTGTCTCTCGGTAAATACACTTACCTGTCGGGCCAGATCCTCCTACCGGCGGGGCTTGGTCGAGGGCTCCACCAGTGACAGAAGCAAACTCACCAGGACCAAGCTTCCGAGAATGGCTGGAACGAGCATAATCTGTACCCGACGGCACAGTTGCAGGTCGGGTTCCAACTCTCATATCGGCCCATCTGTACCGAAAATGAAGCACTTAAGCGTTCCTTTCCGGTCCGTCCGCCTGGGAATTCTTGCACACCCGCCACTTTTCTGCCTACTCCGGGGTGGGGGTGGGCGGATCCGTCGAGTAGTCGTAAAACCCCTTCCCTGTCTTCCGCCCCAGATCTCCCCTCTCCACGCGGACGCGCAGCGCCCGGGGCGGCCGATCCGAGGGATTCTGGGTCCTCTCGAAGCGCTCCAGCCGGCTGTAGTATCCGCTGTCTAACCCACTGAGATCAGACAACTTAAAGGGTCCCAACGGAAAGTTCAACCCGAGCTCCGCAGCCTTGTCGATATCGGCCAGGCTGGCCACGCCGTTCTCCAGCAAGAAGTAGGCTTCGGCCTGTATCGCCCGCAGGATCCGGTTGACCAGGAACCCGGGGAGTTCGTTTCGCAGAATGACCGGCTCGCGGCCGATCCGCCGGGCGAACCCAGCGGTAATTTCTACCGTCTCCTCGCTGGTCCGCTCACCCTTCACCACCTCCACCAGCCGCATCACCAGGGGCGGGAAGAAGAAGTGCATGTTGACAACCTTCTCCGGACGCGCCGTCACCACGGCAAGCTGGGAGTTCCCGATGTAGGAGCTGTTCGTGGCCAGGATGGCGTGAGGCGGCGCCGCCTGGTCGAGGCGGGCAAACACTTGTTTCTTGTCTTCGAGCTTCTCGACCACCGCCTCGATGACGAAGTCGGCCGTGGCGGCCGCGTCGTCCAGGCTGGTGGTGGGATGCACCCGCCCCAGCGCCAGGTCCCGGTCCGCCGCCTCCAGCTTCCCTTTCTGCACCCGCCGGTCGAGCTGGGTCCGGTTCCCGGCCAGGGCCTTGTCGAGCTGGGCGTTTGCGATGTCGTGGAGGGCCACTTCGTATCCATGCAGAGCGGCCTGCATGGCGATCTGCGACCCCATTTGGCCGGCGCCGATTACCGCAATCCGGCGGACGTCGTCCAGGGTCACTGTTGCCGCTTCCCTTCGAACGTCCCGGCGCCCACGGGCGGGCCGTAGTCGGCCTTCCCCTTCATGGTGTCGCCGGTGACCTTCCCCGTGTACTTCGCCGTTAGCTCGCCCAAGTCGCTCTTCACCGTGAACTGAAACTGGATGTCGTCACCCTTCACGGTCCCGGTCACGTCGGCCTCGCCCAGAGTCCCGGAGTACTTCCCGATGAGCTTTTCTCCCTTCTGCTGGAAGGTAAAAATGGGACTGCCGCTACCGCCGGACAGAGACACGTCGAGCACCCACTTCCCGGTGACATCGGCCGCGGCCAGGGCCAGCGGACCCAGGCACAGCAAGAGCAATATGCGTCGCATGGCCCCTCCCGTATGTGTATAACATGGGATTCGCGTGAAAACCAGACACCGCGTCCTCCTCCTGCTGTTTCTGCTGACCGTGGTTACCTACATGGACCGGGTTTGCATCGGCGCCATGGCCGGAGCCATTTCCCGCGATCTGGGCCTGTCCAAGACTCAGATGGGCGCCGCTTTCAGCGCCTTCATCCTCGGCTACGTGCTGTTGGAGATCCCCGGCGGCTGGCTGGCCGACCGCTTCGGCGCCCGGCTGCTGCTGCCGCGCATAGTGGTCTGGTGGTCGGTCTTCACCGCCGCCACCGCCTACGCCTGGAGCTTCGCCAGCCTGGTGGCGATCCGCTTCCTGTTCGGGGCGGGCGAAGCCGGAGCCTTCCCCACCTGCTCGACCGTCGTACTGCGGTGGTTTCCCCCCACCGAGCGCGGGCGGGCCAACGGCATCCTATTGATGGGCAGCCGCCTGGGAGGCGCCGTCGCCCCCGCCCTGGTCATCTCCCTGATGAACACCCTGGGCTGGCGCCACACCTTCCTGGCCTTCGCCGGCCTGGGCCTGGTCTGGTCCGCCGTGTGGTACGGCTATTATCGCCACCACCCCCAGGAACACCCCTCCGTAACCCCCGGCGAACTACAGGAGATCCACCCCCCACACCCATCACCCATCACCCAACACCCGTTGCGGTGGCGCCTCTTGGCGCGCAACCGCAACCTCTGGGCTCTCTGCGCCATGTACTCCGGCTATACCTATGGCCTGTACTTCTACCTCACCTGGCTCCCTACCTACTTGAAGGAACAACGCGGCATGTCCTGGCTCGGGGTGGGCGTGGGCGCGGCGCTTCCCTTCCTGGTGGGCGCCCTGGCCAACCTCGCCGGCGGCTACTGGACCGACTCGCTGGTCCGCCGCTACGGCCTGCGCTGGGGCCGGCGTATTCCGGCGGCCACCGGCCTGTTCACGGCGTCCCTGTTCCTGACCCTGGCCGCCCTCACCCCCAGCAACACCCTGAACATCCTGTTCCTGGCCCTCAGCTTCGGCGGCGCCGACCTGATCCTCGCCGTCTGCTGGGCCACCTGCATCGACCTGGGCAAAGAAAATGCCGGCTCCATCGCCGGCGTGATGAATTCCTTGGGGCAGGCGGGCGGCATGTTCTCCCCCTACCTGCTGGGCTGGTTGCTCGAAAGATGGGGCTCCTGGACCCTGCCGCTGCTGATCTCCGCCGCCTACTATGCGGTCAGCGGCGGCCTCTGGTTCTTCATCGATGCCGAGCGCTCACTGGATCAAGCTGATCCGGTAGGCCCCCACCACCCCGGCGCCCTCACGCCCCGGTAACACCGCCGCCCCCACGTACTCCGCCCGGCATGGCTGGGGCTCCTGGTCCCCGCACGCCCCCGCAGGCAAAAAGAACCCCGCAAACCCCACCACCGTGTCCGACGCCGGATCGTTCACCGGCACGATCACGAACCTTCTCCCGTTGCCGGTGTAATCCTCGTACTTCTCCGCCGCCTGGTCGGTATCCTGGGCCAGCCGCTCGTCAAATGCGGCCGCCTCGGTCTCCCAATCCGACTCCCCAAACGCCAGCCGATCCCCTGCCGCCACCCTCTTGCCGTCCATGCCGCTGACGATCGCCTGCCGCAGCGCATCCTGGTAATGGGGACCGAGGCCGCCGCCCACGTCGATCAGCCGCAGCGGATACTGTCGGCCCGCCCGATATCCAAAATCCGCATTCCTGCCGTCCGGCGCCTGGACGGCGTAGGGGAACCAGTTATCCGCCAGCGCCTCCGCCCGGACCTGACCCGCCCGCGCTAATGCCGCCATCTTCTGGTACGCCGTCGCCGCCGGCACAAAGTACGTCGGGACCGTCGCCCGCGCCCCCACCTGGACGTACCGGACCTCGGTCGCGCCGGCTGGATCCGTCACAAACGGCCCCGCCGCGGAGGCCGCGAAGGTCACGGTGAACTCCGGCGCCGCGGTCCCAAAGTTCCACCGGTTCGGATTCGACTCCACCCGCGCCACCGCCCGCTCGATCCCGTCCGCCGAACCGTCCAGTTCGTAAACCGCCGCCAGCGCCGCCGCATCGGCCGCCGCCTGCAGTTCGTTTTGGGCGATGTAGAGCCGTCCCAGGTCCACCACCAGCCCGGTCACCCCCACCAGCAATACCAGCCCCGCAGCCAGCGTGAGCAACACGAAACCTCGGGGGCCCTGCCTCCGCATCTTATCTTTATCTAACAACACCCGGGCGGTCACACCACTGAGGCAAATGTCCTAGAATCCAATGGCGTTTTCACCTAGGAGAGGCGGGGCGGTGTGCAACGAGGTGCTCTACAAGACCCCCAGCTCCTTCACCAACCGCTCCGCCCGGTACACCTTACGCAGAGCCTCTACCATCCCCTGCGACGCCACGTGTACCGACCGCGCGCGCAGGTCGGTGTAGACGAAGCGGTCCGGCAGACTCTCGATGTTGCCGTCAAAGATGATTCCGACCACCTCGCCCTTGGTATTTACCGTCGGACTGCCGGAGTTGCCGCCGTGGGTGTCGGCGGTGGTAACGAAGTTATAGGGGACTTGGAGGTTGAGGCGGGACTTGGCGTCGAGCCAGCGCGGGGGCAGCTTAAAGGGGTCCTGGCCGGTGGCCCGGCGGAACAGACCGCCCAGTACCGTGGCGTATGGGACCGGCTTGCCCTGCTGATCGGGGTAGCCCTTCGCCTCGCCGTAGGCGAGCCGCAGGGTGAAGGTGGCATCCGGGTAGTCGCCGGCGCCGGAAACCCGGTAGCGGGCCTGGGCGATGCGGCCGGCGCTGGTGGCCAGGACGGACTCCACCTGGTCTTCGTACAGCTTGCGAGCCTCCCGGGCCGCGCCGTCGAGCCGCCGGACGAGCAGCAGCATGCCGTCCGCCGGAGCGGGGTTCTTGCGCGCCTCCACCGCCTGCAGCTTGCTGGTGGAGACGTAGAACTCGGCGGCCTTCTCGGGCGTCCGGCCCTCCAGCAGCGTCGCGACGACGGGGTCCGCCGCGCCTAGCTCGCTCTGGAGAAACCTCAGATAGTCGGTCAGGACCGCGATCTCCAGGGAATCGCTCAGCGGCGCCGGCGAGTACATGCCCTGCTCGATGGAAGCCAGGTTCGACTCGCGGTATTCCCGCAGCCGCTGCTCGTTGGGCTTGGCCTTCTCGGCAGGCAGGCGCAGCACCTGGCGCGCGATGGGAAACAGCTCCGAGCCCGAGGCCGGGGTGATCTCGAACAGCCAGTAACGCTTGTAAAACTTCCGATACTCCTGATAGGCGGCGGCCACGTCGTCCCAAACCGTACCGAACTCCCGCTGCAGCGCCGGACTGGAATCCACCGCCCCGCGCAGCTTCTGTTCCTCCTGTTTCTTGCGCCGCAGCAGGTCCGCGTCGCGCAGGCCGAGCAGGAAGCCGGTGTAAGCCTTCAGACTGTTCTCCACGTAGAGGAGGTTTTCCCGGGCCACCCGCTTGTTCTCAGCGCCCTGGCTGCTGTAACGGCGGAGCGTAGCCACCAGGGACTCCATCCGCTTGTAAACCAGCGGGTACGACTCGTCGCGCGAGAACTCCAGTTGCACCGTGGTCAGCAGGCGCCCGGTGGCGCCCGGGTGGCCCGAGACAAACGTCAACTCGCCCTCCTTCACGCCCTCCCGGCTCCACCGCAGGTAGTGCTCCGGCTTGACCGGTTGGCCGTTCTCATAGGCGCGAAAGAAGGAGAAGTCCAGGCAGTAGCGGGGAAAGGTGAAGTTGTCGGGATCGCCGCCGAACGCGGCCACGTCGGCCTCCGGGGCGAACACCAGCCGCACGTCCGTGTACTTCTTATACTGATAGAGATGATACTGGCCGCCGGAAAACAGGGTCACCACGTCGCAGCGCAGACCGGTTCGGCCGGCGCACTCCTTCTCGAGGGCCGCCATGTTGCCCCGGCGCAGGCGTCCGGCCTCCGCGGCGGGAGCCTGGGCGTCGATGCCCGCGCCGACCCGGGCGGTCACGTCCTCGATGCGGAGCAGAACGTTGATCTCCAGGTCCGGACAGGGTTTCTCGCCAGCCGGGGTGGCAGCATAAAAGCCGTCGGCCATGTAGTCGTGCTGGCCGCTGGAGACTTTCTGGATGCAGTCGGCGCCGACGTGGTGGTTGGTGAACAGCAGGCCCTGGGGGGAGACGAACGAGCCGGAGCCGCCGTTGTTGAATCGCACCGAGCCCAACCGGAGATGCTCCAAGAAGGCGTCGGACAGGTCGAAGCCGTAAGTCTTCCGGATCGACTCGCGAGGTGGCTGGTTGAACAGCCACATGCCCTCGTCGGCACCCAGTGTCAGGGCGGCCAGGGCGACAACGATAGTGCGAACCAAGGGAGGGGTCATATAGGAAGGGAGAAAACAAAGAACCCGGGCGCTGCCACTGCGCCCGGGTCCATTATACGGTGTGCCGTGAGCCGGCGGCTCAAGCCACGCGCGCGCTCTCGCGACTCAGAATCACCTGCATCTGATCCTTGAGCCGGAGTTTCAGCTTCTTCAGCCGGATCTCTTCGAGTTGCTCCTGCTCGCTGAGGTACGGCCGAGCGGACAACTCCTCGAGACGACCGGCGTATCCGGCGTGCTCGGACGCGAGGCGGCGGAACTCCTCATTGGTGGTCATCAGGTATTCCTGAAGGCTGCGCTCCATGGGCAGCATCCTCCTTGTGTTTGGGTGGGGGTCCAGCGATGGGTCCAACGAAATAGATGTAGCGGTCGTTGATGGTCGTCATCCTTCCGCCAACACCACGGTAACACAATCGCAACGTGCTTGCAATAATCTCCACTGTATGTTTAACTCATTGAAAACAAACAAGTTGTAATAGGATTGCATCCTCCGACGGGGACTGGTAGTAGGAGGCCCGGCGCCCGGTGGGGGTAAAGCCGAAACGCTGGTAGAGCCGCCGGGCGGCGGCGTTGGAAGGGCGAACTTCGAGAAACACGCGCCCTCGCCGTCCCTCTAGAAACGTCTGGAGCAAGGCGCCGCCGACGCCGCACCGGCGGTGTTCGGGCGCTACGGTCAGGGCCAGGATCTCGGCCTCGTCGGGCGCCGGACAGGAGGCCACCAGCGCCCCGATGACCCCGTGTGCATCGCCGGCCACCAGGCAGCGCCGCGTGGGCTCCAGATCGAGCTGCGGCCAGGCGAGAAGCCGGCGCAGGTCCGGCAGGTCGGCGTCTATCGCGTCGCGTATCTGCATGGGCGGTGCGGGAGACTGTCCAGGATACAATGAGAAGCCCATGCGGCAAACCGAACACGACCAAGCCGACCTGGCCAGCTTTGGCTACGCCCAAGAGCTCTTCCGCAGCATGGGCGGCTTTTCCAACTTCGCCGTCTCCTTCTCCATCATCTCGATTCTGACCGGTGCGGTCACGCTGTTCGGCTACGGCCTGGAGATGGGAGGTCCGCTGGAGATGACCCTGGGATGGCCGCTGGCCACCGTCTTCACCCTGGCCGTGGCGGCGAGCATGGCCGAGTTGTGCTCGGCGTACCCCACCTCCGGCGCTATGTACCACTGGGCGGCCGACTTGGGCGGTCCGGCCTGGGGCTGGTTCGTGGCCTGGTTCAACATCTTCGGCCTGGTGGCGGCGCAGGCCGGGATCAGCTACAGTTGCGCCCAGTTCGTGCTGCCCTTCCTGGGTTTCCCGTCGAGCCACACCAACCTCCTGGCGATGTTCGGATTCATCCTGCTGACCCAGGGTCTGCTCAACCACTACGGCATCAAGCTGGTGGCCCTCCTGAACGACCTGAGCGTGACCGTACACGTCGTGGGAGTGCTGGTGGTGGTGGCGGCGCTGTTTTTCCTGGCGCCGCGCCAGCCGCTCTCCTTCCTGACCGCAGCGGTAAACGGCAACGGGCGGTCGCCCTACTGGTGGGCGTTCGTGCTGGGCCTTTTGCAGGCCCAGTGGACCTATACGGGCTTCGACGCCTCGGCGCATCTCGCCGAAGAAACCGCGGACCCGCGGCGGCGGGCGCCGTGGGGGATCGTGCTGTCGGTGGCGGTGGCCGGGGTGGTGGGCTATCTGCTGATCCTGGGCCTGACTCTGGCCGTCCGCAGCATTCCCGCGGCCCTGGGCGCCAGGGACGCGCAGGGCAACCCGATCTCGGCGGCCATCGCCGTCCTGCAGCAAGGGCTGGGCGCGCGGGCGGGCAATGCCATGGCCGCCCTGGCCTCGGTGGCCATGTGGTTCTGCGGGCTGAGCTGCGTCACCTCCGCCTCGCGGGCCGTCTTCTCCCTGGCCCGCGACCACGGCACGCCCTGCGCCGGCGCCTTGCGCCGGGTTAGCCCCCGGCATGGGACTCCGGCGCCGGCCATCTGGGCATTTCTAGTTACTTCCTTCGCCGCCATGATCTGGACGGGCGCCGTGCCGGTGGTAACCTCGCTCAGCACGGTGGCCCTGTACGCGGCCTACATCGTTCCCGTGTTCCTGGGCTGGCGGGCGCGGCGGCGGGGGTCGGACTGGCCCGGGCAGGCTCCCTGGAGCCTCGGCGCCTGGGGCGGCCGCCTCAACCTGGCGGCCATGGCCTACACGGTATTCGTCTGCTTTGTCCTGGTCATGCCTCCCAACGAGCTGGCCGGCAAGACCTTCCTCGGTTTGCTCGGCGCACTCGCCGTATTGTATGCCGCGGTAGCCAGGAAGAAGTACAAAGGACCGGAATGGAGCCGGGACCATAAACAACTCATATGAATCCTGTTCTGATCAAGCGCAAGTTCGACGAAAAAGAAATTAGCCGCGTCAAGGTGGCCGTCGCCGACATCGACGGCGTGCTGCGGGGCAAGTACATCAGCCTCGACAAGTTTTGGTCGGCGGTGGACCACGGTCTGGGCTTTTGCGACGTGGTGTTCGGTTGGGACGCGGGCGACGCCCTCTACGACAACGTGAAACTTACCGGCTGGCACACCGGGTACCCGGACCTGCCCTGCCAACTCGATCTCACCACCGTCCGGCTGATCCCCTGGGAGCCGAACGCGGCGTTTTTTCTGCTGGACCCCACCGACCGGAAAGGTCAGCCGCTGGCGTTGTCCCCGCGCCAGGTCCTGAAGGGGGTGCTGGAAAAGGCGTCGGAGCGGGGATACACGGCGTTCCTCGCCGCCGAGTACGAGTTCTTCCTCTTTCGTGAGACGCCCCAAAGCCTGCACGAGAAGGGCTTCCGCCGCCTGACGCCCCTCAGCCCGGGGATGTTCGGCTACAGCCTCCTGCGGGCCGGCCAAAGCCAGGACTTCCTGGTACAGGTGCAGGAATACCTGAACGCCTTCAGTGTCCCGCTGGAGGGCCTGCACACCGAGACCGGACCGGGCGTCTTCGAGGCGGCCATCACCGTGGCCGAGGGCCTGGCCGCCGCCGATCGGGCCGTGCTGTTCAAAGCCGTTCTCAAGGAGGTCGCCTCCCGCCACGGTTTGACCGCCACCTTCATGGCCAAGTGCAACCCCGAGCTGCCCGGCTCGAGCGGCCATATCCACCAGAGCCTCTGGGACGGCCCCAAGGGGCACAACCTGTTCCACCAGGAAGAAGGCGCGGGGCTGTCGCAGTTGATGGGCCACTACGTCGCCGGCCTGGTCGCCAACCTGCCCGAGCTGATGGTCCTGTTTTGCCCTACCATCAATTCCTATAAACGCACCGTGCCCGGCGCCTGGGCTCCGGTCAACGCCTCCTGGGGCATGGACAACCGGACCGCCGCGGTGCGGGTGATCTCCAGCGGCCCCCAGTCGACGCGGGTGGAGACGCGGCTGGCCGGAGCCGACGCCAACCCCTACCTGGCCATGGCCGCCTCGCTCGCCGCCGGCCTGGACGGCATCGAGCGCAACCTCAACCCGGGCGAGCCCGCCGTCAACGCCTATGCCGCCGCCCAGGCCACGGCCCTGCCCCGCAACCTGGCCGACGCCACCAAGCTGTTCCGCGCCAGCGCCTTCGCCCGCAAGTGGTTCGGCGACGACTTCGTCGACCATTTCGCCGCCACGCGCGAGTGGGAGGTGCGCCAGTTCGAGAAGACCGTCACCGACTGGGAGCTGGCGCGATACCTCGAGACGATCTGAAACCGCGACCGTCAGGGAGCGGGTTCCTTAGTCCGCCACTTCAGAAGTTCACTAACTAGTACCAATATCTTATATCGGAAGGATCTTCCAGCGTTTCTAGATGCGATGAACACCGCGAAGAAAGGCAATCGTAACGAGCAGCGCTCCATGACGATCCTCGGACCCCCAGGACCAGGGGGTCTACGCCCCCACAGAGTTATTGCAGTTGGAACCTGGCACGATTGCGCTTTTCTCGGTTGTTATCGGGTAAACCCTCTGCGGCAGTTTTAGGTGAGGGAGGTGGGGAGTTGGGTGGGGGGGGGATACAGCAGCCGGCCGCGGCGT
>JBGOUV010000516.1:0-3993 GCA_041477815.1 Terriglobia bacterium | reverse complement strand
GGTGGTCTCGGTAGACGAAGGCAAGAGTGTGGTGACTCTCCTGGATAAGAAGACGGGGAAAACGGTGACCGTAAGCTTCAAGGACCTCCAGCAGGGGAAGATCAAATTTCAGGAACCAGGGCAGGAGGCCATCACCGTGGATGCGGGCGGCGCGGCGAAGACCGGCGGCGTGGAAATCAAAGGCCCGGACGGCACCTTGCGATTGGGCGGCTCGGGCGTCAAGGTCCCGGACTGGATTGGGTCCTACCCGTCCTCGCAACCGCAGGGCGCCTTTTCGATGCAGAAAGGCGAAGAGGAGGGCGGGACCTACACGTTCAACACCCCGGACGCGGTCAAGGAGGTGATGTCCTTCTACGATCGGAACCTGCAGCAGGCCGGCCTGAAGATCACGTCGCGCACCACCCACGAAGCGGGCGGGTCGTCGGGCGGCATGCTGGCCGCGGAAGACGCGGACAAGCGGCGCAGTGTCGTGGTGACGCTGGCAACCGCCGACGGCGGCACCAACGTCAACGTGCTGTTCCAGGTGAAGAAGTAATCGCTACCAGGGCATCTCCCGCTTGGTAAATTTGCGGCCGATTTCGGCAGCCTCGGGACTCGCCGGACCAACCATCACGCCTTCCTTAATCATTTGGACGATGTCCTTGGCGTTCATGGAATTGAGGAAGAAGATCTTGTTGGCCTTGCACGCCGCCAGGATCTTAGCCCGCGCCTGCTGCATCGGGGCAGCCATCTGCGCGGCGCCCCCGCCGCCCCGGACGCCGAGGGAAAGCGCCATGTCTCCGGGACCCCACTCGGCAAAAGCAATACCGGGAATCTTCACGTTCTGTTCGGCGTTGGCCAGAGCGTACTTGTCTTCCAATTTGAGGCCCAGCAACAGCTCGCCCTTGGGATTGAGCGGCCAGGCGTCGGCTTTGTCCAGGTACTCGTCCGAGGAGACCCCCCAGATCCGGGCGGCGGTCGGCACGCCGTGAACGCCGCGGCGTCCCTCGTTGATCCCCTTGTCCACGCCCTGCTTGTGGATGGGCAGGCGCACGGCTTCCACAAAGGCCCGGACCGCGCCGGGCGTGTCCGCGTGGCACAGCAGGATGCCGTGGACGCCCGTGGCCAGCACCTGCTGGAACATCCAGGCATTGGCGCGGACGCTGGCTTCGTCGGTGCCGTCGACGGGCACGTTGACAATGACGGGCGGCGTGCGATGGCCGCTCTTGGTGGGTCCGCCCTTCACCAGCCCGCGCATGTAGTCGGCCAGCCCTTTGACGTCAAAGGGGGCATGCTCCATGTCGTAGCTGATGTAGTCGGCATAGGTTTGGGCGTCTTTCACGCCATGCTCAAAACTGCCCGAGGTCCCTTCGTGCGACCCGGTGTAGTAAATGGGCTGGCCTTGTTCCAGCAGCTCGATCGCCCGATTGATCCGCTTGGGCTTCGGCGCTTGGGCCATGGCCCCGGCCACGCTGAGGATCAGACACACACCCAGAGAGAAACCAAACCGTCTTTTGCTGATGTTCTTCACGACCGTCCTCCTGTCGTGCCAATCATACTTCAGAGCGTGGATGATATACTGTGCGAACTGTGCGCTTTTTTCTTCCCGTCGTCTTATTCCTTCTCCCCGGCGCCGGCTGGGCGGAGGACTGGTCCCGCTTCCGGGGGCCCAACGGCTCGGGCGTCTCGAAGGATACCGGCTTCCCGGCGGAGTTCAGCCGGGACCGGAACGCCCTCTGGCGAGCGGCGGCGCGCCCCGGCAAATCCTCTCCGGTCCTCACTGCGCGCCACGTCTTCCTGACGGCGTTCGACGCCGGCAAACTGTACACCCAGTGTTTCGATCGCCAGAGCGGCAAGCTGCTGTGGGAGCGGGCGGAGGACCGCCCTCGGGACGAGGTGGCCAACGTCCGCAACGAGCCCGCCTCCATCACCCCGGTGACCGACGGGGAGAACGTGTACGTGTTTTTCAAAGATCTCGGCCTGCTCTCCTACGACGCCGCCGGCAAGCTGCGGTGGAAAGTGAAGCTCGGTCCGTTCACCAATACCATGGGACTGGCCTCCTCTCCGATCCTGGCCGGGGACGCCGTGGTCCTGCTGGCCGACCAGGAGGAGGGGTCCTACATTGCCGCCTTCGACCGCCGCAACGGCGAGATTCGCTGGAAGACGACCCGGGAGGAGAAGGACGGTTGGGCCACCCCGCTGCTGTACGGCCCCCTGGTTTTGACCACCAGCCGCGGGCTGTTCGGAGCCCACCTGCTGGAGACCGGCAAGAGAGCCTGGAGCGAAGACAACCTGAGTCCGGCCATCGTCGCCAGTCCGGTGTTGTATCAAGACACGGTCTTTACCTTCGGGTATGGTAACGATGCAATGGCTCCCTTTTCCACCCGTCTGGAGAAGCTTGACAAGAATCACGATGGACAGCTCTCCGCGGACGAGTATGGGAACGACGCCTTCCTGATCGGAATCGCGAGATTCGGCGGCAATCGCGACATGGTGGTAACGAAGGACGAGTGGGACGAGAAACAGCGCAAAGTGCTGGCGCCGTCCCGTCTGGTGGCCCTGAGGCTGGAGGCGGGCAATTCCACTGGTCCTCGCGAGCTCTGGCGGTACGAGAAGAATTTTGTCGGCGTGGTGCCGTCTCCGCTTCTTTACGAGGGCGTCCTGTACATCATCCGGAATGGGGGAATTCTGACGACCTTTGACGCGGCCACGGGCCAGGTGCTCAAAGCGGGCCGGGTGCAGGGAGCCGTGGGCGGCTATTCCGCCTCCCCGGTCGCCGCCGAGGGGAAGGTCTATCTGGCCAGCGAAGACGGAAAAGTCGCGGTGCTGCGGGCCGGCCGGGAGTGGGAAGTGCTCACCGTGAACGACCTGGGAGAGGGCTGCTACGCGACCCCCGCGCTGTCGGGGGGGAAAATCTATCTGCGCAGCGGCGAGACCCTGTATTGTTTCGCCGCCCGGTGAGGCCGATGCTGGGACTGCTTCTGCTGCCCCTCCTGGCCGCCGCGCAGGCTCCGTCGGAACGCCCGCAGGCGATCCTCGATCGCGCCATGGCCGAGTTCCGAAACAGCCGCCTCAAGGAGTCCGTCGCCGCGTTTGACAAAGTGGCCGCGCTAGCCCCCGACTACGCCCCGCAACTCTGGCAGCGCGGCATTGCCCTCTACTACGTCGGACGATACAAGGACTGTCGCCGGCAGTTCGAGTCCCACCGCAAGGTGAATCCGAACGACGTCGAAAACGCGGCCTGGCACTTCCTGTGCGTCGCCCGCGCCGAATCGCCCGAGAAGGCCAAAGCCGCATTGTTGCCCGTAGGACCCGACTCGCGGGTTCCGATGGCGGAGATCTACCAGATGTTTCGCGGCCTCCTGACCCCCGAACAGGTGCTGGCAGCCGCGGGCGCCCAGCTCGAATCGCAGTTCGCCGCTCATCTCTATGTAGGGTTGTACTACGAGGCGCTGGGAAACAAAGAACGAGCCTTGGAGCACATCAGCGCCGCCGCCCAGGATCGCTATGCCGCGGTGGGCGACTACATGCACATGGTGGCCCGGGTGCACCTCGGGCTGCTGCAGCGCCGCAACGAACCGCGACCGTAAGTACCTACGTCGTCAGATTCGTGTTGAAACAGGCAGAATATTTTTCACCGTGGACACTTGCGCCAAAGTTCACAGGCCTGTGCAGCACTTCGGCAGCGACCCCAACTTTTCCAAATTGGTCCTGTTTGGTTCCGGCTCGTCCGGGTTAGGGAGCGGATCCTTCGGTGCTACCGCTTCGCTCCCATTCCGAACTGATCGCCGGCGCGGACGGGCTTCCCGTTGGCGAAGATGATCTCCAGCAGCTTCTCGCTCCCCACTTGGCGGCCGGTTTCGTCCTGTAGCAGGGCCAGGGTCTTCTTGGTGCGCGCGTCGATTACCTCGCCGCTCGAGGGGTAGGCCCGCCGGCCGTCCATGCTGAAGGTAATCCAGCCGGGCTGGTCCCGGACCTTGAAGCTGGTGGTCTGCTTGGGCGGCATGACGGTGG
>JBGOUV010000118.1:0-16476 GCA_041477815.1 Terriglobia bacterium | reverse complement strand
GGGCACGGCCAGCAGGATCAAGAGCGGATCGACCACCGATTGGAACTGCGCCACCAGGATGAGGAGCAGCAGCACCACGGCCAGCAGCAGCCCGTATCCAAAGCTGCGGAACGAGGCCCGCATGCCTTGCACCATCCCGCGCATATCCACCCGCACGCCGCGGGGCAGTTTGACTTGCGAGACGATGCGGTCGATGTCCGAGGCCACCCGCCCCAGGTCCTCGCCGGACAGTCCCACGTAGGCATCGATGGTGCGGCGAAGCTGGTAGTGGTCCACCTCGGTGGGCGCCTCCATCCGCCGGATGGTGCTGATAGCGTCCAGACGCGTGGGACGCGCCTGGCCCGTTCCCCGCAGGGGGATCCCCTTCAGGTCGAGCAGCGTCTTCACCTGGTTTTCCGGATACTGTACTGTCAGCATGTAGTCCAGGCCGCTCTTGGGATCCACCCAGTAGCTCGGCGCGATCATCTGGTTGGAGGTCAGGGCGGTGATGAGGTTCCCCACCACCTCGCGCTGGTTCAAGCCGAGATCGCTGGCCCGCTCCCGGTTGATGTCAAGCTGCAGGGAGGGGTAGTCCAGATCCTGGGGAACGTAGACGTCGCTGACGCCGGGGACGCGCCGTATTTTGACGGCCAGGCCGGTGGCCACTTCGTAAGCCGCCCCCAGATTTGAACCGCTCACCTGCAAGTCGATCGGCGCCGGCAGACCCTGGTTCAGGACCGCATCCACCAAGCCGCCCGACTGGAAGTAGGTGCTGATCGCCGGCGCTTCGGTTTCGAGGCGCTTGCGCACCCGGTCAATGTACTCATAACTGCTTAGCCGGTGCTCCTCGTGCAGGCTGGCCTGTACGAAGGCCGTATGGGTGCCGGAGTTGCTCGTGTAAATCGACGAGAACCCCGGCTGGACCCCGATGTTGGAGACGACGATGGCCAGCTCCTCCGCCGGCACCACCTCGCGGATCACCTGCTCGACCTTCTTCACGTGCTCTTGGGTGACCTCCAGGCGGCTGCCGGTCGGCGCCTTGACGTTGATCAGGAACTGCCCGGCGTCGGTGCGCGGAAAAAACGCCACGCCCAGCCGCGGCAACAGCAGCAGGCTGGCCCCGAACACCGCCAGCAGTCCCACCACCACGGCGACCGGTTTCCGCAGGCTCCACTCCAGTGTCGCTGTGTAGCCGTCCAGCAGGGCGTGAAACTGGCGGTTGAACCAGGCGTTGAATCCCCCGGCGTGCTCCTGGTGCCCGCGCAGAAACCGCGACGCGAACAGCGGCACCACGGTCATGGCCACGCCGTAGGAGGCGAACAGTGACAGCACCACCGCCAGCGCCAGCGCCCCGAACAGGAACCGGCTGACCCCGTAGAGAAAGGTTACCGGGAAGAACACCACCGCTGTAGTCAGAGTAGCGGCCAGCACCGGCAGCGCCACCTCGCGCCCGCCCAGCTCCGCCGCTACCGCCGGAGATTCACCCATCTCCAGATGCCGGTAAATGTTCTCCAGCACCACCACCGAGTTGTCGATCAGGCGCGAGAAGGCCAGGGCCAGCCCGCCGAGCACCATGGTATTGATGGAGCCCCCACCGAATCCCAGCGCTAGAAACGTCGCCAGCACCGACAGCGGAATCGAGAAAAACACCGCCACCGTGGCCCGCATGCTCCCCAGAAACACCAGGATCAGCAGCGACGTCAGGACCAGCCCCAGCGCCCCCTCGTGGAGCAGCGTCTCCACCGCCCGCTTGACGAACAAAGACTGGTCGAACACGGTCCGCGCCACCAGCTCCGGCGGCACATCGAACAGGTTCTGAATGGCCTGCTTGACGCCGTCCACCACGGCGATGGTATTGGTGTCGCCTCCTTGTTTGAGCACCGGCAGGTACACCGACTGCTGGCCGTCCACGCGCACGATGTTGGCCTGGATTTGGGAGGCGTCCCGCGCGTAGCCCACGTCGGCCACGGTGACGGAGGCCTGCGCCACGGTCTTGAGCGGCAGCCGGTTGATGTCGTCGATGTCTCGAAGCTGGCTGTTGGTGTAGATGTTGTAGTCGATGGGGCCGATGCGGACATCGCCCGCGGGCAGGATGAGGTTCGAGTCGTTCACCGCCCGCACTACGTCCATGGGACTAAGCTGGTGCGCCTCCAGCTTCAGCGGGTCCACGTAGACCATGATCTGGCGATAGCGCCCTCCGAAGGGCGGCGGTACCGACGCCCCGGGCACGCCGGCCACCTGGTTGCGCACCGTGAACTGCCCGGTGTCCCGCAGTTGGGCCTCGGTGAGACCTTCGCCCTTCAAGGTGATCAGGCACACCGGCAGGCTGGAGGCGTCCAGCTTCAGCACCACCGGCGGCAGGGTCCCCGGCGGCAGCCGCCGCAGGTTGGCCATGGCCAGGTTCGAGATCATGGCCATGGCCGCGTCGGCGTTCGTCCCCGGCTGAAAGAAGATTTTGATGAGACTGGTGCCCGGCAGCGACCGCGACTCGATGTGCTCCACGCCGCTGCCCAGGGTAAAGAACCTCTCATAGCGGCTGGTGATATCGGCCTCGATCTGCTCCGGCGGCATGCCGTTATAGAACGTCGCCACCACCACCACCGGCAGGTCGATAGCCGGAAACAGGTCCACCGGCATCCGGACCAGGGAGGTGGTTCCCACCACCGCCAGGATCAGGCACACCACCACAATGAAATACGGATTGCGAATCGCAAAGCCGGACATTACGGCTGCTCCTTCGGCTCCACAGCCAGGCCCGGACGGAGTTGGCTGCGATTGCCCACCACCACCAGCTCGTCTTCCCGCAGTCCGGACAGGACTTCCACCTTCTCCGGCGTCTCCACTCCCACGGTGATCCGCCGCTCCTCAATCTGCTTCTGCCCGTTCACCACCAGCAGATGGGGCGTATCATCCTTGGTAAACACGGCCTGCACCGGCACGGCCAGCGCCCCCGCACGTTGGTCCAGGGTCAGGGTGGTGTAGGCATACATACCCGGCATCAGGACCTGCTCCGGATTGGCCACGTCCACTTCGGTCTGCATGG
This sequence comes from Terriglobia bacterium, assembly GCA_041477815.1. Classification (GTDB taxonomy): domain Bacteria; phylum Acidobacteriota; class Terriglobia; order Bryobacterales; family JACQDG01; genus JBGOUV01. Next base: position 13,454 of record JBGOUV010000118.1, on the reverse strand, counting down.
TGCGGGTGGCCACCTCCACTCGGCCGGTGAAGCGGGCCACTTTTCCCTGGAAGGTGCGCCCCAGAGCAGGCACCCGCACGGCCACTGGCGCTCCCAGGCGTATCCGCGCCGCCACCGACTCCGGCGCCGGCAGCACCAGTCGCAGCCGGTCCACCTGCGACAGCCGCACCACCGGCATCGCTTGGGTCTGCGACGCCGTCCCCGCCTGGATCATCGCCCCCGGATCCGCATACCGCTTGGTAATGACGCCGGGGAACGGCGCCGTAATCCGCGAGTAAACCAGCATCGTCTTGATCTTCTCCTCATCGGCCTGGGACACCGCGACCTGCTGCTCGGAGGCCGACAGCGCCGCCTTGGTGGACGATATCTGCGCCTCCGCCACCCGGTCCCGCGCCAGCGCGTCATCCAACTCCTGCTGCGCCACCAGGTTCGGCCGCGACTTCACCACCGCCGCCAGCCGCGCATACGACGAGTGCGCCGCCGCGTGCGCCGACTCGGTCCGCTCCAGCTCGGTACCCGCCCGGTGCAGCTCCGCGTCGCTGCGCCGGCGCGCCGCCCCCGCCCGCTGCAGATCGTCGGCAAACTCGGGGACCTCCAGCACCGCCAGCAACTGTCCCTTCTTCACCCGGTCCCCCACGTCCACGCGGATCTCCTGCAGGAATCCGGCCACCTTGGCGTGGACCTCGATCTCCTGATACGGCCGGAACTCGGCCGAGAGCTCCAGCTCCCGCAACAGGTCCTCGCGCGCGGCTTTCGCCACCGCCACCGCCGGCGGTCGAGCCGTCTCCGTCTTGGCCTCGGTGCGGCCCCCGCGCCCGCAGGAGACCAGCACCATCCCCATTCCCATCACCACGATCCAAAGTCCACGCATCGCTAACCCAGCTCCTTCACTGCTGCGCGCAGTTTCTCCACGGAAAAATCCGCCGAGTGGCATAACGCGATCACCCGCTGTTCCTTCTCCCGAAGGGCCGCCGCCGCGGCGGGAACGCGGGCGGCGATCTGGGGAGGGATGCTCACGATCCCATGACGGTCTCCGTGCAGCAAGTCTCCCGGATGCACGGTCAGGCCGCCGATCTCCACCGGCCCGCCAAACTCCACCAGGTGGGCATAGGCATGCGAGACCGCCAGCCGCCCGGCAAACAACTGAAACCCGGTCGGTTCCAGCGCCCCGACGTCGCGCACCGCCCCGTTGGTCACCGCTCCCACGCAGCCCAGCGCCTGCAAAATGTGGGCGTGCACCTCCCCGAGGAACGAGCCCAGCCCGGGATCGGGGTCCATGTCCTGGAGGACCACCACCCGTGGCGGCGGAACGGTAAGGATATAATTCCACCAGTCGGTGCGGTCGAAGTAGCTGTGGCCCACCGGCGGCGGACCCGAGCAGCGGATGCGCGCCGTCACCGCATAACCGGTCAGGGGCGGGTGCTGTTCAAACAGACACCGCAGGTCCCCGGCCACGAACCCTTCGTTTCGCAGCCGCACCTGAAACGTTTCTATGGCATTGGCCACCGTGCAGGTGTCCCACTGCCGGATGGCCTCGAGTTGTTCCCAAGTCAGGACGTCAGACAAGTCTCCCTCCACGCGCGCTTCTTGAGCCGGTTGGATTACCGGCCGGCCGGCGGCGGGCGGGAGACAATGGGACCAACCACAACAAACACCGGGTGGCCGGCCAGGGTCGGCGGAAACGCGGTTTCCGGCCCTGGAGAGTCCTGAGGACGGGGGAGGATGGTGCGAGCGGCCGGAAGGGCCGAGCCCATATCGAGGCGGTTTTGCTCGAGCTTGGTGGCCTTCGCCAGATGCCGGGTGGGGCTGTGGTGCGGCTCGTACTGGCTCATTTTCGCCTGTGTGGTCAGTGCGAAGAGAAATGCCACCGCCAGGCCCAACTGCAGGCTGCGCCAGTTCACGCTCCTAGTATACACAACATCCGCCTACTCGTCGTCCTCTTCCGCTTCGGCCCCGGCGGTGGCCGCTTTCACCGCCGAGGCCGCCTGGAAGAATCCGCTCAGCTCCGCCACGCACCGCGGCTCGTGAATCAGGATGGCCACCTCGCGCCGAAAATCCAGGTTCAGGGGCGCCAGGGACACGCTGCCGATGGCCGCCACCCGGTCGTCGACCACGATCATTTTGCCGTGCGACCGCATGCCCCCCACTTGCCCGGACCCAAGCACCTCCACCACCACCCCGGCCTCCTTCTTTTCCTTCAGCAAGGACACCAGCTGCGGGTCGGCCAGCTTGTGGTCGATGATCCGGATGGTCTGCCTGCCGGACTCCAGCAAGGCCGTAAACTTGGCCCGCGCCCGGTCTGGTCCCACGATCAGCCGGTCGCTGAGGCTGTCCGGCAGCGGCGCCTCCGGCGCCACCGAATCGGTTTCGAACAATTGCCGCAGGCTCGTGATCACCGCGGGATCCCAGGTCACCAGCTGGAAATCGCAAGTATTGGTGAAACACTTGGCGGTGAAGTTCAGCGAACCTACCAGCGCCGGTCCCTCGTCGGCCACCATGTACTTGGCGTGGTACTTGACGACGGGATCCCGATACCGGAAGACCTCCGCCCCCATCCCTTGCAAGACCCTGCCCAAGTCCTCCAGTTGCTTGGCCTCGTCGCCCCGCGCTCGCGGGGTGAGCAGCGCCTCCACCCGCACCCCCCTGGAAACCGCTTCCGCCAATTCGTCCATCACCAGGTAATCGCTGCACCGGAATACCGACAGTATCAGGCGCTTCCGGGCCGACCGGATCACCCGGATCACGGTCTCCCGCCGCTGCTCCGGCCGCGTGGTCAGAGTTTCTTCCGGCGCCGAGCCCGGCGGCCCTCCTGTTATTTCCGCGCTCGTGGCCATGGTCTACGCGCCCTTCTTTTTTTCCGTCGGATCGCTCCAGGAGACCCCTTTCAACCCCGCCTTCATCAGCTCCTGGGTCAGGTAGGTGAGCGAAGCGTTCGGATCCATCGTCACCTGGTACCGTATCACGGTCTCCGCGCCCTGCACCTCCTCGCGCTGCTCGAAGAAATCCACCGACCCGGCCAGCAGCCGGTTCACCTGCTCGGTCGGAAACTCCTTGCCGGGGGCCGTCAGCGACAGCAGCGCCATGCGCCGCCTGGTCTCCCCGAACTTTTCCAGCACCAGTAGAAACACCGCCAGGAACACCGTACCCAACCCGGCCACCGCAAACGCCCCCAGCCCGCAGGCCAGCCCCAGGCTCAGCATCAGAAAAATAACGGTCGTGTCCTTAGGGTCCTCCACCGGAGTACGGAACCGGACAATGCCTGCCGCTCCAGCCACACCGAAGGCCCGAGCCAGCGAATTGCCGATGATAATCATGATCATCGCCCCAGCCACACACAGCAGGATCTGGGACTGTTCCAGCGACTTCGGCAGCGGCTTGTCCCGGTGGCAGCGGCGGTGTACCACGCTGATCAGGATCCCGATCAGGGCCGCGCAAACCAGCTTCAACAACTCCACCAGGGGGTGGTGCATCGTGGGCCGCGTCTCCGTCAGCGGCAAATGGTCTGCCCCGGCTACCCCTTCCCGCAGACCCTGCCATTCCAGGCCGCCCCAGATCAAGGCCCCACACAGCGCCGCCCCGAGAACCACCACCCAGATTATCCGGACAGGTCCCTCTTCGGTGAGCATATGGCGAACAAAGCCCCCGGCAGTATACCACGACGCACAGACTTCCGCGCGACAGAACCGCGACCATACCGGATGAGGTGCGGTGTTCGTCCTGCGGCCTGTGGCTCACCAGTTTGCTTCCCGGCGGATCACCTCCGGGCTCTGCCGTGGATCCGGGTTCTTGCCGGAGTGGCTCCCCGGGGCCGGGCGCCTCTTATTCCGACGATCTGGAGCGTGTTGGTCCGACGATCACCATCGCCGCTAACTCTCGTTCTCGTGGTCGCGGCGTGGTACGCTATCCTTGTCTTAGAGGTCCTCAAACTTGACCCACGGATTGGCCTCCCCCTCACCACTTCCTATCGAGCCCGGCGCGCCGGCGCCCCCGCCCCTGACCCCCGCAAAGCCCGCCAGACCGTGGAAGCCCCTCCTGGCGGTCGTCGTGCTGCTGCTCGTGGCGGCCGGGGTGTGGACCCTGCGACGCCGGCAGCAAGCGGCGGAGACGGCGGTGAGCGCCGTCCGCACCGTCCGACCGTTTTCCGGCCCTTTTGAGAGATCGCTCCGGGTGAGCGGGACCATCGCGGCGAGCAGCTTCGCTCCCATCGTCGCGCCGCTGTTGAGCGGGGAAGGGCGGGGCGTGAATACGGCGCCGTGGAGCCAGCTAGGCGCCCTGTTGGAGATGGCGTCGCCGGGCGCCATCGTCAAGAAGGGTGATGTCATCGCGCAGTTCGACGGCCAGGCGGAGCTGGACCACCTGGACGACCACCAAGCTCGGCTCATTCAGGCCCAGGCCGTGGTGGACAAGCGCAACGCCGAAGTCACCATCGAGAACGAAGTCCAGCGGCAGACCCTGCGAGCGGCCCGCGCCGAGCACGAGAAGGCCCGCCTGGACCTGCGCACGGCGGAGGTACGCTCGGCCATCGACGGGGAGAAATTGAAGCTGCTGGTCGAGGAGACGGCCGCGCGTTACCAGCAGGTCGAGGCCGAGGTCCGCCTCCGGGCCCTGTCGCAGCAGGCGGAGATTCGAGGGTTGGAGCTTCAGGTGGAAAAAGAGAATCACGGCATCGAGCGGCATGGGAGGAACATCCAGCGCCGGACCATGCTGGCCCCCCTCGGCGGACTGGTGGTCATGCAGTCGATCTTCCGGTCGGGCCAGTTCGGCCAGGTGCAGGCCGGCGACCTGGTGAATCCCGGCACCTACTTCATGCAGATCGTCGACCTGTCCAAGATGGTTCTCAATGCCAGCGCGAACCAGGCCGACAGCCACCTGGTCACGCTCGGCCAGCGCGCCGTGGTGCGGCTGGATGCCTACCCCGGTCTGGCCTTGCCGGGGCGCGTGATCTCGGTGGGAGCTATGGCCACCTCGGGCGGCCGCATGCGCAACGCCCGGGAGCTCTACGTGAAACAAATCGCGGTGCGGGTGGCCATCGAGACCAAGGACGCGCGCCTCCTTCCGGACCTCTCCGGCAGCGCCGCCGTGCAGCTTGAAAAGATGGAGCAGGCCCTGCAGATCCCCACCGAATCGGTGGTGGAGGAGGCCGGTAAGACCTATGTCCGGGTTCGCGCCGGCGACGGCTACGAGAAGCGCCAGGTTCAACTCGGCCCGCGCAACGGCACTCACCTGGTGGTTGTGGCCGGCCTGAGCGAAAGCGACGAAATCGCGCTTCCTTAACATTGCTTGAAAGTTTTGGATTCATGTGCAGGCCGTATTGCCGGACGCTGGCCATGGAAGGATCCGCCCAGGGACAGGCCGGATGGGAGCAAGCGCCCAAGCGGCGCGGAACTGTTCCAAATTCTGCCGCCAGGGTCGCTGCGGCAGGCTCACGACTATGACGCAGAACTCGGGGTGCCTTCGGAGAGCGGCACCAGCCGACTCAGCGAACAGGCGGTCCTGCGTGAGCAGGCAGGTAAATCCCGCCTCCACGGCCGCCGATACGAGATCTCCGTTTTCCAGGGCTCCCCAGCCACGTCGCCCGGTGGTCTCAGAGCGGACGCCGAATTCCGCGAGGAGATCCTCCAGGTGAACATCCATGTTGGCGTCAAGCAGCCACATGGAAGGAACCGGCCAGCTCTGAGGCCACCCGGAGTACCTCCGGCAGCGCTTCGTGGGGAAACGCGCGGTCAAAGCTCTCGTCGATGTCGGCAAGCGTCATGCCATTGGCGAGGCACTCCAGAATCAGCCCCACCGACAAGCGGGTGCCGCGAATGGCCAGTCCGCCGCCAAGCAGTCGGGGATCGGCCACAATCCATTTATAGTCCTTGTAGGCCCGGAGATCCGCTTGTGCCATAACGCCCTCTTGTGTTTCATGTTACCGCAAACACTGGCTGTTGTAGAGTACAACGGTCCGGCGGCTCTCTCCGGAATGCCGCCAAGAGGTCGGCTCGGCACGAGAGTATTTAGCTTCCGGTGCCCGCCCGGATAGAAGAAAGCCTCCTCCGGCGGCGGAGCATACTCCTGTTCCGTACTTGATTCTTAATGGGGCTGGGCGGCGTAACCCTCTTCAGAGACCTTCATCTCAACGGCGTTCAGGACCCCGTCGCCGAGCGTGACTCGGCGTTCCGGCTCTTGCGACGCCCGGCTCTCCGCGCACGTGCTCGGGCGCCATGTCACCGGCCGTCCTCAGCACCGCGCCTGCCGCCGTCAACGCCGCATTGGTGGCGGTGTCCGCGCCGGCCGCGGTGGTCTCCGCCTGGAGCACCTTGGCCAGGCCGAAGTCCAGGATCTTGACGCGCCCGTCGGTGGTCAGGAAGAGGTTTTCCGGCTTCAAATCCCGGTGAACAATGCCCTTTATCGTGCACCGCCCCAAGCCCGCTGCAGATCTTGAGCGCGAATTCGCCGACCTTGCGGGCGGACAGCGGCTCGCGATCCAGCCGGTCGGGGTCACGGGCGTACGCCGCCAGCAGCACCTTGGCTGCGACCTCCCGGCCCAGCCGGGTGTCTTTGGCCCGATACACCTCGCCCATGCCCCCGGCCCCCAGACGGGCAACGAGCCGCCTCAAGCCGCCAGACTACCCCCCCGGGACAAAACCCCACAAATCTCCATTTCACCAGTTTCCCTTTTCCCGGCAGTGCTATTAGAATAGGTGGGTTCACCCCTGGAGAAGCTGAGAACCATGCCCGATCCGCAACGCATCAAAGGCCGCTACGACATCAAGGAGGTCCTGGGCAAAGGCGGCATGGGCGTCGTCTACAAGGCCTACGACAACGTAGTAAAGCGTGACATCGCTCTGAAGACTCTGCTCGACATCCCCGACCGCGCCTCGCTCGACCTGTTCTACAAGGAGTGCGACGTCCTGGCCTCCATGAGCCATCCCAACATCGTCGAGATCTTCGATATCGGCGAGTTTGAAGAGGACGGCGCCCAGAAGCCCTACTTCGTCATGCCGCTCCTGCCCGGCGTGACCCTGGACCACCTCATCCGCACCTCCAGCCACCGCCTCACCGTCGACCGCTGTGTGGACATCATATTTCAAACCTGCCGCGGCCTGCAGGCGGCCCACGAGCGCGGACTGGTCCACCGCGATCTCAAGCCCAGCAACGTCTTCGTCATGGAGGACGACTCGGTGAAGATCATCGACTTCGGCGTGGCCCACATGGTCGACACCCGCTCCACCATGGGTCACAAAGGCACGCTGCTCTACATGTCCCCCGAGCAGATCGAGATGAAGCCGCCCTCGCCGCTCTCGGACATCTTCTCGCTGGGAGTGGTCTGCTACGAGACCTTCACCCGCCGCCGCCCCTTCGAGCGTCCCACCACCGGCGAGATCGCCCAGGCCATCCTGCACCAGATCCCGCCGCCCGCCACCGACCTCAACCCCGCGGTCAGCCAGTCCATCAGCCGCGTCATCCACAAGGCCATGGCCAAGCAGCCCTGGCATCGCTTCTCCACCGCCCGCGAGTTCGCCGACACCCTGGGGAAGGCCCACCACAACGAGCCCATCGAGTTCTTCGACCCGGCGCGCATCCAGCCCCGCATCCAGCGCGCCACCAAGGCCTTCGAGACCGCCGACTACCAGTTCTCCGGCGAGATCCTCAGCGAGCTGGAGGCCGAGGGCCACATGGATCCGGCCATCTCGCTTCTCCGCCGCCAGATCGACCAGTCCGTCCGCCAGAAGACCATCATGCAACTGCTGGAGGGCGCCCGCTCCCGCTATGAGCAGGAGGAATTCCCGCTCGCGCTCCAGAAGATCCAGGAGATCCTCCAGCTCGATCCCAACAACGCCGCCGCCCTGAGCCTGAAGTCCAGCATCGAGAACAAGCGCAGCGAGACCAAGATCGACGACTGGTACCGCCTGGCCCGCCAGCACATCGAGAATCACTCGTTTAGTCACGCCCGCCAAGCCCTGCAGAACGTTCTGCAGCTACGGCCCAAGGAGGCCCGCGCCCTGCAGCTTCTGTCCGACGTGGACCGCAAGGAGCAGGAGTACGTGCGCGCCCGCCAAGAGAAAGAGGCGCTCTACCAGGCCTCTCTCGAAGCCTGGCAGAACGGCGAGGTCTCGGCCGCCCTCACCAAGCTGGAGCGGCTCATCGATCTGGACCGCAAGGTCCCCGACACCGCCGCCCCCGAGCGCAGCGCTACCTACCAGGGCTTTTACAACCAGGTCCGGTCCGAGCGCGACCAGATGAAGAATGCCTACGACGAGGCGCGCAAGTACCTCAACGACGGCAACTTCGCCCGGGCCATCAAGATGTGCGACGAGTGGCTGGCCAAGCATCCCACCAATGCGCTATTCCAGGCCCTGAAGTTCGACGTCGAGGAACGCCAGCGCCAGGAGGTCTCCTCCCGCATCGCCGAGATCGACCGCAAGGTGGAGGCCGAGCCCGACCTCGAGCGCAAGGTGAACATCCTCAAAGAGGAGCTGGAGCGCTATCCCGGCGAGGCCCACTTCGAGCGCAGCCTGCGCCTGCTCCGCGAGAAGCGCGACCTGGTCAACTCCATCGTGGCCAAGGCCCGCAATCACGAGGAGCGCGCCCAATTCAACGAGTCCTTGGGCCAGTGGGAAGTTCTCAAAACCATCTATCCGCAATATCCAGGTCTGAGCTTCGAGATGGAACGAGTGATAAAGCGGCGCGACCAGCAGGTCCGTTCCGAGGCCCAAGTCCGCTGGGTGGAGCAGATCGACCGCCACGTGGAGAGCTACGAGTACGCCAAGGCTCTGGACCTGGTCCGTGAGGCCCTGGCCGAGTTCCCCGACGACGGCGAGCTGATGTCCATGCAGCAGCTCGCTCAAAATGGCCTGGAGCGCGCCGCCCAGGCCCAGGAGCTTCTGACCCAGGGCCAGGACCTCTGCACCCAGGGCCAGATGGAGGCAGGCGTCGGCCTTCTGCGCCAGGCCTACGAGCTGGACGACCGCAACCCGGTAATCCGCACCGTCTACGTGGAGACCCTGGTCGAGAACGCCCGCGCCGCGCTGGAAACCGACTGGCACAAGGCCGAGGAACTGGTCGAACAGATTCTGCAGATCGATCCCTCGCACAACGGGGCCAAGAGCGTCCGTACCCTGGCCATGGACAAGAAGCGCGAGGAGCACGTCGAGGAGGCGGTCACCAAGGCCCGCCAGCTCCAGACCTCCGGAGACCTGGCCGGCGCCCTCACCGAGATCGAGAAAGTCATCACTCAGTATCCGCGCGACACACGCCTGACCTCCCTGTTCAACACGCTGAACAAGTCCCTCCCCGAAACCCAGCGCCGTCCCGCCACCCGCACCATCAGCACCTTCGAGCGCCCTTCCACGCCCCCCGCCTCTCCCAGGGTCCCGGCCTATGACGCCGACCTGCCCACCATCGTCGAGCAGCCGCGAACCCCCCGCCAACCCGCCGCCGATCCCTTCGCTGAAACCATGGTCGGCCCACCTCCATCCCCACCAGCCTCCCAAAAACCCGATCTTGAGCAAGCCCTGGAAACCATGGTGGCCCCTCCCCCCCCGCCCCAGCCGGCGGTCGAGCCCCCACCCCCGACCGCCGCCACCACCCCCCGCCCGCCGGCCCCCGCCCCCCAACCCCCGGTGGCGGAGCAACCCCCGCCCCCCGTAGCGAAGCAACCCCGGCCCCCGACCCCCGGCCCCCGGCCCCCGGCAGCGAAGCAACCCCGGTGGGTTCTTCCCGCCATCGCCGCGGCCGTGCTCGTGGTGGTGGCCGGTCTCATCGTCGTGGCGCGTTCCAAGAGGACGGCGCCTTCCTCGCCCTCGGCCGGCGGCATCGCCTTCGAGGTGCGGACCAGCCCCACCGGCGCCACTGTCCGCGTGAACAACGAGGTGAAGGGCACGACCAACTTCCAGCTTTCTCTCCCCGCCGGAACCTATCAGCTAGAGGCCCAGCTCGACGGCTACCAGCCCGCGGTCTCCTCGGTTACCGTCACCGCCGGCGTCGCGGTGCAGCCCCTGGACCTCACGCTCCAGCCCCTGCCCCAGACGGTGCGCCTGTTCACCGACCTCGAAGCCGGCAAAGTCACCCTCGACGACCAGCCCGCCGGCGAAATGCAGGAAGGCCAGATCGTCCTGGACAACGTCGCCCCCGGCCCCCATGTCCTGAAAGTACAGAGTAAGGTCGGAGAAGCAACTATCAACTTCGAGGCCAAGCCCGGCGCCGCCCCCGCCGTGACCGGTCCGGTGCAGGCCAAAGAGCTGGGCGCCGTCCTGGTGAGCAACCTCGGTGGCAAGGCCAAGGTGCATTCCAGCACGCCGGCCAAGGTGGCCCTCGACGGCCAGTCCGCCGGCGACGCCGGCCCCGGCGGCCTCGATCTGAACAACGTCACCCCCGGCGACCACGAGCTGGCCTTGGGCGAAGGCGCCGGCCAGCGCAAAATGGTGGTCAGCGTCGGCCCCAGCCCCGCCCTCACCGTCTTCCTCAAGTCCGACCGCAACGTCGGCACCCTGGTCGTGGTGGCCGGCGAGGACAACGTCCGCGTCTTCCTCAACGACAAGGTGCAGCCGCGCCAGACCCGTCGCGGCATCCTCCGCGTCCCCAATCTCAACGTCCGCGACTATAAGGTCCGGGTCGAGAAGGACGGTTTTCAGAACGAGCCCGAACAACTCGCCGTGGTCAAGAAGGGCGACGAAACCCGCCTGGAGTTCAAGCTGAAGCCGGTCCCCACCGTGGCTTCCGCCAACATTCGCGGGGCCTTGGCCGGCTCCGAAGTCCTGCTCGATCGCAAGGCTGTAGGCACGGTGCAGCCCGATGGAACCTTCGCCCTCTCCAACCTCACCCCCGGCGAGCACACCGTGGAGTTGCGCAAGGACCAGTACCGGCCCAAACAGATCCGCCGCAACTTCAGCGCCGGGGAGGCGGTCGTGCTGACCGGCGCCGAGGTGGCGATGGAGCGCGCCGGCGGCACGCTGCGCCTGAACCTTTCGCCCGCCGACGCCAAGGTCACCATCGCCCGCGGCGGCGAGCAGCCGCGTCCGGTGACCGACGTGGTTCTCAGCGTTCCCGAAGGCAGCTACACCCTCGTCGCCCGCGCCCCCAATTACGGCGATAAGACCGTTTCGATTCAGGTTGGTCCTGGTGAGACCAAGGTGGTCGAGCTGTCCCTCACCCCGCAGAAAACGGTTGCCAAGGCGGAGAGTAAGGGCGGCATGTCCGATTGGGAGGACGCCGCCAACTGGAGTCGCGACGGCAACTGGTTCGTCCATCGCGGCGGCAATTTCGTCAATTTTGGACGCGCCTCCGTCCAGGGCAACTTCGTTTTCACCGCCTCGCTTCGCAGAGGCCGCCGCCTGCAGTGGTTCTTCGGCAAGAGCGACGACAAGAATTACGCCCTGTTCCAAATGGACAAGAAGCACTTCTATCGCAACGAGGTGGTCAACGGCAAATCCAAGGAGCTGCAAAAGGTCCCGCACAAGCAGGACAAGCAGGACTACTGGACCCTGCAAATCGAAGTAAGCGCCGCCGGCGTCACTCACAAGATCCACGACGGCGAAACGTGGACCGTCCTGGACGAGTGGAAGGACTCCGGCCGCAACTTCACCACCGGCCGATTCGGCTTCTACATCCCCGGCACCGACCAATACGCTCTATCCAATTTCAGCTTCGCTCCCCAGTGATCCCCATGATGTTCTTACTCTTCACCCTCTTGGCCGCCGCTCTACCGGCCCAGCAACCCCGCAACACCTCCAACGTCTACCAATCCCCCCAACGCCCCCGGGCCCTGGCCCTCCTGGGCGACCGCTACCACAGCCCCGTCTACGCCCGCGACGGCCTCACCCCCGCCTTCGTCCGCGAAAACATCCCGGTGACCTATATCGAGAACGACCAGGCCCTCAACGCCGCAGCCCTGAAGGACGTCCAGCTCCTGGTGATCCTCCGCGACGGCATGAACTGGCCCGACGGCTACGACAAACCGGCCATCAAATGGATGACCGACGCCCAGCAGCAGGCCATCTGGGATTTCGTCCAGAACGGCGGCGGCTTCCTGCCCCTCCACAACGCCCAAGGCATTTACCCCCCCGATGGTCTGTATTACAAGCTGCTAGGCGGCGACTATGGCGGCCACCCCAAACCCTACGTCTTCACCGTCCGGATCGAGGATAAGAACCACCCCGTCACCGCCGGCGTAGAGGACTTCGAGATTTTCGACGAGCAGCACACCGTGAAATATTTCCTCGACCGCGAGCACCTCCTGCTCCGCTCGATCGCCCGCGACAACCTCGCCGCCCCCGCCGGCTGGTGGCGAGAAATGGGCAAAGGCCGCCTGGTCTACCTGGCCCCCGGCCATACCCCCGAAGCCCTGGGTCACCCCATGATGCAGCGCCTCCTGCGCAACGCCATGCGCTGGTGTCTAAGGATGGAGTAAGGCAGGAAACAACATGTATCGACGACACTTTCTCGAGCTAAGCGCGGCCGCCGCCGCCGGCCTGGCCGCCCAAACCCGCCGCAGCGCGTTTAGGGTCGGTATGTGCTGCTGGAACATGCAGGACTGCAACCTGACCGTGTTCGACACCGCCGCCAAAATCGGGCTGGACGGCGTCCAACTAGGTATCCCCAGAACCGAGCAGGAAAAGCTCAGCCTGCGCCGTCCGGAAGTGCAGGAGCAGTTCCGGGCGGCCGCCCAACGCGCCGGTGTGCAGATTATGGGGACAGCCTGCCAGTTCGGAAAACCGTTGAAGAGCGAGCCCGTCGCCGCGCTGGTGCTCCACGACTGGATCGAGGTGACCCACAATCTGGGCGCCCGGGTGATGCTCGTTCCGTTCTTCGGCAAAGCGAATATCGTGGACGTCAACGTAAAAGAGGAGTTCGACCGCGTGGTAGCGGTCCTCCGCGAGCTGGCGCCCCGCGCCGAAAAGAGCAACGTGATTCTGGGCCTGGAAAACACCCTCAGCGCCGTGGACAACCGCAAGATCCTCGACGCCGTCGGATCGCCCGCCGTCAAGGTGTACTACGACGTAGGGAACTCCACGAACAACGGTCACCAGGTTCTGGAGGAGATCCGCGCCCTGGGTAAGGAATACATCTGCGAGTTCCACATCAAGGACGGCCGCAATCTCCTCGGGGCAGGGAAGATCGACATGCCCGCCATAGCCCAGGCCATCCGCGACATCGGGTACGACCAGTGGCTGGTCCTCGAAACCTCCAGCCCCACGGACCTGGTAGCGGACACCAAGACCAACCTGGCCTACGTCCGCCAAGTCTTTACTAAGGGTTAGCATTGTAGGCCGGCCCCCCGGTCCGGCTCCAGGAGTCAAAGGAAAACCCCAGCCTGGTCCCGACCCTCGACAATACTAACGCAAGGCGTTAGTATTTACTTGTACCCATCCGGTCGTTTAAGTGCGCCGATACGCAAGCGTTGTTCGGCGGCGATCGTGTCAAGCGGTTTGTGAACATCGAGTCGGTGGCCAGGCGCAAGCTTGCGATGC
>JBGOUV010000126.1:0-16094 GCA_041477815.1 Terriglobia bacterium | reverse complement strand
AGCCTGCTCTCCACGTCGAGCCGCGTTGCCCGCGCCATACTCCCGTGATACGCCTCGGCCAGCTTCTCATCGGCCGTCTCATTGATCCACGCCGCCACGCGCTCCGACTGGCCCCGGTTCTGCACGAACACCAGGGTGGTGCGATGCTCCCGCACCAGTTTCACCAGCTCCGGCACGACCGAATCCCACATCCCCTCCCCGGGCAGCGACCCGTAATCCTCCACCGTGGACAACACCTGCACGTCCAACCCGCGCCGCCGCCCGGCGTCGACGACCTCGACTTCCCGCGCGCCCCCCAAGAACCGGGCTATCTCCTCCACCGGCTGCACGGTAGCCGACAACCCGATCCGCTGAAACTCCCCGCAAACGTCGACCAAGCGCTCCAGGGACAAGGACAGATGCGCTCCCCGCTTGTTCCCCGCGATAGCATGTACCTCGTCCACGATCACGGTCTTGCAGGACAGGGCTCCGGCCTGTCGCCCCGTCAGCATGATGTAGAGCGACTCCGGCGTAGTAATAAGGATATGCGGCGGCCGCTTGGCCATCTCCCGCCGCTTCGCCTGCGGCGTATCCCCGGTCCGCACCGCCACCCGAATCCCCCCCGCCCCGGCAATCCCTTCCAGCGGCACGCGCAGGTTCCTCTCGATGTCATTGCTAAGAGCCTTCAACGGCGAGATGTACAGGACCTCCCCGCCTTCCGGGTCCCTCCCCAGCAGCGAGTGGATCGCCCACAAGAACGCCGCCAGGGTCTTCCCCGATCCAGTAGGCGCCAGCAGCAGGACGTTGCGGCCCTCGGCAATCCGCGGCCACCCCAACTCCTGCACGGGGGTTGGCTTCCCCAAGGCGTCCCGGAACCACTCCTGTATCGCCGGATGAAACCGATCTAAACCAGTGGGAATAATAGGGACTCCTCTGAGGCTCCGCATGATAGCATAGGGCCATGAGCCACCAAGAGGACCACTCCACCGGCCAGACCCCGCGCCAATCCACCCGCCGCGACTTCCTGACCCGTGACGCGGGCATCGCCGCGGCCACTACCTTGCTTTCCAGCGCCGCCGCTCCGGCCGCCGCGCCCCGGCCGGCCGCCAAGGCCACCGGACGCGTGCTGGGCGCCAACGATCGCATCAATATCGCCTTCATCGGCAACGGCATGCAGTACCAGACGCTGATCCGGGTCTTCAAGAACCGGAAGCAGGAGAAGAACGACGTCGAGTTCGCGGCCGTCTGCGACGTCTGGGAGGCCCGCCTGAAGTACGGGCAGGAGCAATCCGGGGCGGAAAAGACTTACCGGGACTATCGCGAGGTCCTGGCGCGCCCCGATATCGACGGCGTGGTCCTGGCCGTCCCCGATCATTGGCACTACCCTATGGCCAGTCAGGCCATGCTGGCCGGCAAGGACGTCTACCTCGAAAAACCCATGACCCGCACGGTGGACGAGGCGGCCAAATTGAACGACCTGGTCAACCGGAGCAAGCGGATTATACAGGTGGGCGGCTCCGGTCCGGCCACTCGCCTCTACTGGAAGGTCAACGACTACATCAAGGCCGGCAAGATGGGCAAGATCGTCTGGGGGCTCATCAGCTATAACCGCAACACTCGCGAAGGCATGTGGGACTACCCTATACCCGGAGTAGGCAGCGACGCCTGGCCCGATGCCAAGGTCACCCCCGAGAACCTGGACTGGAACATGTGGCTGGGAGGGGCCCCCAAGCGGAAATACAGCGCGGAGCGCTACTTCCGTTGGAGAAAGTTTTGGGATTACTCCACCGGCAATGCCGGCGACCTGCTGTATCACCGTCTGGGTATGATGAGCACCATGGTGGGCTTCGAGTTCCCGACCCGCGCGGTAGGGGCCGGCGGGATCTACGTGCAGAAGAACCGCGAGGTCCCCGATACCTACATGACCATGATCGAGTATCCGGGAGACTACGCCATCAACATGGTGTCGTGCATGGCCAACCAGACCTCCGTCCCGGTGGCCGTGTACGGGAACTGGGGGACGCTGCAGGTGCAGGAAGGACAGGCGGCCATGGATGCCATGGGCGACCAGCGGCGGGCGCCGTCGTCGGCCGAGGCGCAGCGCCGCCCCCGCCAGTCGGCGGTGGTGAAGGCGGAGCGGCAATTCCTCAAGGAATTCAAGGAGGCCAACGACGGCCAGACAGAAGTCACGATCGAGCCGGAGCCCAGCGCCAGCCTCGGCGACAACTGGCTGGACTGCATGCGGACTCGGGAGGCGCCGGTGTATAACGCGCTGCGCGGCTACCAGGTGATGGTGGCGATTGCGCTGGGGGTCGAGTCCTACCGCAGGGGCAGGGTGATGGCGTTCGATCCGGTGCGTCACGTCATGCTGCCGGCGCCGCCGCCGCACAAGGAGCATCCGCCCGTGGAGGCGTGAGGGTGGACGCCCGACCGGTATTGGCGCTGCTGGCCAGGGTCCTCGAACAGCGTGGTCTCAAGGACCAAAAGAGACCCCGGGCGCGGCGAAGAAGACTCGTAGCTTTCTGGCGTGAGATTTCAGATCCGTTGTCTTTAGTGGGGACAGGGCAGAGGCCCATAAGCGCTAAGATAGGGCCAGATTCCCCGGTTTGGCTCCGGCGGGAGGTGTCGAAACACGAACATTTGTGCCGGAAAATGTTCTTATGTTAGCGCTTATGGGGCAGAGGCCTGTCCAACAAACAACATGATGGAGCTCACCACCCTCGGCGGCGGGTGCTTCTGGTGTCTGGAAGCTGTGTATCAGCAGATGGAAGGGGTGCGCGCGGTCCGGTCGGGCTACATGGGAGGTCACCGGCCGAACCCGACGTATGAGGAGGTGTGCGGGGGGCGCACGGGGCACGCCGAAGTGGTGCAGCTCACCTTCGACCCGGAGGTTACCTCCTTCGCCGAAATCCTCGACGTCTTCTTCACCATCCACGACCCCACGACCCGCGACCGTCAGGGCAACGACTCCGGTCCGCAATACCGGAGCGCGATCTTCTATCACTCCGAGCAACAACGAGCCACCGCCGAGCAGACCATTCGCAACCTCGAGGCGGCCCGGGTTTGGCGCAGTCCCATGGTCACCGAAGTGCAGCCGGCCGCGGAGTTTTACCCCGCCGAGGACTATCACCAGGAATACTTCCGCAATAACCCACGACAGCCCTACTGCACCTATGTAGTCAAACCCAAGGTGGACAAGTTTCGCCAGAAGTTTGCCGGTAAAGTGGTCCGGCCGGGCTAATACCTCAGCTTCAACCCGATCTGCACCTGCCGCGGCAGATTGCTGTTCGCGGTGACGATGCCGAAACTGGCGGTACCCAGCGTCCCGCCGGGGTTAGCCCAGTTCGGGTGATTGGTGGCGTTGAACAGCTCGGCGCGAAATTGCAGGCTCTTGCTCTCCGTCAGCACAAACTGCTTCACGAAGGAGAGATCGAGGTTGCGGCTTCCCGGGCCGATGACGATATTTCTGCCCGCGTTCCCCAATTGGTACATTGGGGGCCTCACGAACACGTCGGTGTTGAAGAAGCGCGTGCGCGTGCGCTGGCCGCTGGGCAGGTTCGGCTCGGCGAGCCGGTTGGGAACCTGCGTAAACACGCCGCCGGTGTTCAGGTTGTCGCCCTGGGTGGTGATGGTGAAGGGATTTCCGGTCTCGAAGAACAGAAAATTGCTAAGCTGCCAGCCGCCCAGGACGGCGTCCACCACGCGGTTTACGTTCGACCCGAATATGCGTCCCCGTCCATACGGAACCTCCCAGACTCCGGCCAAAAAATAACGGTGCGCCCGGTGGAAGTTCGAGAGCCCCTTATCGTTGACGGTGTTGTAGGGGTTCAAGGTGGAGCCTCCGAGGCCCCCGTTGTCGATCGTGCGGGCCCAGGTATAGCCGGTGGTGAAGTTGATGCCCTTGGAGAAGCGCTGCTGCGCGGACAGTTCCATGCCGCTATAGGTCACGAAACCCTCGGACTTAGACAATCGGATGGAGCTCAAGTTGGTGAACGGCCGCCGGGACTGCACATCCCCGGGTCCGGGGAGAGGCACGTTGGGATACCGGAACTCGTCCAGACCGGTGGACTTCGTGCCCACGTAGCCGGCCTTGACCACCAATGAATCGGTCAGGGAGCGCTCCAGATGGAAGTTCCACTGCTGGACGTACCCATCCTTGGCATCGATGTCCACGGCGTTCAGGGCCGGCCGGCTGCCCGGAGCGACGAAGTTGACCACCGGCGTCAGGTCGTCAATGGGATACGTGGCGGTGTCCTGCTGCCGCACGCCCAGCGTCACGTCGCCGGTCCGGATGAACGGAGGGTTGATCGACATGCCGATGGCGTCCTGGGCCGAGTAGCGCTGGTAGAAAATGCCGTAGGCGCCCCGCGCCACCCACTTCGGGGAAACCTGGTAGGCGAATCCGAAGCGAGGCGCGAAGTTGTTGTTGTCGTTATGGAGCAGGCCGGGGCCGAGGCCCTCGGGACGCTTCTGCGACAGACGGCTGCCGGTGTCCTCCGGGGTAATGATCACGGCGGCGTTCGAACCGGTCTGATAGAAATTCGAGATGGTGCCGCGGTTGGCGGCCATACGGCCCATCCATTCATAGCGCAGGCCGAAATTCAGCGTGAGCTTGCGGGTGATCTTCCAGTCGTCCTGCACCCAGGGCATGACGTGGCTGTTGCGGAAGTTGGGATCGAAGATGTCGATGCTGGCGGTGATCTGCCGCGGCAATCCCATCAGAGCATCGGCCAGGGCGAAGCCCCGGGAATTGGGCCCCAGGGTCCACTGGCCGTTGAAAATATGGTCCCCGGCGGGACGAATCGCCTCCGGGAACGTATCGCGGTAACGATTGCCGGTGAATCCGACCCGCAGCGTGTGCTTGCCTCTGACGAGCAGCAGGCTGTTGTGAATCTGAAAGAGCTCGCTCTTCCAGGCGCGCGGGCCGGAGACGCCTTGGCCCAGCGTCTTACCGCTGGGATTACCCATGGTGCTGAAGTCTGTCACCTCGAAATAGGGCGCGTGATAGCACGACGGCTGATTGCAGGCGCCCTTGAGGCCCAACTCCGCGGCGACGTTGCGTTTGTAAGCGCTCTCGGTCGTCTCCCGCTCGTAGAACCGGGAGTAGCCCGCCCGAAAGTCGTTGATGATGCTGGGGCTGAAGGTATGGGACCAGTTGGCCATGGGCTGTTGCCCGCGCATGTCCTGGTGATAGCTGAAGGCCGGCCATACCGGCGGCCCGAGGGTGCCGATATCGGAGATGATGTACCGGCCGTAAACCCGGTCGCGGCTGCCGAGGGTGTGGTCGAGGCGGCCCACAAACTGATCGTTGCCGGTGATTTGCGGCTCCAGGGACTGAAAGTTGTCCAGGGGCAGCAGCGTACCGCGTCCTACGCGGTTGGGCAGCGGCACGAACTCGTTGATGAACTTCACCGGCAACGGGTGCTGCCGAGCTTGGGGAATGATGTTGTTGGCGAAGGGCTGGCCGTTGGTCCAGTCATAGAGCACGATCGGTGTGCGCAGCGAGGAATCGGTGCCGAGCAGGGCCGAGAAATCCCCCGCTCTCATGCGGGCGTCGGGTACGCTGGTGTTCTGGGTGAAGCCTTGCCGCAGCCGCATCGATTCCCAGGAAAAGAAATAGAAGGTCTTGTCCTTCAGAACGGGGCCGCCGATGGTGCCGCCAAACGTGTTGCGCCGCAGTTTCGACTTGCGGTCGGCGAAGCTGTCCCGGGCGTCCATCTTGTCGTTGCGCAGGAATTCGTAGAGCACCCCGTGGATCCGGTTGGTGCCGGAGCGGGTGACGACATTGATGTGCCCGCCGGCCTCGCTGCCGAATTCCGCGCTGTAGTTCGCCGTTTCGATCTTGATTTCCTGAATCGCGTCGACCGAGGGCGCGAAGATGTTGGTCTGGTGCGAGGCCTCCTTGCCGGCCACGCCGTCAAAAAGATACTGATTGTAGGTGGGATCGTGCCCGTGCACCGAGAACGAGCCGGCCCAGGAAGCCCGCTCGGTTTGATGCCTCTGGTTCCCCGTGCTGTCGGACACGCCCGGCGAGATCAGGCTGAGCTGCATGAAGTCCCGGGCGGCCAGCGGCAAATCGACCACGTTCCGGGTTTCCACCAGGTTCCCCACCTGCGAGTCGCTGGTCTGCAGCATGGCGGCGAGGGCGGAAACCTCGATCGACTCCGCCACCTGGCCGACCTCCATGCGGAAGTCCATCTCCACGGTCTGGTTCACATTCACCTGAAATGTTTCCGTGGTCGCCTTCTTGAAACCCTTGGAGTCCGCGGACACGCGATATGCGCCCACCTTCACCGTTGGAAACGAGTACCGGCCCGCTTCATTGCTGATGGTTACTTCGGCGGTGCCCTTGTTGATATCCTCGAGGGTAATGGTCACCCCCTGCATTACAGCGTCCGTGGTATCCCGGATGGTCCCGGAGACCCGCGAGGCAACCTGACCGTAGCCGAGTGACGCCGCCAGGGCCGTTAGCAGTGCCAGAGCGAGTGAACTGCGAGTGATCATAGAGCCCCCTGCACGCCTTTATCCCATAGTCCCTCGCAAATGTCAAAACGGTTTGACAGCACCGGTGCCGAGTGTTACTCTACCGCCCAAGGAGTACGGGATGCCGGCAGGATGGTGCTTCTGGGTCGGTGTAGTGCTGGTGGGGGCGCTGCTGGTGTCGGCGGCCCCGAACGAGCCGGCGGTGTCCTTTTCGCGTGAAGTCGCGCCGATTCTGACGCGAAGCTGCCTCTCCTGCCATGGACCTGCCCAGCAAGTGTCGCTGCTCGATCTGAGCACGTGCGCGGGGGCGCTGAAGGGGGGTCAGAAAGCGGGGCCGTCGATCATGCCGGGTAACGCCGCTGCCAGCCCGCATTGCCACCGCTCGCTGGCCCGGCCGAGGAGGACCAGGCGACTTTCAACGAGCCCAACACCAATGCGTCCGCCACCGGCTTGGGGCGTATCACCGGCGCCGGGGCGGGACGCGAGATTCAGGTGGCGTTCAAGCTGATTCGGTGACGGCCGTTGCTCAGGCCACGCCGGCCTTTCGCATCACCGCCAGCGTGCTCTCCAGTCCCAGCCGCGCCCCTTCCTCGGGCGACATGTCCGGCGGGATGCGGCCAAGGGGCTCGGGGCTGACGCCGTCTTCGTAGCCGATCTGGCGCAGGGCGCGGAACAGCGCCACCAGGTCGATCACGCCTTCGCCCGGCAGCAGCCGCTGGTTGTCCCGCACGTCTTCGGGAGGCATCTTCGCAGCGTCGGAGAGATGCACGTGAACGAGGCGCGCCTTGCCCGCCGCGAGGATATCGGCGACGCCGGCGCCGGCATGGTGCCAATGCCAGGCGTCCAGCACGAGGCCGATGTTGGGGCCGCACTCTTTGGAAAATTCCAGCAGCTCGTCCATGCGCCAGATGAACTCGTACGGCAGGCGCGTCCGGAGGTGGAGAGGGCCAAGGAACTCCAGGCCCAGACGGACCTTCGAGCGCAGCAGAATCTCCGAGATCGCCGCCAGACGGTCCTTGAAAATCTTGCGCAGCTCGACCTTGGGAGTCTCGCTGCACGCGGGCATCACCGCCATAAGGCGTGTACAGCCGATACCGGCGCAGAACTTCGCCGCTTCGTCCAGTTGCCTTAAGCCGTCCTGAAACGCCGCGTCATCCCGGCTAAACGCCATCGGCAGCCCGGCGATCCCGGGTCGGATCTTCAGCTCGCCGAAAAGGGCGCGCGTGGTCTCCAGGCCTTCCTTCCTCGCCGCGTCCAGCATCACGTCCACGCCGCCATAGCCGCTGCCGGCCGCCAGGCGGGCGAATGCCGGCCAGGGCGCCTTCCGCCCGGTCAGCGAGCCGTTCAGCGATACGAACATGCCGGGCCCGGCGCCGAACGCCCGCGGCCCCAGTGCAGCCGCTACTCCGGCCGAGCCCGTCAGGAAATCTCTGCGAGTCATAAACGGTGCGCGGTTCAGTTCAGCTCCTTCACGGCGATGATGCGCCAGCGCCAGAATCCGGCGTCCTGCCAGCGCGGTGTTTTTTCATTGCTGTAATGCATTTGGATGGCGATCCTGCCGTCCTCGGCGCCGTTGGCCGCGTGATTGGCCGAGTCGGTCCAGTCGGTAACCAGTTGGTCATTGATCCAGACCATGAAGTGTGGCGTCTTACCGGTAACGCGGGCGCGCACGGAGTTCCACTCTTCGCGCTTCCACACCTTCTGCCAGGCGTCGCTCTGCTGGCGAGGTCCTCCCACGCTGACGCCTTTCAGGCGCTCGCCGTAGATGCCGCCCATGTTTCCGCCGGGGAGGTAGTCCAGCATGACCTGGTACGCCTCACCGGCCTCGCTCGATCGCAGAAACAGGCCGCTGTCGCAGCCCCAATCCGGCTTGATTTCCAGGTAGACCTCGACATCCTGGTATTTTTTGTCGGTCAGCAGGATTCCGCCCTGGCCCCGAGGGTTTTGCGTGCCCACCAGCACTCCGTGGACCACGCGGAACTCCGGCGTCGTACCGTGGTGATTGGTCTTGCTGACATGCCAACCGCTAAGATCCACCCCGTTGAAGAGGGGGGTGAACCCTTCCGGAACCCTGCCCAGTTCGCTCCGTAACCCGGGCGTCACACCCGCCAGCAGCATCGCGCCGAGCAACGCGGGAATCCGGCCCCGGCAGGAATAGTGAGGCATAGTTCCTCCGCTGCGGATACCTTATCAGAATTCCAGCCGGGCCGTGAACTGGAGCGTGCGGCCGACGCCCTGCTGCTGGGTAACGCGGCCGAAGTCGCGGTTGGTGGGGTTGGTGTTGGGCGCGCCGAAATTAGTGTGGTTGGTGAGGTTGAGCATGTCGGCGGCGATGCTGAAATTGGCGCGCTCGGCCAGACGGAAGCGGCGCAGGATCTTGGAGTCCCAGCCGCGGAAGCCGTCGGCGCGGAGGGACCCGAGGCGCTGCGGGAAGACGCGCTGGTGGAAGACGCCGGGCTGGTTGGCGGTCCGTCCCTCGAAGCCGGTGAAGCCGGAGGGGACCGGCGTCGTCCCGCGGTAGGCGGCGTTGGGGTCGAACCAGAGGTGCACATCCTGGCTGTGGACCTGGTCGTGCTTGAAGGTGTCCTCCAGCTGGTTCACGTCGCCGTAGTAGAAGTAGTTGCCCCAGTCGGTGGGGGGGCCGCTCTGGAACTGGTAGATCCAGCTCAACTGCCAGCCGCCTACGATGTGGCGTAGCGGACCGGTCTGGACCCACTTGCGGTCCTTGCCGAAGGGGAGCTCGTAGATGGCGGTCCACACAAAACGGTGCGGACGGTTGAGGTTGTTGGGGCGGTAGGACGGAACCTGGTCGAACTCGTTGTAATAGAAATCCTGGGACTCGGCGTAGCTGTAAGTATAAAGGATGGCCGTGTGGAAGCCGCGGGAGTAACGCTTCTCGAAGAGCAGCTCGAAGTCGTGGTAGCGGCTGCCGCCCATGGAGTCGGTGAAATCGACGCCCGGGCGGAGGCCGTTGAGGCCGTTCATCTGCGGGAAGGCGCGCAGGAGCTGGTTCTTGCGAATGGTGGAGCCGGTGAAGAAGCCCTGGGTGCGCAGGTAGTTATACAACACCGGATCGGAGGATTGCAGCGCCGAGAGGTTCGCGATCTGGAAGGGATTGGGGACGTTGCGGTTGAGGTCGTCGTCGATGGCCTGGTTGCGGGTATTGCCGGTAGCCCAGTACTGCTGTGGCAGGAAGCTGACCGGCTGGGTGACCGGGATATTGGCGTAGGAGCCGTTGTAGGAGACATCGAGCAGGAGATCCTTGCCAAGCTGGCGCTGGACTCCGAGGCGCCAGCGCTGCTGGCGGGCGGGCTGGAAGTCGCGCGGGATGAAGGTCAGGCCGCGACCGGCGAGGGCGACCAGTCCGAGACGGTTGCCATAGGGGGCGTCGAACCGCGATCCGTCGGCGCGGACGGGGAAGGGGTCCAGCATGGGGTTGCGGGAAGCGGTAAGGCCGTCGGCCGCGCCGGCGCCGCAGCAGAACGTCAGGCCGAGGTCGTTGGTGACGGCGGTGGTCGTCGGGAGGCTGTAGCCGAGCTGGTTGGGACGGGTATTGTTGGCATTGAAGGTATCGTAATACCATCCGTAGCCGCCCCGGAGTACGGTCTTGGCGTTGATCTGGTAGACGACGCCGATGCGGGGAAGGAGGAAATGACTGCCGTCGGTGAAGTTCTGTTGTTGGGGTCCGAGATACTGGGTGCCGCCCAGAACCTTAAACTGCGCGGCCGGAAGCTCGGTCAACGGGTTGCGCGCGTAGGCGGCCTCGACGGCGTCGCTGAAGGGAAGTTTGGCGCCGTACAGGAAGCCGCCGGCGATGCCGCGGCCGAAGCGCTCGGTGATGCCGCCTTCACGCTCATAGCGGAGACCCAGGCTGAGGCGCAGGCGGTCGGTGAGACGCCAGTCGTCGTGGAGATAGAGGGCGCGGAAACGGGTGGACCAAAAACCGGAGTCGTTGGAGTCAACGGTCACCGTGCTCGGCAGACCCATCCGGAAGGCGGCCCAGCCGAGACCGAGGTCGGCGGCGGTGGTGGTGTTGTCGGCGGCGCGCAGGTAGGTCTGATTGAAGCCGAAGCTGCCGGAGGAGAAGCCGGGGCCGGCGGAGGTGAACCAGTAGCGGCGCTCCTGCCAGCCGTACTTGATGGAATGGCTGCCGCGGGTGATGGTCATGGCCGCCGCCAGCTCGCCGGTGGCGCCGCGTCCGGTGATGGCGGGGTAAGCGGCGCTGATGCCATCCATACCGCCCACGGTGAGAACGGGCAGGGCGTGGTTGTCGCCGGCCTTGGCGTCCAGGTAGCCGGGGAGACCGACCTGCGAGGGCTGGTAGCTGGTCTGAACGGGGCGGAGGTTACCTTCGTTGAAGCGAGTCAGGCTGACGCCGATGTCGAGGACGGTGGCGGTGGATAGGGTCCAGAGGTAGTGGCCGCCGCCGCCCTTGTTGATGCGGGTGAGTCCGCCGATGTGGAGGCCGGGAACAGTCTCGACGGTCCAATCGGCGCCGTGCTCGAAAGCGTCGTCCCAGTACCAGCGGCCATAGAGGCGATGGCGGTCGGAAATGTTGTAGTCGATGCGGTTGACCAGGGATTTGACGTCCCAGTTCTGGCGGAGGCCGCCGGGGACCAGGTAGTTGTTGGTGCCCTCGGGGGAGACCAGGCCGGGCGGGTCGTTGGGGAGCGGGTAGATGGGCTCGTAGAACCGGTACATCGGGTTCAGGACGGGGACGCCGCGGTTGCCGGGGAAGGGGTCGCGAACCACGCGGTCACCGACGCGGCGGGCGGAGCGGGGATCGTAGACGGTGTACTTGACGGGGTCGAGAGCGGCCAGGTCGGAGAAGTCGCCCTGCCGCCAGGACTGGCGCGGAACAGTCCGGCTGATGGCGTCGAAGGTTTCCGGGCGGCGCTCGTAGAAGCCGTAGTAGTTGAAAAAGAAGAAGAGGCGGTCCGTGCCGTTGTAGAGGCGGGGGATTCGCACCGGTCCGCCCAGGGAGCCGCCGAAGTTGTTGGTGCCGCCGCCGGGCTGCTGCGGATCGCTGGAAAGCTTGCGGCCGCGGTGCACATCGTCCTGATAGGCGAGACGGACGAAATGAGGCGTGGCGTTCCAGCGCTGCTGGCGGTGCATCTCGTAGAGGGCGCCGTGATAGGTATTCGTGCCTCCCTTGGTGATGGCATTGACGGTGGCGCCGGTGGTGTGGCCGTAGGAGGCGTCGAAGGGCATGGTCTCGAGCTTGAACTCGTCCACGGCCTCGCCGGGAGGCGCGAAGCCGACGCGGCGGTTGGTGCCGCTGACGGGAGCGCCGTCCAGGGTGTACTCGTTCTGGCCGACGCCGCCGAGGGTGAAGTAGTTGGAGGTCCCGCCCTTGTCGAAGACGCGGCGTTCGGCCGAGGAGCCGGTGGGGGCCATACCCGGAGTCATGGCGGAGAGCGAGAAGGGGCCCATGTCGCCAAGGGGAAGCTGGAGGATCTGGC
The DNA here is from genome assembly GCA_041477815.1 of Terriglobia bacterium. Classification (GTDB taxonomy): domain Bacteria; phylum Acidobacteriota; class Terriglobia; order Bryobacterales; family JACQDG01; genus JBGOUV01. Next base: position 4,170 of record JBGOUV010000126.1, on the reverse strand, counting down.
GGCTGTCGATGACGCGCCCGCCCGAGGCGGTGGTGGTGTCGAGCAGGGGCGAGGCGGCACGGACCTCGACCGATTCGGTGACGGAGCCCACCTCGAGCTGAAAGGCGATATCGAGGCGTCCGGCGACGTTGAGGTCGAGGCCGGAGCGGACCGCGCGCTTGAAGCCCGGGGCCTCGACGGCGATGGAGTACTGGCTGGGGTTGAGGAGCGTGACCTCGAAGTAGCCGGTGTCGTTGCTGCGGGTGCGGCTGACGGCGTTGGTTTCCGTGCCGGTGACGGTAACGGTGGCGCCGGCGATCACGGCGCCCTGGGGATCGGTAACCTTGCCGGCAATGCTGCCGCGGGCTTCCTGGGGGCGGGCCGGCGGAGCCGCAACCAGAAGCAGACTCAGGACAACCAGCGAAACTCGCATGGTAAACCTCCGCTCGATGATGAAGTGGCCGCAGTATACAACCAACGGCGCGTACCTGCCAAGTCGGGCCCAGCGGGAGCGTGACGGCGACTGGGATCTCCGCGAGGCCTTCCAGAATAGAAAGTCAACCGGACCCACCGCCGGAAAAGTGTGGGATAATTCAGGAAACTCCGCAAAGCGTGCGAAGAAGATTACGGGTTAAGGAGAAGAATTATGGCTCAGAAATCACTCTCGCGTGTTCGAGTTGGGGCGGCGATCTTGTTGTGCGCGCACAACCTCTATGCCTGGGGTTCGGATGGCCATGAGATCACGGCCCTTGTCGCGGTGCAGCGCCTGGAGGAGAAAGCGCGACAGATGGTGTTCAGGCTGCTCAAAACCGACCCCGACACAAAGAAATTTCTAAAGAATAAGAATGCGAATGATCTGGCCGCGCTGGGCGCCGCGATGGCCCAAGCCGCCACTTGGCCGGATCGCGTGAAGAGGAAACCAGCGGGCCGCGGAACTTCCGAGTGGCACTTTGTGGACCTCGCTTCCGATGAGGGCGCGGCCGCCATCGACCTCCGCTGTGGCTCCGAGGGCAATTGCGTGACGGCGAAGATTCACGTATTCCGCCAGAACATTCCGGCAGGCACGGCCTTCTCCACGAGCTTCAACACCTACAAACCGGCGGAGCAACTGAAGTTTCTTATCCACTTTCTGGGCGATATCCACCAGCCCCTGCATTGCGCGACCAACGCCGACGCCGGCGGGAATTGCATCCCAACCAGCGGGTTCGGCCAATCGGAACTGCATGCCGTCTGGGACAGCGGCATGGTTTCGCCCCTGCACGGCACGGGAACGAATAAGAAGGACAACGCCGGCGTGGCCCGAGATCTCGACGGCGAGTTCGGGGCGAAATTCACGGAATTGTCGGCGACGACGGACGAGCGGCAAATTGCGCTGGAGTCGCACGACCTCGCGTTCGGCGTGGCGTACGCTCCGCTCCTGCCCAAGTTGCCCGCTCCCGAGCCGCGTCCCTTCAAGCAGGTGATCCCCTTCGCCTGCGTGGAAGCGCTCGACTTCAAGAACCTGCCCGCCATCGACGTTGCGGCGCTTTATGATGATTCCACGAAGAAGACGGTGCGCGAGCAACTTGCCAAGGGAGGCTACCGGCTGGCGGCGATACTGAACTCGATGGCGCCATGACCACTTGACCCCGTAGTGTAGTACAGGGTCTACACTGGGGTCAGGGAGACTGTCATGCCGGCCACACTCACCATCGGCCAGCTCGCCAAGCTGGGGCAGGTGAACCTGGAGACCATCCGGTTCTATGAGCGCGGAGGGCTCTTGCCGGAGCCACCGCGGTCGCGATCGGGGTACCGGGCGTTTCCGGAAGGCGCCGCGCGGCAGCTCCGCTTCATCAAGCGCGCCCAGGAGCTCGGGTTCTCGCTCGCCGAGATTCGGCAACTGCTGGCGCTCAAAGCGGAACCGAACGGCGATTGTGCGAAAGTATGCCGGCAAGCCCGAGAGAAACTGCGCGAAGTGGATGAGAAGATTCAACATCTGCAAGCGATGAAACGGGCGTTGCAGCGCCTGACGCGGGCCTGCTCCGGAAACCGGCGCGTGAGCGAGTGTGGGATTTTGGAAAACCTCGACCGGGAGGAAGCCAGATCGTGAGCATCCCCGAGCTTGTCCGCCACGGGCGGAAGCTCGAACACTTTACTATTTTGTGGAACAGCCTGGAGGCCCTGATAGCCCTGGCGTCCGGCTTTATCGCCGGCAGTGTGGCCCTGGTCGGTTTTGGCTTAGACAGCCTGGTGGAGGTGACCAGCGGCGGCGCGCTCTTGTGGCGCCTTCATCAGGACGATGAGAGCCGGCGCGAGCGGGTGGAGCGGGCCGCGCTCCGGATCGTGGGAGGGTGCTTCGTTCTGCTGGCCGGGTACGTTACCTACGATTCCCTAAGCACACTCTTTACTCGACGGGCGCCGGAGCGCAGCGTTCCCGGCATGGTGCTCGCGGCCGCATCGCTGGTTGTGATGCCGCTGCTGGCGCGGGCGAAGAGGACTGTTGCCGCGGGCATCCGAAGCGCGGCGATGACAGCAGATGCCAAGCAAACCGAGTTCTGCGCCTATTTGTCGGCCATCCTTCTCGGAGGCCTCGTGTTGAATGCCGTCCTCGGATGGTGGTGGGCCGACCCAGTTGCGGGACTCCTGATGGTACCCTTCATCGGGAAGGAGGGCTCCGAGGCTCTTCAAGGGAAACCCTGCTGCTCTGGAGGCGCCACGTGTCCCTGAAGACAGCAGCCGTCCTGTGGGCCGCCGCATGGTGCACCGCAGCAGCGCAGCAGATTCCTTCGGAGCACCTCCTGTTCCGCGAGCTAAACGGCGCCGAGCGCAGGCTGTCCGAGTACCGCGGGAGGGTCGTGGTCCTCAATTTCTGGGCGACCTGGTGCCTCCCCTGCCGCGAGGAGATGCCGCTCCTGGCCGGTATTCAGAAGCGCTACGCGGAGCGCGGCGTCGTGGTCATCGGCGCTGCGGCCGATGACGAGAGCACCGCATCGCAGATACCCGGTTTCGTCCAGGAGGCCGGCATCACCTTCCCGGTCTGGAAAGGCGCCACGACGGAGCACATGCAGGCGCTGGGTCTGGGGACCGGCCTTCCGGTGACGGCCCTCTTCGACCAGGACGGCCATCTTCTGTTTCGCCTTCTCGGCATCATTCAAAAAAAGGAACTCGAAACACGCCTGGAGTTTCTTCTAGGCGACCGGCACGGCCGGCAGCCGGCCGCGCTGGTGGACCGTCTCTCGAAAGCGGGGGAGGAGCATCACACGCACGGCGGCGTGGGCCTGGAAGGAGCGTCCACGGTTCCCAGTTGACCGCTTTGACCCGGCGAGGGCCGCGCCGTGAGCGGGGCAGAGAACAGCAACGAGAATCGAATCACCCTCAGTAGTAGAGTCATTCCCCACGCCGTGCGGAGGGCACAGGTTCGGACCACGGTTACGTATCGGATTACCCCGCGTTTGCAAGCCGGGGTGGAGGTGAATCCGCGTTCTACGGAGGAGAAAGTCAACCCGCTGGTGAACTGGCTCGCTTTGCCGGAAACCAAGAACACGCCCGCCGTCATCGCCGGCACCAGCTCCGACCGGATAGGAACGCCCTCGGGCCAGAGCTTTTATGCCACCGCCAGCAAGAACCTCAAGCGGGAGACCAAGCTACCGATCGCGCCGTATTTCGGCTTGGTGTACGGGACCTATGAAGATCGGTTCCGGCCCATTGGCGGGCTCAATGTCGGTTTCACCGAGAACCTCACCGCACTCGTCATTTTTGACGGTGTACACGTCCATCCGCTGTTGAATTTCTCCTGGCGGCGGCACGCGGTCTCGTTCCTTCTGGTTCGTGGGAGGCAGCCGGGAGTGAGCTATAGCATCTCGTTCTGAGGCTACCAGGCCAGACGCAGGCCGAACCGGAACTGGCGCTGATCCTGCTGCGCGCTCAATACCTGCAGGAACCCGCCGGCGCTGACATTCGAATTCGGGTTGTTAAAGTGCGGCGTGTTGGTGGAGTTGAAGGCCTCGGCTCGGAACTGCAGCGTGAAACGCTCGGTGAGGGGGAACTTGCGAAATAGCCCGAGGTCGAAGTTCACCGTGCCGGGTCCTCGCAACAGGTTCCGGCCGGTGCTGCCGAAGCGCACCTGGTTGACCGGAGCGAACGCCGTCGGATCAAAGAAGGGCGTTCCCGGCCCGATTCCCCCGAGTTTCTCCACCGTTGTCTTCACCTGGT
>JBGOUV010000139.1:0-15488 GCA_041477815.1 Terriglobia bacterium | reverse complement strand
GTCGGCCAAACCGACCCCCTGGCCTCCGCCCACGGAACCGGCAATCTGCTTCTCCTCCACACCGACCTCATGGGCACTATAGGTACCATGGAGCTGGCCCCCACACCCCTCCAAACCGCTTATGGCGTCCTCGCCGACCTCTTGACGCTGCTATGAACGGACGATCCCTGGCCCTGTCTATCGTGGAGAAGCTGTCGGCGTCCGGACACGCCGCCTGGTTCGCGGGCGGCTGCGTTCGCGACATGCTGCTGGGCCGCGAACCCCAGGACTACGACGTGGTCACCGACGCGCGTCCCACCCGGGTGCAGGAGTTGTTCCCCGATGCCATCGCCGTCGGCGCCCAGTTTGGGGTCATGCTGGTGCGCCGTGACGGCGTGCAGGTGGAGATCGCGACCTTCCGATCCGACCACGCCTATCTGGACGGCCGCCGCCCCAGCGGCGTCACTTTCACCGCCAGCGCCGAGCAGGACGTCCGGCGCCGCGACTTCACCATCAACGGGCTGCTCCTCAACCCCGTCACCGAAGAGGTGCTGGACTTTGTGGACGGGCGCCGCGACCTCGAGGCCGGCGTGATCCGGGCCATCGGCGGCCCCGCCGAGCGCTTCGCCGAGGATCATCTGCGCCTGCTGCGGGCGGTGCGCTTCGCCGCGCGGCTGGGGTTTCAAATCGAATCCGGCACCCTCGCCGCCATCACCGCCCAAAGCGCCGCCATCACCCGTGTCGCCGTCGAGCGGGTGCGCGATGAGCTGGTGCGTATCCTCACCGAGGGCGGCGCCCGGCCTGGTTTCGAGCTGCTCGATTCCACCGGCCTGCTGCCCCACATTCTCCCTGAGATCACCGCCCTGAAAGGTGTCGCCCAGCCCCCGCAGTTCCACCCCGAAGGCGACGTCTGGATCCACACCCTTCTCATGCTGGAGATGCTGCGCCGGCCCTCCCCCACCCTGGCCATGGGGGTGCTGCTGCACGATGTCGGCAAGCCCCCCACCTTCCGGATCGCCGAGCGCATCCGTTTCGACGGACACGTGGAGGTCGGCGCCAGAATGGCCGAGGAGATCTGCGGGCGGCTCCGTTTCTCGCGGCGCGAGACCGACCGCATCGTCGCCCTGGTGGAAAATCACCTGCGCTTCAAGGACGCCCCCCGCATGAAGCAGAGCACCCTGAAGCGCTTCCTGCGACTGGATGGCTTCGAGGAGCACCTGGAGTTGCACCGGCTGGACTGCCTCTCCAGCCACCGCAACCTGGAGAACTACGACCTGGTCCATCGCGTCTGGTCTGCACTACCGGCGGAAACCCTCCGGCCGGCGCCCCTGCTAACCGGCCATGACCTGCTCGACGCCGGATACACTCCCGGCCCTCTATTCCGCCAGATCCTCCAGACGGTCGAAGAGGCGCAGCTCGAAAACCGCATCAAAACCCGGCCGGGAGCCTTCGAACTGGTTCATCGTGAGTTCCCGGCTCCCGGCTCCAGCGTCCTATCCGGGCGCGGCGAAGACCATCCACAGTAGCACCCCGATGATTCCGCACACGGCCAGCGCGGCCAGGTACTCCAGGACAATTACCCGCTTCTCTTCGGATGTCCGCTTGGGTCTCTCGACGATTTCGAACATCGCTGGATACCTCCTTTACACGATGTTCCGCTTCTGCCCCCACTCTATGCTCACTCCGCCCTCCTGTCAAGGGTCTTCGATAGGGTGTATTTGATATGGTGGGAGCGATGGAGAAACGCCCCCGGCTGCACTACCTGGATTGGGCCCGCGGACTGGCCACGGTGGGGATGATCCAGTACCACGCTTTCGATTCCTGGGTACGCCCGGACCTCCGGACCAGCGACCTGTTCCAGGTGGCGCAGATGATCGGGGGCATGCCGGCTGTAATGTTCATTTTCCTGACCGGCGTGTCCCTGGTGATCCTCCTGCAGCGGGCCGAACGAGACGGCACAGGGGGTACCGGCAAGGTGATTCTGCGCCGGAGCGGCTACATCCTGGGAATCGCACTCCTGTTTCGTTTCCAACAATGGATCTTCTATTGGCCGCCTAATTCGCTGGCGGGTCTGTTGCGGGTGGACGTTCTGAACACCATGGCCGTGGGGTTGGCCGGCGCCGGTCTGGTTATGGCGCTGCTTCCGGCGCGCCTGCGGATGGCCGGAGCGGCCCTGGGCGCCGTCCTGGTGGCGCTGCTGACGCCCCTGGCCTGGTCCCTCCCGGCCGGGGTCCTCCCCGCTTTCCTGCTGGCCTATCTCCGGGGCGGCGTCCCATATGCCGCCTTTCCCGCCTTCCCGTGGATCTCCTACGCCTTCACCGGCGTGGTGGCCGGCCTGGCCATCGTCGGCAAGCGGGACCCCGTGGAGATCGACCGGGTCATGCAATGGCTGACCCTGGCGGCCCTGTTCCTGATCGTCCTCGCCCGGCTCTTCGACTCTCTTCCCTATACCTACTATCGGCCCTATAACTACTGGCTTACCAGCCCCAACCTGGTGGCCAACCGCACGGCCATGGGCCTGCTCGTTCTAGTGGCCAGCTACGGCTGGAGCAACCTGGTCGATCCCGCCCGCTTCAGTTGGATCCGGCAGATCGGCATCACTTCGCTGCTCGTTTATTGGGTCCACATCGAGATCGTATACGGCCGCTTTTTCTGGTTCTTCAAGGGACGCCTGGGTCTGGGGCAGGCCGTGGCCGCTATCACCATCCTCACCGGCCTGATGGTCCTGCTCTCGGTCGCGAAAACGCGCTATGCTACCCGTACATGAGCGGCTGGGTCTGGATCGTGGCGCAATGGTGGGGCGGCTCCCCGGGGCCGCGCTGGGCGCCCTCGCCCGGCTTGGTGGGGTGTCGACAAGTTCCGCCGGCCCGGGGGCCGGGCGTGGGCGTCCGCCCCATCAGGCCACCGCCGGCGCTACTTTTCGCGTTCCTGTGTGCTCTCACGCTCGGGGCGAAAGACCCTCCCGCCGAGCTGCGGCACCGGTTGCCCGCCCTCGCTTCGGTTTTCCCACAGGGGTCCCCACCCGGCGTCACGCTGCGCGTTGAGATCCTCGGAGAGCAGCTCGACCGCGCTCACGCCGTGCTGTTTCTGGACGACGCCGACGCCATCCGGGGCCAGGTGCGGAGCGCCTCCTGCACGCGACTGGAGCTGGAACTCGAAGTGTCTTCTCAGGCGGCGTTCGGTCCGCACTACTTTCGGGTGATCACCCCGCGCGGCGCTTCGAACGTGCTGCTGTTTCGCGTGGGCGACCAGCCCCATCGCCTGGAACGGGAGCCCAACAACTCCCTGGAGCAGGCCGAAGAAGTCCCGTTGCCGGTCACGATCAACGGCCGGCTGCCGGTCGACGGCGATTTCGACTTCTTCTGCTTCCGCCCCGAAGCCCGCCAGACCTGGGTCTTCGACCTCCGCTCCGCCCGCAACGGCAATGGCCTCGACGCGGCCCTCATCCTGCTCGATTCCGAAGGCCGCAAGCTCCAGCACAGCGAAGATGTCTTCATCTGGGACCCCTTCTTTACCCATACCTTTGCCGCCGCCGGCCGGTACTGTGCGGTGGTCCAGCCCACCCACGCCCGCAACGACCCCAACTTCGCCTACCAGCTAGATATTCGCGCCACGCCCCACCTCGAGACTCTGTCGCCCCTGGCCCTCCTCCCGGGCGCGGAAACCGAGGCCACCGTGTTCGGCGCCGCCCTGGTGGCGGAGAAGGCCCAGCTCTGGTTTGACAGCCCCGGTTTCACCGGCGAGGCGCTCGACCTGCGCGGCTCGACAGCCCGGGTCAAGATCCGTGTTCCTCCCGGAGCCCGGCCGGGTCCCCATGAGATGGTCCTGGTGACCGCCGGAGGCCGTTCCAACCCGCTCCGCTTCCTGGTCGACGCCACCCCTCCTTACAAAGGCGCCGGCCCGCTGCAGTTCCCCGTCTCCATCACCGGCATCGCCCGCTATCGCCAGCCCGAGCGCTTCCCGTTCGAGGCCCAGGAAGGCCAGTCCCTGGTCTTCGAGGTGCGGGCCCAGCGCTTCGGCTCCCCGGTCGATTCGGTGATCCGCCTCCTCGACGAGAAGGGCAAAGAAATCGCCGTCAACGACGACGGCGCCTTTGCCGGCGTCCAGTTCAACAAGGACTCCCGCCTGCTCCACAAGTTCCAGAAGGCCGGCCGGTATACCCTCGAGATCCGCAACCTGGTCAACGTGACCGGCGAGAACTACCCCTACCAACTGCTGGTGGGCCCACCGAACCCCGGCTTCGAGCTGCTGCCGTCCACCGATCAGCCCTACCTGTATCCGGGCGGGACCCGTCCCTGGAAGATCACGGTCAGCCGCCGCGACGGTTTCGACGGCCCCATTCCGGTCACCGTGAGCGGCCTGCCCGCAGGCGTCTCCGCCGGCCCGGTGGAGATCCCGGCGGGCCGGAACGAAGCCGAGATCGTCCTGCGCGCCGAGGAGGTGAAACCGGGAACCTTCGCGCAAGTGCAGGTCCGGGCCGGCGATCAGATTGGCTGGCGGTCGGTCCGGATTGCCAGTGGCGGCGGCGAAGGCGCTACCTCGGCCCGGGTCCAAGGGGCTACCCTGGCCGTGGTCGAGCAGCCGCACTTTGTCCTGGAAGCGAAGCTGAACACGGTGAACCTGGTCCGCGGCGGCATGGCCGAGGCCCCGGTCGAGATCCAGCGGGAGGCGGGCTTCGGCGAAGAGATCCGGTTCCGCGCGGAGAATCTGCCGCCCGGCGTCTCGCTCGAATCCGCCGCCGCCGGACCCGACGAGAAGACCATTACCCTCCGCCTCCGAGCCGCCCCCGACGCCTCCACCGGCCGCGCCTCGCGGGTCGCCATTCTGGGCACCTCCACAGGCGGTCAGGTTCAGGAGGCCCCTCGTATCACCGTCCAGGTCGACTGAGGCCCTCCATAAGCTCCTTGTAGTCGAAATGCGCCGAGATGTTGCTCGGGTGGGTCACAAACAGCGGTCCGAAACTGGCATTTTGATCGTGCATGAAGCCGAGCATCGTGATCATTCGTGACTGCATCTCCGGAAGGGCCCCCTCGCCGGCCAGCGCCGCCATCACTGCCGCCGCTACGCCATGCGCGGCGAATGCATCCGCTCCCAAATTGCTCGGAATCGCCGCTCTCGACGTCAGAATTGTCCGCAGCCGGTCGGAAATCGCCTCATCAGAGTTGCGCCAGTTCTGAATCTGAAGGAGCGCTGTATTCTCCAGACTTCGGAGGCGCGTCGTGGCAATCGACCTGGCCACCACGCCGGCCGACTTCTCCGCCTGGGCCGCCGTCACCTTCTTGCCGCCGAGAGTGATCGGTTGCAGGTCCTTCAGCGTCTCCTGGCGAATGACATCGGCCCACTTCGTATGGTCATCGAACTCCAGCAATCTCGCCGTCGAGGCGGCCAGGAAACCACGCACGATGTCGGCCGGGTGAGGATCGTTAGTCGGCCCGTTACTGCGCAGCGCTCCTCCGAAACCGCGGAAGAACGCGATCAAACCGATTCCCGCGGCCGGCCCCATGTTCAGGATTCCCAGCACATCGGACGCCGTTTCGTCGATCCGGTCCGCCCAATAGCCGGCCAAGCTCTTCAGGCCCGCCGCAGTCAGTCCCCGGCGCACGGTGTCGGCCAACTCCTGCTTCATGCCAATGTCGGCGCTCATGATGTCGTGCCCGGCGGTCTCATGTCCGAGCGACGACCAAGCCATCAGGCCGAGCCGCCCATTCGCCGGAGGCAGATTGACCACCGCAGAGTTTGGCGCCGCGGTGGTGGCCAGCCGGAAACTTCCCGTGGCCTCGATCGGCCAGGTATACGGGCCCGAGGCCGGTTCGCCGAACTTCACCATCGGCGCCGTAACGCCCCGATCCGGCGCCTTGACCCCGCTGCGGTCCTCCGCGCTGAGGAAGCCGTCGTAAAGGTCGCTCACCAGCTCCTGCAGCGCCCGCAACGCCGCGTGTTGGAATCCTTCGGCCGGTTGCAGCAGCGCCTGCGCGAGATCCAGCATGAGCCGGCCCTGACCCTCGTTGTTCACATCGGCGGCGAGAATGCGTCCGAACCCCGCCGCTCCCAGTCCGGTCAGCGTCGCCACATAGGGGTCGAACATTCCGGACTGATAGATGGGGGCCAGTTTCGCCCGCGCCGCGGGCAGTCGCGCCATCAGGTCTGCAAAATCTCTCGGATCTGCGGGACCCGGGTCGCGATCCCGGACCGCCGCGTTGGCGTCGGCGACGCATGCCGCCATATTCGCGAGAGGCGTCGCTCCGATTACACCCGACGGCTTCACAGCCGCTACCTTGGCTTTCGCTGTCTTCTTTGCAGTACTCGCCATATACGCTCCTTTACCGTGCCCCCATCATAACTTACTGCTCCACCTCTCTTGCAGTGCGGTTTATCACTGTTTCAAGTAGCGATCCAGGTCCGGATGGAGGAGCTGCTTCACCTGCGGCGTATCCAGGTCGCCGGCGGTGAGCAGCCGGGCGGGGGTATCGATCTTCCGTGGCGGGGTCTGGCCCTTCAGCCTGTCCAGCGCGGTCTTGACCGCGGTATAGCCGATCTGAAAGGGATCCTGCACGACCAGAGAATCGATGGCGCCCGCCCGCAGGTCGTCGATCAGGGTCGGACTCGAGTCGAAGCCCACCAGCTTGATTTTGTCGGTGAGCCGGCGGGACTTGAGCGCCTGGGCGCCGCCCACCGACCCGGGCTCGTTCGAGGCGAATACGCCGCGGAGGCCAGGGTGGGCGGTGAGGAGGTCCTCGGCCACCGCCATCGACTTGGCCCGGTCGGACATGCCGAACTGGCGGGCGGCGATCTGCATCTGGGGGAACTCCTGGGACAGGGCGTCCTCAAAGCCCTTCTCGCGCTCCAGCGTGGAGGCGCTGCCGGGCATGTTCATCAGCATGGCCACCGAGCCCTGGCCGTGCAGAATCTGCCCGATCCGGCGCGCCGCCATCTGCCCGGCGGCATAGTTGTTGGTGGCCACGAACGAGACGTAGTTTTCGGTATCAATCGCGGAGTCGAAGATGGTCACCGGAATCTTCTCGCGGGCCGCCCGCTCCACCACGCTCACCAGGGCCACGCGGTCGGTGGGGGCCAGGACAATCGCGCTCACCCGCCCGTTGATCATGGAATCGACGATCTGCACCTGGCGGCTGAACTCGGTCTCCACCGCCGGACCGTTCCACCGGACCTCCGCCCCGCCCTCGCGCGCGGCCGCCACCGCGCCGGCGTGTACCGTCTGCCAGAAGATATGCGCCTGGCCCTTGGGTACTACACCGATGATGAGCTTCCCTTGGCGCGAGCAGCCCCCCCACAGCGCCGCCAGAACCAGCAGAATCCACCGCCGTCTCATGAGGACTGCCCCTATTTGAATCGCGGCGGTGTTTCGAGCGCCTGCCGCTGCGCCGGCGAGAGCCGCTGGTAGGCCCGATCCAGACTCTTCTTGTTGAGGTGCCCCCGTTCGTCGACGGCGCCTTTGAACAGCGCCGCCAGGCTTTCACCGAACTCGGTGCCTTTGGAGAAAGTCGGCGCCTCGCCGAACACGAACACCTTTACCGCGTCGGTCAGGCGCTCGGCCCAGCGGCCGGCCACCCGCGTGGCATCGGTCTCGCCGGAGATGGCGGCATCGCCTTCGGTCACCGACGCCAGCACCCGGGGGTCCGGCCCCGCCTGCGTCACCACCAGGATCGCCGGCCGCCCGTCCTTCATCTCGACGGCGAACCGCAGCCCCACGTCGCTGTGGGCGTTTCGCATCACCTCTTCAATCGCGGTCACGATCTTCTGGGCGCGCGTGGCCCCCGCCTCCATGGGATCGTCGATCTGGAATACCGCCAACTGGTTGACCCGGATCGCCACCGGCACTCCCTTGCTCCGGCCCTCGTTCGGAAGCACCTCGTACTTGACCACCGGCACGGGCAGGTCGTTGCCGCCGGTGGAAGCGGTCAGAAAGAAAACAAACGCCGCCACGATGAGGACCCCGAAGATGAAGATGAGGGTGACCGGCCGGAACAAGGTGCTCCTCCAGTTGCGCCCGGTGTTGTGTTCGGCAAAGGAGGAGAGATCCACGGGGGGAAGGGGCGGGAGATCGGCCGGCGGCATCTTCGCTACGGGGGGGGGCGGCTCCGCGGGACGGGGCGGCTCCGGCAGTGCCGACTCCACTAATAAACTGTGAAGAGCCGCCTGCCGGTGGCGCTCCAGGGGGCCGGGCCGCTCCGCCGGTGGCGACTCCGGCGCCAGCCGCTCTCCTAGCTCCGTCGAGTCGATCGGGCAGAACTGGAAGCTGGCATCCCACATCTTTCCGCACGTAGGGCACTTGCGGCCCAGCGGGGTGCGGTCAAACGGACAGAACTGGTAGTCGCCTTCCAACTCCCGCCCGCAGCTCGGGCACTGCTTCGTGACGCTCATGACTATAAACCCAGTCTATCACTTGCTCATGGCGAGACGTTCGGCGGCTTTCATCTCGGTTAGGACGCTCTCGTAGATGCGCCGCACCGACTCGGGCGGCAGGGCCCCGGCCGCGGCCATCGCGTTGCGGAGTACTTCCTGCTCGCGGGCCGGAGCGGTCACGGCCTGGCCGGCCTGCCCCTTCCACCGCCCGATCGCCTGCACCACCTCCGCCCGCTGGTGCAGCAGCGCCACGATCCGGCGGTCGAGGGCGTCGATCCTGGCCCGTTGTTCGGCCAGCGTCTGGGCGCGTCCAGCCCGGGTCGCCACCAGCGCCAGCAGGACGTCGCGGCGCCTCCTCAGGCCCACCACATCTCCGCCGGCTTCTCCTTCAGCACCACCTTGTCCAGGAACCCGATCGCCTTGGTCAGACCCTCCTCGACCGACATCAGGCTGTCCTCATGCTCAATCGATAGGACATAGTCGTAGCCGAACATCCGCAGCGTGGAGACGAACTCATTCCACCACCCCGCCCCGTGGCCGTAGCCGACCGTCCGGAAGATCCAGGCGCGGTTGGCCTCGTCGCTGTACGGCTTCACGTCGAGGACGCCGGTCTTGGGCAGATTCCGGCCGTAGATCTGGGTATCCTTGGCGTGGACGTGGAAGATAGAGCCGTTCAGCACCCGGACGGCGGCGATGGGATCGATCCCCTGCCAGAACATGTGGCTGGGGTCGTAGTTGCATCCGATGGCCGGTCCGGCGATCTCGCGCAGCCGCAGCATCGACTCCGGGCTGTAGACCACGAAGCCCGGGTGCATCTCGATGGCGATCTTGATGCCGTGGTCGGCGGCGAACTTCGCCCGCTGGGTCCAGTAAGGCGTGACCTTCTTCTCCCATTGCCATTTCAGGATGTCCAGGTAGTCGGGGGGCCAGGGGCAGGTCACCCAATTGGGGTTCTTGGAAGTGTCGCTGTCGCCGGGGCACCCGGAGAAGTCGATCACCACGGGCACGCCCAGCTTCTCGGCCAGCAGGATGGTCTGCTTGCTGACCTCCTGGTTGGCCTTGGCGATGGCCTTATTCGGATGTAGCGGGTTGCCGTGACAGCTCAGGGCGCTGATCGAGAAGCCGTGGTCGGCCAGCTTGGCCTGAAACTCTTTCAGCGCGGTCTTGTTCTTGAGCATCTCCAGCTTGCAGTGGGGATCACCGGGGTAGTTGCCGGTGCCCAACTCGACGGTGGTGATGCCCAGCCCCTGGAGTTTTTCGATCACCTGGTCCAGGCTCATCTTGGCCAGCAAAGCGGTAAAGACGCCGACTCTCACGGGGTTTCTCCTTTGTCAGAAGCGATAGCCGCTTGGGTTTCGTAGGATAGCACAGCGACGGGCGGACGGCCGTCAGCCCCTGTGGTCCCGGCGGTTCCCTGAAACCAGAGGCTGCAGGTCATAACCTTCGTCTCGGTGGCCCGTCTGTTCGGGCCTATCAGGCGCGGCGCGCCTCTTGCGCCATCGGCTGCAGCGCCGAGTAGGGCCGACGATCGCTACAAGCCTGCGGCAGAAGTGCCCTGGAGTCACGTGGTGCAAATTTGCACCACGGCAAGTCGTTGATTCTGCGGGGTCCGGCAAATTTGCCAGGTTCAATTATCGCAACTCCGTGTCGGAGTGGCCTGGATCGGGGATCATCGTTTCGAGAGGGTCGCCGAATACTGTCATTGCCTCCCAATCCTTGGGTCCTTCTATACCGCTTCCCGGCCAGAATTGCAACCCCACCCTTCAGCCCCGGCTCCGGTTTGCCGATGTCTCCCCATAGAAGAAGCTCTTAGCTACAGCCATTGGCAACCGCGGTATCGCAGCGGAGGGGTGAACCTGGTTGCTGACGCTAAAAGCTAAGGCCAACGCTTCTTCTCTTGAGGAGTTCTATGCTCAGCGCCATGTTAATAGGGCCGGACGACGGCCTCATCCGGGACTGTCGGGAGAAATTAGGCATTGTGACCGGTCTCTACGTCTGCCATCACTCGTATCAGTACCCCACCCCCGCCGAGCTGGCCGCCAGTCTCGGCGAATTCAGCCCGGATGCGATCATTATCAGCCTCTCCGATTACACGCAGGTGCTCCACACCCTCGGCCGGCTCAACGTCGACCGCCCCGATCTGCCCGTGATCGCCTTGAGCGCCTCCTGCGACCAGGGCCTGCTGTTGGACCTGATGCAGCTTGGCGTCCGCGAGTTGTGGTTCGAACCCCTCAAGACCGAGCAGATGCAGTTGGCCATCAACCGTCTGGCGAAGCTGAAGACCGCCACCACGGCCGCCGTGTCGGCCGGCGACGTAATCGCCTTCCTGCCCGCCCGCGGCGGCTGTGGCACCACCACCGTCGCCGTCAATACCGCCGCCGCTATCCAGCGGCTGCACCATCCTTCCGTTCTGCTCGCCGACTTCGACTTTCATAACAGCATCATCGCCTTTTGGCTCAAGCTCGCTCCCGGCCATGGGTTCCAGGAGGCCCTCGAGCGCTCCGCGTGGCTGGACCTGGCGCTATGGAAAAGCATCGTGCATCCGGTCCACGGCCTGGACATCCTGACCCCTTCGCAAGCCGCCTCGCCCGGCGTGTTTTCCAGCGCCGAAACTACGGCTGTCCTCGATTTCGCCTGCCAGAACTACGAGTACGTCGTGGTCGATCTGCCCGAAGCCATCTACACGTCCTGCTGGGAGGTCCTGGACCGCGCCAAGTATGTCATGCTCGTGGTAACCCCCGAAATTGCCAGTCTCTATCTGGCCCGTCGCAAAACCTCCCAACTCCTCAACCACGGCATCTCTTGCGACCGGCTGCGCATCGTCCTCAACCGCTCCTCCCAGCTCGACGTACAGGCCGCCGAGGTGGAGAAATTCCTCTCTATCCCGGTGATCGCCACCATCCAGAACCAGTACCGTGTGGTCACCTCCGCCTTTGCCGACGGCAAGTTCGCCCCCGAAAACTCCAAGCTCAGCGAGCGGTTTTCGGAGCTGGCCTCCGTCCTCAGCGGCGCCCCCATCGAAGTCAAGCAGAAGACCTCGCCCGCCGGCAAATGGCGCCAGATCTTCTCCCCGGCGTAACGCCCCTCCGTGCCACCACACCGCGACCGTAAGGGAGTTCTACCTACCGGTCAGCCGGGCCAGGGGGCCCGGCGCGGCTCCGGGGAGCCGCCCCACATTTACAGGGAGACGGAATCCGCTCCCGCGCCCACACCCTATCTCTTCCACGCCAGTTTGAACCGATACAACGCCGCCCCCGGCTTGTCGTCCTGGATCCGCACCTTGGCCGTGAACTGATTTCCCTGGTTGGGCCATTCCAGCAGCCGCACCGCTCCCCGTCCGTCGACGTCCTCCAGCTTGACCTCCTCCATTTCCACCGCCGGCAGCGGCTGCGAGAACCGGTAGCGGATCTCGTCCATAGGCCGGCCGCTGAGGTACTCCACCTCGATCCGGTCGCCGCGCACGTGCAGGTAAACGCTTCCATCCACCCGCCCGCGAAACTCCAGATTGCCCTGTTTGCTGTTGAGGTTGTACTTGGGCTTCTCCGCCGGAGGCGAGAGCACGTGCCGCTCCCCCCCCGGCGTCCGCACCGCGGCAGTGCCGGGGTTCTCCGCCCGCTGCGGCCGCGCCAGCACCGTAACGGCGTCCCGCCGCCCCGCCCCCACCAGAAACGGGTTGTACAGGTACTCCAGGGAAAACGGCGTGCCGGGGGGCAGTTTCAGCGTGGCGGCCACGGCATAGGCCGGGTCCAGTCCCCACTGACCCGGGGCCAGGATCCGCTTTGCCTGGGTCAGGGCATCGAACCATCCCCAGAACGGCCGCGCCTTATTGGGGTAAAACTTCCTCCCGAAGAACGCCGACCCCATCTCCTCGGCGGCCGCCACCGGCCGGTTCCCGTAAGGCAAGTAGCGCGCGTAGTCGTCGAAGGTGTGGCTCTCACGCCCCTCCCGGCTGATGGCCCGCGGCCACCACTGCTCGCCGATCGGCAGCAGCTCGTAAGAAACGTCCCGGTCGTTGGGATGCGCCGGCCGCCCCGGCACGCCCCCGAACCGGTACAGCACCCCCGTCGAACCCGTGAAATCCATCCTCTCGGCCGAAAACCGCGAGTGCTCCCCATCTCCGGCCCCGTAAACCCCGTGCGTCCCCGACTCCACAAACACCACCGGATGCGACTCCCGCCACAACTTCAGATCCCCGTTCACCCGGTGCACGCCCTCCCGGATGCGGCCGTCCGAGGTGTAGGTGGAAATGGTGTTGTTCGACAGCGTCTGCACCACCTGCGCTTTGCCGAAGCGGCTCCCGTCCTTGCGGGCGGCCACCAGCACGCCCGCATTGTCATTTTCCTGGCAGAGGCTCGAGCATTCCTCCGCGTACCGCCGCGGATGGAACAGGTTGTACACCAGGAAGTAGTGGGTAGCCGTCTCCATGGCCGCCCAGTGCACGTAGGCCTGCGAGCTTCCCGACGCCAGGTTGTCCCAGTTATTGTCCCCGCGCCAGTCTCCGTCGTAGTCGAACCGGGCCAGGTAGTCGGCCTTGGGCTCGAACCAGGTCTCCTGGGCCACCACCGGGGCATAGTGCTCGGCCAAATCCCGATAGACGTCCCGGATGTCCGGCTCCGGCCCGAACGAGATCGACTCCGCCGGACGATAGGAAGGCGCCGCCGGCGTCACCTCGATCTCCACTTCCAGCTTCACCAGCCGCTGCCGCAATTCAATCGTGTACCGTCCCGGCCGGGCGGGCGCCGTATACAACACCGCCGTCCCATCCGCCCTCCGCCAGGGCCGTGACAGCCAGCCCCCTTCCGGATCCACCACCCGCAGCGTGGATACCTCCGGCATCGCCGGCCGCACTACCACCACCGCCGTCTCTTGCGGGCGCAGCTTCTCCCTCCCGGGCTCCACCCGTAGCTCGACCGCCAGCGCCGGCAGCGCCAGCCAAGCCCACCACGCCCATCGGCGCATGGGACCATTGTACCCGGCTTGCTGCGCTGCGCCAGCCTAGCCCCTCGACGCCTCAACGCGCTCCGCCACGCCGGCGCTATCTTCACCTTGCTGGGCTGGAGGCCCGTGGGCTATCCCAACGGTCGCGGGTGGGTGCTGCCAAGCCTGAAGAATCTATGGCCAGGCAAGGTCCATCCTCTCCTCGGCACGCAGCTCCCAAATCAGCAGCCCTTCGGGCCGAACCGCCACCACCTTCCCCATGCGCTTGGCGCGCGTATCAAACGACGGATGTTGCAGGAATCGCCGCACAAAGCCGCCCGCCTCTGATCTTTCGACGAAGAGGCAAACCAAGCAATACCTGGCATGGCGGAGGCCACGCTTCCAGAAGTCCCGGTCGCTCGTGAAGAAGGTTGCCCCCGGCTGCTGATGGAGGAACGAAATGATCTGATCGTCATCCATTCCCGCGCGACCTACGTCGTATCCAACGTGGTGGACCCGAATGCGCCAGCGATGCAACAGGCGCCGCTGGTCGGCAAGATATTCTCGTCGAGAAGGTTCACCTGGCCGTCAGGGCCGGTTCCAGCATGGCGCGGCTGGGGCGGTTTCCCAGGGCCTTCGACGCCACGCGAACAGCCTCTGTAATCGCTTCCCTGGTGATCTTGCCATCGCAGTTATCGATAATCTCATTCCAATCCATGCCCTCGGCGACCATCTCGAGAACGTCCTGGACCATTATGCGGGTGCCCCGGAACGTAGGCTGGCCGTGACAGATCTTCGGATCGGCGACAATGAAACCTTGCTTCTTCATCCCTTCACCCATCATACACCCGGGGCCGACTTCAACCCGCGCTACCATGGAAGTAGGAGGGCAACCGCGGACGGCCCAGCCTGGATCAAACCGGTCCAAGAGCTTTTCTCCTGAGAATCAACCACTTAACGGTTCGCCACGCCCTCCTCGGCACACAAAGAATTGACCAACCGACCCCATCGCAGCGACCTCCTCGATACCCTCCGCCATAAGGCCAACGCCCTCCCTCTCTCCCCCGGCGTCTACCTCTACCGGGACCCTGGCGGCGCCGTCATCTACGTCGGCAAGGCCAAGAGCCTCCGCGACCGGGTCCGCAACTACTTTCTCGAAGAGCGCCTGGCCGAGGTCAAGACCGGCACCCTTATGGCCGAGGCCGCCGACCTCGACTACATCCTGGTGGATAACGAGAAGGAGGCCCTGGCTCTCGAAAACCACCTCATCAAGCAGTACCAGCCCCGTTACAATATTCTCCTCCGGGACGACAAAACCTATCCATACATCAAGTTCACCGCCGCCGAAAAATATCCGCGCGTTTATGTTACCCGGCGACTAAAGAAGGACGGCTCCATCTACTTCGGTCCCTATTTCCCCGCCAACCTGGCCTATCGGCTGGTCAACTTCATTCATCGGCGCTTTCTGGTCCCTTCCTGCAAGGTGGACCTCACGCGGCACCACTCCCACCCTTGCCTGGAATACCACATCCACCGCTGCCTGGGACCCTGCGTCCAGGGCCTCACCACCGACGCCGCCTACGCCGAGGCGGCGCGCGAGGTCAAGCTCTTCCTCGACGGGCGCCGCGCCGAGCTGGCCCGGGATCTTCGCGCCCGCATGGACACCGCCTCCCAGCTCCTCGAGTTTGAGCAGGCCGCCTCCCTGCGCGACCTCCTGGCCACGCTCGAGGAATTCGACGAGCGCCAGAAGATCGCCGCCGCCGAGGGCCAGGATGCCGATATCTTCGGCTTCTACGCCGAGCCCCCGCTCATCGCCGTCAATCTCTTCCACCTCCGCAACGGCCGCATTGTCGACCGCCGCGAGTTTTTCTGGGAGGACCAGCTCGAATTCTCCGCGCCCGACCTGATGGCCTCCCTGCTCAAGCAGCTTTACATCGATCAACACTACGTGCCCGCCCAGATCCACGTCCCCATCGAGTTCGACGACCGCGACGCCCTGGAGGACTACCTCACCGAGCGGCGCGGACGCCGCGTGGAGATCCTCACCCCGCAGCGCGGCCAAAAGAAGGCCATGGTAGAGCTGGTCTCGCGCAACTCCCGCACCTCCTTCGACCAGCGCTTCCGCGTCCTCAAGCCCTCCTCCAAGCAGATCGTGGCCGCTCTCGAAGAGGCGCTCAACCTTCCTCAGATTTCGCCCCGCATCGAATGCTTCGACATCTCCCATATCC